>JAYKJG010000385.1:0-4599 GCA_035286285.1 Prochlorothrix sp.
CAGTAACGCGGGATGGGGCTGGGGCCATGGGGGTCTTTCTCCTGTTCAGGGCAAGGGCTAAGCAGCGGGCACGGGGCCGATCGCCAAGCTTGGCTCAGGTTTTACCACAACTTTTGCTCGATCGTGCATCAACCCCAAAAGTTTCAACAAAAAAACTCACCCCTGGGACCGCCTGGGACCGCCAATGGGCGATCGGCCTTGCGACCACAGACATGAGTCAAGCATCAGTCAAAGAACAGGGTGTATTTCACTTTTGTCAAGGGACGGACTAAAGTCCGTACTACGAGCCTTTTGGGCTAGATCTGGGCCTGGGTTGCTCCAAAGTCAAATGCACACGGGGGGGCAAACTTAGGCACAGAGGGCGGGTCAGGAAACCTGACCCCTACAGCCCCAAATATCTTGTAGGGGCGCGGTTTTCGCGCCCAAGACAGATTTTTTATCAGTTAACCAGGAACGCCCCCACTAAAACGTCACTTTATGCACCGTTTTATCCTCAGTAACCCGCTTCGGTAAAGTCAGATGCAAAATGCCATTGTCATACTGGGCTTGGGTTTCATTGTGCTGCACTTCAGTGGGCAAACCAATGACCCGTTCAAAGGCTCCATAGCGGAACTCAGTGCGGTGACTGAGGGCTGTCTCCGTCGGCTTAACGGCTTTGCGATGACCCGCAACACGCACAGAATCCGGCGTAACCTCAACAGTCAGATCCTCCTTCGCAATGCCCGGTAGTTCAAAGCAAATCTGGAAACTTTCCGGGGTTTCCGTTAGCTCAGCACGGGGAACAAAGCTAGACTCATCCAGGGGATTGATGGCCCCAAAAAGCCGGTTCACTTCACCTTGGAGGGTGCGCAGTTCAGTATCGATATCAAAGAAGGGACGATAGCGAATAACGGCCATGATTCAAACTCCTGTTGGGTAATCTTTGGGCAACTTTTCGAGAGATAATTTAAGGGTTTGGTGTAGTCAAAAAACCCTTGTTTGGCTTTCCATGTCCTTACAATAACAGCAGCAAAAAACTGTGTCGTTCGGGTTTATCGACCCAACAAGGGGGGGATTTTATCCCGAATTAAAACCGAACTGCGATCGTTTCGGTTTCACGAAATCGCTGTTACTATAGATCCTTAACTTTAGATCCTTAACTTTAGATCCTTAACTTGGGTACATTTCACGGTGGCAAATAGAGGGTGTATCCCGCTTTCGCCGATGCACCCCCCAGCCCCATCCCCCAAAATTCTCCAGCCCCTTCCCCCTTCATTGACCTCCACCGCTTTCCCCCCCAACCCCGCACCCATGACCCCTGCTCCTCCCTCCCCCATCGCCAGCCCCATCATCGGCACCGTCAAAGGACCGGGCGAAGACGGCAACCAATACCTGTTCATCACCACCGAAAACCGCCAAGTGCGCATTGGGGAGTTTGTCTATTACCAATGGCAGGAACCGGGCAGGGCGGGAAAACGGGCGATCGATCGGCAAATCCTCGGCAAAATCTCCGGGCGACGACTGATTGAGCACTTTCCCGATCGCATCTTTGCCGACACCGAAACCAGCCCCGAAGTCATCGCCGCCCTAGTCGGCTTTACCTACAGCAATCCAGAGATCTATGAAATAACCGTCGAGGTCATGGGCTTTTTTGACCCAAATTTGGGATTTAGAAACCCCCGCCGCGCCCCCGACCCCGGTGCCAAAGTCTTCCTCGCCGGGGATGAGCAACTGGTGGGCATTCTCAACAAAAAAACGGCGGGAACGGTGGGATCCGCAGAGGTCGGGTATTTATTGCTGCGGGAACCGGAAGCGGTGCCCGTGGTGCTGGATGTTAAGGAACTGGTCAGCACCCACATGGCAATTTTAGCGGGAACCGGCTCAGGGAAGTCCTACACCGCAGGGGTGCTCATTGAAGAGCTAATGCGGCCCTATAACCGGGCTTCAGTTCTGATTTTCGACCCCCACGGGGAATACGGCACCCTCAATGAGTTGCGGGGTCATCCAGCCTTTCGGGGAGAAGACGGCTACCAACCCCAGGTTAAAATTCTGGAACCCAAGGATATTCGGATTCGGGTTTCTTCCCTGGAATATGCCGATGTTTTGGCCCTATTGCCCAATATGAGCGATCGGCAGCAGTCCATTCTCAATAAAGCCTTTGGTATCCTCAAAAAACACAAGCGGGGCAGCAGTGAGCATCGCTGGGATGTCAAAGATCTCATCGCCGCTGTTTACGAAGCCGATACCCAAGTAGACGAAGAGGGGAACGAAAAAGCGGGGTCTTCGGCTCCTGCTTTGGAATGGAAGCTCGATCGCATGGAGCGATCGGACTATTTCCACCCCTCCCTCCATCTCACGCCCCCAGACCTGCTGCAACCAGGGCAAGTCACGGTGCTGCAAATGAACCAAATCAACCAAGAAGAGCAACAGGTCATCTGTGCCGCCCTCTTGCGCCAAGCCTACCAAGCCCGCATGAATACCGCCACCGAGGTCATCGACTCCGACAATGAAAATTACCTGCCCTATCCCTTCTTTACATTGATTGAAGAAGCCCACCGCTTCGCCCCTGCCCACGAACCCTCCCGCTGTAAGCAGATTTTGCGCACTATCCTGAGCGAGGGCCGTAAATTCGGCATCGGAGTTGGCTTAATCACCCAAAGACCAGGAAAACTAGACTCCGATGTTCTCTCCCAATGTATGAGCCAGTTTTTAATGCGCATTGTCAATCCCGTGGACCAAGACAGCCTCAAGCACGGGGTAGAGGCCGCTGGGCGCGACTTACTGCGGGAGTTACCGGCCTTAACCAAGGGTCAGGTGGTGGTCGCCGGAGCCTGTATCAATACGCCCGTGCTCTGCCAGATTCGCCAACGCTTAACCCAACATGGCGGCAATACCCTCGATGCACCGGAGTTGTGGCAGCAACATTTCCAAGCCCACCGCCGCCAAGAGCGCAAAATCGCCCAAGCCCCCATTGCTCCCCGCCCCAAAGCCACCACCTACCAGGGACTCAGCCTGGAGTAAGTCACGATCGACAGATCCCCCGCAGACATTCAGTCCAAAGACACAACCCCTACCCCTATGATTTTAGAGATCCCCTAAATTGAGTTCACCGCTACAGACCGGCTCCGGAAACGAGAACCGATGCAGTAATTCCGGGTGGATTTCGCCAAAATGGCCGATCGATCGCCCCCCCACCGCCACCGCCGCCGATCGGCCCCCAATATAAAACGGAGCCTCAAACTCAACCCAGGTATAGGCGATCGCCAACCCTTGCAGTAACGTTTGCATATAGGCTTTAGCCGTCGAAAACGAAGCCTTAGGGTCCAAACTGGCAAAAGCCCAGCGTAATTCCTCCTGAACCTGCTCAGTCTCTGCTTTCCAGGCGACAATCTCCCCGACTTCATAGAGGTTGATCGGCTTCGGCGCACTGATGTGGTGGGCTAGGATCTCCAGCAAACCGGCTTGGAGGGTGGTCCGGGTGGCACTATGGCTCTGGCTGCGGGCATTGGCGGCTTGGATCGGCTGACCGGGGAAAGCGGCCAGTACCTGGGGATCGGTCAAAATATAGCTCTTCACCTCCAAGAGGCCCATGCGCTGGGACCAGTCTCCCACCCGTAGCGCTAGGGTTTTGAGGGGGTTAGCCTTGCCCGTAAAAAACTGGAAATCGGAGCGATCGGCCTCCAAATTCTCAATGCCCACCGCCACCAACAAATCCCCCGCCACATCGCTCTGGCTCAGAATATCCGTCCGGTAACGGGGCACCCAAACCCGATCGCCCCCCTCCCCCGTCTCCAGTTCCAAATCCATCCGCCCCAAGTAGCGCTGAAGATCTACCTTGGGGATAAACGTCCCCACCACTTCATTGAGAAACTTGGCCGAAACCGGCACCGATCGCCGCCCCAATTGCGGTGTTGTCACAGTCCCCGCAGCCGTGACAATCGCCACGGTCTTCACCGTCGCGCCCCGATCGAGCCAATTCTGGGCCACCAAACTCGCCAACTCCGCCACTCCTTGGGCCGAAGTCCCCGTAATATCCACCAAAATCGCCGCCGTCCCCGCCGTCACGCGCCCCACGCCCTCTGCATTGATGAGGGGCGGCACCGCCAAAATTTGCCCCTGACCATCTTCCAGAACTGGAATTTGCGTCTGCCCCCGCAGGGATCCGCCGTAAAGATGCGCCTTGGGATGATCCGCCAGGATCTCTACCCCAGTCCAAGGCCGATCGCCCCCCAGGGGCACAAGTTCCACCGCATCCACCGCCCGCAGCCCATAGCGCAAATTCCCCTGCACCTGCCCCAGGTCATAGGCCCCCATCGCCAACTTCTGCCGCTGCCGCCCGTAGGTCTGGGTCACCTTGTCCTGAAACTGCAAAAAGGCTCCCAAGGCCGCTTCCCCAACTCCACCGGGCACTTCCACCACCAAAGCCGCAATCTGGGGCCGCAGCGGCGGATCCTGCGGTACAATCTCGATCGATCGGCCCGATGGCGCTAGCTCTGTCTGGGCCGATCGGCCCGCACCCTGGTGAATCTTCAAGACCCGCGCTAACCCTTCCACGGCCAGCAAATCAGGCCGATCGGCAGTAACTTCCACCTCTAGCTCTGCCCCCCGCCCGATCGCCGC
>JAYKJG010000386.1:0-7322 GCA_035286285.1 Prochlorothrix sp.
GAGGATTGGACCCGAAGGGTGTGGAGCCGGAGGCTGTAGAGGGCGGTGCCAATGGACATCAAACCCGCCGCCCAAAAGGGGGTTCCATAACCAAACCCCACCAACCAGCCGGAAAAGGCCGGACCTAGGGCATTGGCAATGCTGGAATAGGAGGCATTGAGGCCCATTTTTTCGCCCTGTTCCTGGGGGTTGATGTTGAGGGAGAGGAGGGTGTTGAGGAGGGGGAGAGGGAAAATATTGGTGAAGGAGAGGGTGAACATCAGCAGCACAAAGGCAGTGAGGTTAGGAAAGGTGGGAATCAGCAAAAAGATGACCGATCGGGCTAGAATAGCGGCCCCAATGAGATGAACCAGCTTAAACCGGCGTGTCATCCGCCCAAACAGCAGAACTTGGCCGGTAATGCCAATAATACCGAAGGCCGTAAAGAAAATCGCCAAAAACTGGGCATCTTGACCCAAGACTTCCAAAAAGAAGGGTTGAAAGGCAAAGGTAAAGACGGTAAAGGTGAGGCCAGACAGCAGGCTCAGCACAAAAATCTTGCCGATATTCTCATCACCGAGGGCCGTCACCATTTTGTCTAGACCCAACATTTGCCAACCCCATTGAGGGGCCGATCGGTTCTCGGCGGGCAAGGTTTCTGGCAGGAAAAAGGCCGTTAAAATCACCGAAATCAGGGCGACCACGGCCCCCACAAAAAAGCTCATACCCAGGGGCGAAACCCCAGGAAAAGGCGGCAGCAGTTGTGCGCCATAGCTCAGGGCGGGTCCGGCGATAAAGCCCGATCGAAAAGCCACATCAAAAAGGCCAAAGGCCCTGGGGCGATCCTGGGGATCGGTGCTGTCGCTGATGACGGCGGTGGCGATCGAGTTATTCCCCCCCGTAATGCCATCCAAAATTCGGGCTGCAAACAAAATCCAAGCCACCGTTGCCCAACTGGACAGAAGGTTGGCTAAAACCGTGCCCAAGAGACTGATTAAAAGCAGCGGTTTACGGCCCCAAATATCCGATAAGCGCCCTAAAATTGGCGTGGCCAAGAATTGGGCTAGGGCATAAAAACTGGTGAGAAGACTAGCTTCAAAGTCACTCAGCCCTAGTTCCTTGGCATAGGGATAAAGGATAGGGATTAAGATCGTAAAACTTAGGGAGTTAATAAAGGCAATGGAAGCAATAATCCAAAACTTAAAGGGAAGTTTAGCGGGGTGCATTCGGTAGTTAGGAGCGCAGCAGTTGGGGCAATGATACCCCAGGTCGAGGGTTCCCAAGTGAAATAGACCCAATGAGATGGCCCCCCTCTTGTCCATTCTCTTACGGGAGTTACGTTAAAATCCAGAGTAGCCTTTGATTGACTGGGGACATTTCACTTTGGCCTATGGACGGACTAAAGTCCGTACTACAAGCCTTTTGGGCCAGGTCAGAATGCCCCCGATTTACCCCTGCTTTATTCTTTTCATCCTCTGCCATGGCTATCCCCGCTGTTCCCCGTTCTGCTCTGCCCACGGTGCCGATCGGCCCTGATGCCCTCGCCCCCCAAACCCGCCCCGAACTCCTAGCGCCAGCGGGAAACTGGGACTGTGCCAAGGCCGCGATCGAAAATGGAGCCGATGCGATTTATTTCGGCTTGGATCTCTTCAATGCGCGGATGCGGGCGGAGAATTTCAGTCGGGCAGATTTACCAGACCTGATGGCTTGGTTACACCAGCGGGGCGTGCGGGGCTATGTCACCTTGAATACGCTCATTTTCACCGATGAGCTACCCCAAATCGAGCAGTACCTCAAAACACTGATTACAGCGGGGGTTGATGCGGCGATCGTGCAGGATGTGGGCCTCTGTCGCCTCCTTCGCCATCTTTCCCCCGATTTTCCGATCCATGCTTCCACCCAAATGACCATCACCAGCGCCGCAGGGGTTGCCTTTGCGGAGGAATTGGGCTGTAATTTGGTGGTTTTGGCGCGGGAGTGTTCCCTGGGCGAAATTGAGAAGATTCAGAGCCAAATTCGGGAGCGGCTCCAAGATCAGGCCCAAAATTCCCAGGACGATCGCCAAAATCGGCGATCGATCGCCATGCCCCTAGAAGTTTTTGTCCATGGTGCCCTCTGTGTCGCCTACTCCGGCCAATGCTTAACCAGTGAAAGCTTAGGGGGCCGATCGGCCAATCGTGGGGAATGTGCCCAAGCCTGTCGGATGCCCTACGAACTAGTGGTGGAGGGTGAGGTGAAGGATTTGGGCGATCGGCGCTATTTATTGAGTCCCCAGGACTTATCCGGGCTGGAGGTGCTGCCCCAACTGCTGCGATCGGGGGTGGCCAGTCTCAAGATTGAAGGGCGGCTCAAGGCTCCGGAATATGTGGCGGCGGTGACGCGGGTCTATCGGCAGGCGATCGATCGCTGCGTTAGCCCTCACCCCCCGGCCCCCTCTCCCAAAATGGGCGAGGGGGAGAAGAATAATCCTGAATTGGATCGCTATGACTTGGAAATGGCTTTTTCCCGTGGTCTTTCAACGGGCTGGTTTGCGGGAATCGATAACCAAACCCTAGTCCATGGCCAGTTTGGCAAAAAGCGGGGGGTGTATTTGGGCCAAGTGCAGCGCATCACCCGCCAGGGGATTGTGATTCAAACCGAACAGCCCGTGAAGGCCGGGGATGGGGTTGTGTTCGATCGCGGCCAGCCCGATCGGCCTGAACAAGGCGGACGCATCTACGGCGTGCAAAGCCATCCCCACGGGCTGTTACTGACCTTTGGCCAGGGGAGCTTGGACCTGCGACAGGTGCGATCGGGGGATAAAGTCTGGAAAACCAGCGATCCAGAGTTTGAGAAGCGCATCCGCCAAAGCTATAGCGCCGAAACGCCCCAATATCAGCGCCCGATTCGGCTCCACGTTCAGGGCCACTGCGGCCAACCCTTGGTCATTAGCGCAACCGACGACCAAGGCCACTGCATCACGGTTCAGTCCCAACAACCTTTAGAAGCTGCCCGCAATCAGCCCCTAGACGACGATCGGCTGCGCCAGCAGCTAGGCCGCTTGGGCAATACCCCGTTTTACCTGGATTCCCTCACCACCGACCTCGATGGCCTCAGTTTACTCCCCCTCAAGGAACTGAACCGACTGCGGCGGGACATGGTGGACCAACTAGAACAGCAGCGCCGCCAGCCCCCTGCTTGGACCCTGAGCGATCGCGCCCAGTGGCAGGATCTTGCCCCCCAGGTTAGCGCGGTGGATTCCCTAAAATTTCCCGATCGTCCCCCAGAACTGCGGGTTCTAGTCCGTAATATGGCACAATTGGAGGCTGCTTTAACGCTAGATCTGTCAACGCTCTACTGCGAGCTAGAAGATCCCCGTCAGTACCGAGCAATTGTTGCCCGCGTGCGATCGGCCAGTTCCGCCCAGCACCCCCGCCAAATTTTTGTAGCCCCGCCCCGCATTACCAAACCCAAGGAGCTTTGGATCCTAGACCAAGTGCAGCAGGCAGGGGCCGATGGCTATTTGGTGCGCAATTATGACCATTTAGAATATTTCCGGACTCAAAGCGATGCTCATGGCGCTGATTTCCGCCCAATTCGCTGTATTGGTGACTTTTCCCTCAATATCGCCAATCCCCTTACAGCCGCCTACTTTCACGATCGCTTCGGCCTCGAACACCTCACCGCCTCCTACGACCTGAACCACCAACAACTCACCGATTTACTCCGCTATACCCCGCCCCAGTGGCTAGAGGTGACCATTCACCAGCACATGCCCATGTTCCACATGGAACACTGCGTTTTCTGTGCATTTCTCTCGGAAGGCAAGGATTTCCGCGACTGTGGGCGACCCTGTGAGCAGTATAGTGTCCAGTTACGCGATCGCACGGGGCGCGAACATCCCCTCCAGGCCGATGCGGGCTGTCGCAATACGGTTTTTAATGCCACGGCCCAAACGGGGGCGGAATCCGTCCCGGAGTTGCTAGCTTTGGGCCTACGCCAATTTCGGCTAGAGTTTTTGCAGGAATCCCCCCAAATAGTGATCCAAACGGTTCGCCTTTATCAGCAGTTACTGCGGGGAGAACTGTCGGGCACCCAGCTTTGGCGACAGCTTAAGGCCCAAAGCCAAGTCCAAAATCAGTTAGGGGTCACACGGGGCACCCATGCCCTGCCCTAACGGGGACGGGGACGGACTAAAGTCCGCACTACAAGCCTTTAGTGACTCCGGGGAGACCGGGACGGCGGCGGACTAAAGTCCGCACTACAAGCCTTTAGTGACTGCGGGGAGACCGGGACGGCGGCGGACTAAAGTCCGCACTACAAGCCTTTTTGGTTAGAGCAGATCTCTCACTCTAGGCCGATCGCGATCGCCCTCAACCACCCAAGGCAGAACTATTTGGCTAGATTCCGTCAAAATATCGCATTGCTGATAGATTGCGGCTGGTTCTGGGTTACTGCCTTGGGCGGCGGCTCCGATCGCCGGTTTTGCATAGCACTCCAGTTGCCGATCGACCAAATTCAAAATCCAGTAATGGGCAATCCCCGCCGCTGCATAAAGCCGCTGTTTCAAACCCCGATCGCGCTCCAACGTTGCATCCGCCACCTCCACCACCAGCAGCACCTCGGAAGCACTGGGATGACGATCGCGGTAATCCCGACGCTTGCCCTGCACCACTGCTAAATCAGGCTCCGGCTCACTGGTCTCTAGAGTAATCGGTTCCTGAACATTGAGGTGGGTATGGGGCGGTAGAAAGTCAGAGAGAAAGTCTTGAAATAAACCAGTGGAAAGGCGATGGGGGGGATTCTTAATCATTTTGGGGACTAAAAAGCCGTCAAGGAACTCCAGGGGATCGGCTTCGGTGAGGATCTGCGATCGCACCATGGCGTGATAGTGGGCCAAGGTTAAACGCCAAACAGGTTCCGGCGGCAGGGCGATCGCGGTCGGCGTAACCGTTAGGGAGGGCGGCACCAAGGTTGTCTTCATCGGCACAGGTTTCATCGGCACAGGTTTCATCAGCACAGGTTTCATCGATACAACTCCATGACCCTTTCCAAGGGCATTCGGGACTGCACCCCCAAATCCCAAGGCGATCGATCGCCGCGATCGAAATGCTCCGCCGCCGCACAGGCAATCATCGCCGCATTATCCGTACACAACTTCAACGGCGGAAACAAAACCCGCAGCCCCAGCGCCCCCGCCTCCTGGGTTAACTGCTGCCGCAACCCCCGATTCGCCGCCACCCCGCCCCCCACCGCGATCGTCCCCAGCCCTAAATTTTGCGCCGCCGCGATCGCCCGCTTCGTCAGCGCCTTGGCCACCGTTGCCTGAAAACTCGCCGCCAAATCCGCCACCGGGAGCGCCTCCCCCGCCGGAAGCTGCCCCCGCAACTCCTGGGTTAAACGCAACATCGCCGTTTTCAGGCCGCTAAAGCTGGAATCGTAGGGATGGTAGCCCCCCGTGGCCAGGGCGATTTTACCTTCGGGCAGGGGAAACGCTTGGGGATTGCCTTGGGTCGCTAGGCGATCGATCGCCGGTCCCCCCGGATAGCCCAAATCCAGCAGCCGCGCCACCTTATCAAAGGCTTCCCCCGCCGCATCATCACGGGTTTGGCCGATCGTCCCATACTGGCCACAGTCCTGAACATGAATCAAACTGGTATGGCCCCCAGACACCAGCAGACAGAGAAAAGGCGGCTCTAGGTCCGGTTGATCGAGATAACTCGCATAAATATGACCCTCCAGGTGATGGACCCCCAAGAACGGCTTGCGGTGAACCATCGCCAAAGTTTTCGCCCCCATCAGCCCCACCAATAAGGCACCCACTAAACCCGGAGCCACCGTTGCCGCCACTGCCTCGATCGACTCCCACCCTAACCCCGCCTGGGCCAAGGCTTCCTCGATCGCCGGATTCAACGCCTCCAAATGCTGGCGCGAGGCCACCTCCGGCACCACCCCGCCATAGTGGCGATGGGTTTCGATCTGCGATCGCACGACACTACTTAAAACTTGACGATTATTTACAATTGCGACGGCAGTTTCGTCACAACTTGTTTCAATCCCTAGAACTGTTGCCATTCGCTGATACGTTTATTAAATATTTGCGTCAAACTTGGGCCGTAGTTTGTGCGATGTTTGCTGGGATGCGTGGCTAGCCACGATCGGCGGCGTGTTGTGCGACCCGATCGCAGCACGGATCCCAAACAACTCCCTAGGCCAAAGTGGGGCCGGTTCCAACTGGAATTGACCCGCGCAAGGGAACAGGTCTAACAGCCCCTTGAGGATTTACTGACCTAACCCAATCATACCCACTTCCAGCGCTAGCAACCTGGGGACTCGGTTCGGACCCTAACCCCCGCCCAGACCCATTGGGGTGCTGGCTGCTGCGATCGTTTCTAGCCCCCCCTGTAACCCCCGCATCCTCGATCGGACGGTTTTTGAGGGGTCTCGTGTGAAAAAAGCTTTTTGTTTTGTTATTGAAGGGAAACAATATCCATGCGACGATTGTTTGCTCTCGTTCTAACGGTTTGCCTGTGGTTTAGCGCCGTACCCGCCGCCTCCGCAGCCGTCGCGGGCTTAACCCCCTGTAGCGAGTCTGCTGCCTTTATTGCGCGGGCTGAAGCTGCGGCGACTCCCCAAGCCCAGGCCCGTTTTGAGCGTTATGCCTCTGCGCTCTGTGGTGAAGAAGGCTTACCCCACCTGATCGTAGATGGCCGTTGGAGCCATGCGGGTGATTTCATCATTCCCGGTCTGATGTTCCTGTACATCGCCGGTTGGATTGGCTGGGTGGGTCGTTCCTACCTGATTGCCATCCATGAGCGGAAGAACCCCGTGGACTACGAAATCTTCATTGATGCGCCCCTCGCCATGCAGTGTGCGCTCTCTGGGTTCACCTGGCCCGTGGCTGCGTTCCAGGCTTTTTCCTCTGGAACTCTAACCGTTAAGGATAGCGAAGTCACCACTTCGCCTCGCTAGGCTTTTCCGGTTTACGGTTTAACCTAGCCCTCTCTCAGGCTGATCCCCCAGGGAACTCCACCGGAGAGAACACACAGGACAACCCGTCCAGGAGACATTATCCAGGAGACAGACCATGGATCCCAATTTCGCTAAGTTTATGACCAGTGCGCCCGTTGTGGCTGCGCTGTGGCTGACCTTTACTGCGGGTCTGCTGATTGAGTTCAACCGTTTTCTACCCGATTTGCTGTTCCATCCCCTCTAGGGTGATGCGCTGGGGATGGGGCAAGGGGTTGTTTAGATTCTCTGCTCTATCCTGCGATCGGTTCTAGCTGTCCCCCCTGGTTTCTGGGTTTAGGGCAGTGTTTGTAATAACACAATTTTGGAAGATTTTAGGAAAGGCTGGGACATCA
>JAYKJG010000387.1:0-3798 GCA_035286285.1 Prochlorothrix sp.
CCAGAGCCAAGGAGCATGATTTTGTGCAAATCGTTACGGCGGGGCATAAGCGGACCATACCTACTGAAAAACCGATCTATTCTAGAGCGATTACTGGATGGGCGCTTGGATGTCTGTCATGATTTCAGAATTCCATGACAAGCTGTAACAGAATTTTGCGGCGCTGGATTGAGCGCGATCGCGGTCTTGGCGCGGGGGCAAGCTTTAAGATGACTTTATCTAGCTGTATTGATTCTGTACTGGCGCGATCGCCCATGTTCACCTCTTTCCAGCCCGCCTATCTCTATCCTGAATCCGACGGGAAGCCTATGGTTGACAATACAAAGCAGTACCGTTGGGTCGTGCGCCTTACGGAAAATCTCAAGCGCCTCTTTCTCGATTCCCGCAACCCTGCCTTCGTTGGCACCGATTTGTTCTGGTATCCCGTTGAGGGGCGATCGGATATTGTCTGTGCGCCCGATGTCTTTGTGGCCTTGGGTCGTCCGGCAGGCGATCGGGGCAGTTATCAGCAATGGAAGGAGGATCAGATTGCGCCCCAGGTGGTTTTTGAGGTGCTCTCCCCTAGCAACACCATGGCGGAAATGGCGGCCAAGCAAAGCTTTTATGTCCAGTATGGAGCCGCAGAAATTTATTTTTATAATCCTGACACCTTGGACTTTTGGGGCTTTGTCCAGGATCAAGATGGCCAACCCCACCGCTTGCTGTTACCGCTCCATTTACCGTGGACTTCTCCCCGTTTGGGGGTGACGTTTCGTTTAGGAGCGACTGAGCTAGAGATTGTGCGCCGGGATGGTCAGTTGTTTGAGGATCCTTCGGTTTGGGCCAATAAGCTCGATCGGGCCATGGCGAAGCTGCGAGAATTGGGGATCGATCCCCAAATGCTTGAGGGAGAGCCATAGGGGGAGTTGGGGTGAAGATTGATGCTCAAGTACAGTAAACCTCTCCTGCGATGGGGGATTTTGGGCCTGACTTTGGCCTTTTTGGGCCAGAGTTTGCGCAGCCATTGGCAAGAGGTGGCAGCAGTGTCGCTGACGGGGCCACAGGCGATCGCCCTAGGTGTGGCCTTATTGTTGACCCTAATTGCACACTGCTGGGCGGGCTGGGTTTGGGGCTGGATTTTGGCGGATTTGCAGCAGCCGCGATCGCCCCGCTGGGCCATGGGGACTTATCTGACCACCAATCTCGCCAAGTACCTCCCCGGCAATATTTGGCATTTCTATGGCCGCGTTGCCCAAACCCAGCAGCAGCAAATCCCCCTAGTGACGGGGGTGACCAGTGTGGTTTTAGAGGCGTTGCTGATGGCGGCGGCGGCGTTGATTTTGGCGCTGGGGTCGGGGGCGATCGGGTCGGGGGCGATCGGGCCGATGACCAGTTCTAGCCCCAGCACAATGCCGGGGGGACTGCTGGCGATCGCCCTCGTGGGCGTACTCATCGGGATTCATCCCCACTGGCTCAATCAGGTCTTGCAGCGGCTGAATCGGGGCAAGTTGCGCCAATGGCAGCGGTATTTGCAAGCAGACCGCCCTTACCCCCCGGCCCCCTCTCCCCCAGGGCGAGAAGACCCTCACCCCCCGGCTCCCTCTCCCCCAGGGCGAGGGGGAGAAAGAATCTTGGAATCTTTGCCCCTCTCCTCCAGGGAGAGGGGTTGGGGTGAGGGGCGACCTGAGGCTGATTCAGGTGAGGCTGCACAGGGCTTAGGTATTTATCCCTGGAAGCCGCTTTGCGGTGAATTTATCTTTTTAGGGCTGCGGGGTTGGGGATTCTTGGTTATTTTGGTCGCCTTAACCGACCTAACGGGCCACCAAAGTCTGCGCTACCTAGGGGGCTTCAGTTGGGCTTGGCTACTGGGCTTAGTGGTTCCCGGCGCACCGGGGGGGCTGGGGGTTTTTGAGGCAACGGCTTTGGCGCTGTTCCAAAACTCCGGGGTAGCACCTGGGGCAATTTTGCTCAGTTTGGGCTTTTATCGCCTCATTAGTACGATCGCCGAATTACTGGGAGCCGCGATCGGCCAACTCTGCCTAGACCCATGAGAGCCAGACCCAACCTAAAACTGGACATCCAGCGCATTGCTGATCAATACCCTGTCTTCCAGTGCATTGCTTGTGCCGCAGCAATTCGCAGCTTTCTGGAACAGAATGGTATTTCTGGTCAACTGCTCAGACTTTCCACAGGGTCCACAGTGTGGCCCTACAGTAACATTTATCACATTGGCCGAGATGAACTGATCTCACAAAACAACCGACACGAGGCGATCTCAGTCATTCTAGATGGAGAAGAAATCATTTTTGACAACCTGCACCCCACTGGAATCTCCCGCCAAGACTGGCTGGCAAATTTTGACTCCCCCATTTTGGATGCAGGACAATCATTTCTAATCGAAGAGATCCCGTTTTAAGCCTATGTCTCCCCTAACGTCACCCTTACCCATTACCACTGCTGTAGAAGCCCCTGTTTTCTACCAACTCCTAGGGAAAATCCAAAAACGCCCTGCTATGTACCTGGGTGGACGGTCCCTCTCCCGTCTCGAAGCCTTCCTAGGGGGCTACTTTGTCGCCAAACAAGAAATGGGCTTATCCCTCACCCCCGAAGAAGAACACTTCAGCCAATTCCAAGACTGGATTCAAACCAAGTACCACATTCAATCTAGCCAATCCTGGGCCAAAATCATTCTGTTTCACAGCACTGATGAAGCCCAAGCTCTGGATTCCTTCTTTCAGCTTTGGCAAGAGTTTCAAACAAATTGTTGACCAACCTGGAGACTATAAGGAGGGTAGGAAGGGAGCGCAGAGAATGCCGAGAATATGGGCAATTTCAACAATGTAGTAGTCCCGCCGATCGATCGAGGCCGTTTGCCCTTGTAATTCTAAAAATTTCCAAATATTGCCGGTCGTGACAGCACCATAGAGGCTAGAGCGGGGTTGATTTTGGTTTTGATTAAAGCGTTGGGCAGCAACCATCTCCGCAAGGCATTGCCCCAGTCCGCCCTTCAGGTTTTCGTTTTTGGCTTCCACAAGGGTGATAACTGGAACTTGAATTTCATAGTTATTCGGCTGTGCAGTGAGGATATAGTCACAATACCCGCTGAGGCCAAGGCTAGAGTCTACGGTGAAGTCTGAGCCGGAGAAGAGGCCGATTTTGCCGTCCATTTGTCGCCGCACTTCGAGGAGAATGGGAGCAATGAGCATTTCAGAGCGGGCTTTTTCGGTGTTGATGGCGGTGGCGAGGGGGAGGTTTTCCTGGAGGGTTTGTCGGAGGTAGGGGCTGGGCTGGCGCGGGGGATGGTCTTGGAAGTGGTTGTCGGGTTCAGTGAGGCTGAGGCCAAAGGTGTTCTGGACTTTGCTGAGGGTGGTGAAGTCGCTGTAAGCCATGGAAAGAGACCAAGAAGAGCAGGTATAGCTATTGTAAGCGGCGGTAGGGGCCGGGTCTTCCGGCCCGCTTCGGGATCGGCCTAGACGGCTCTCTTCAGACATTGATCGCCCGAAGACACAAATCCTGCTTCGGACATTGATCGCCTGAAGCCACAAATCCTGCCTTGGGCGCGAGGACCGCGCCCCTACGATGGCCTGACTCGTTCTGGATTCCAAAGCGGTGGATTATCGGCTTGGGTAGGGGTCGGGTCTTCCGACCCTCTTCGGGGGTTTCCGGCTGGTTGCGGCAGTCTTGCCTGGGGCGCGAGGACCGCGCCCCTACGATAGACTGATTTGTTCTAGGTTGCAGAAGAACCCAAGGCTGTGTGGGATGGTAGGCTGAAATATTGGGGCGATCGCTGGCCCGATCCCGATCGGTCCTACCCTTCTG
>JAYKJG010000388.1:0-11199 GCA_035286285.1 Prochlorothrix sp.
TCTGGTTCCGCGATCTCCATTGGATCATGGTCGGGGGATCGGCCCTGGGAGTCCTGGCAACGGTGACCGGCTTATACCTCAGCTACTACTGGGATTGGCCCTCAGGAGCCACGATCGCCCTCGTCGCTTTTATCAGTTTTCTGGTCACCTTTGCGGTCAATCCTCGCACCCTCAGCCGCTGCCTCCCGCCTCAAAGTCACCTTTGACCCAACAGGCATTAAGTCTAGAATCGCCGATTTGCGATCGCCACCCCTCTTCTGCGCTTGAATCAGGCGATTTTAAGTAATCCTCAATCTCCCCTCTTCCCCATCCAAGATCAAGTCCCCCTTAATCCCTCCTGAAGCCTCCATGATTGAACCAGCAGATTATCAGAACAATAGCCCCGGTTGGCAGTGGGAAAAACTGTTGCACCGCCTGGGTGAAGCCTGGGATCGCTTCTGGCAGGATCTAGAAGTCCCTGAAGCCCTGAACTCACTGCCCAGTTGGTCCCTACCGGAATGGTTCCTGCGGGGGCTATTTGTCTTGATTTTGGGCGGATTAGCGGGCTGGCTGGGCTGGAATCTGTGGAAAGTGCTCTGGCCCCAGTGGCAGCAGTGGCAACGACAGCGATCGGGCCGATCGCCCGCTCCCACCCCTAACACCCCAGCCCTCAACCGCCAACAGTGGCTCGACCAAGCCCAAACCCTACACCAACAGGGCGACTATCGTGCCGCCTGCCGTGCCCTCTATTTTGCCTTTTTGCACTGGCTGGCCGATCGGCCCCACCCCGACCCCATTCCCCCCGATCCCAGCCGTACCGATGGTGAATATCGCCAATTACTAACTCAAATAGCGAATAGCGCTTCAATTCACCCCACTTCTCCCCTCAACGCTAACCCAAACGCGATCGGCCCCGCCGCCACCCCTGGCAACCTTCTCCTCCAAACCCACGAGCGCCTCTGTTTCAGCAGTGCAGACCTCACCGAAGCAGACTATGAAGCCTGTGAACAAGCCTACCACCAGGAAATTCAACAAGGAGAAGCATAATGTCACAGAGCATTGGATTAAGCCAATTTATAACCATATCGACGGGAAATCCCCTGCGGCGGTGGCAAACTGGGCTAGCCCTCGTCTTGGCCTTACTCCTGCTCACCGTGATCATGGCTCCCCTTCAGGGCGGCAGCGATCGCCGAGGCTCCACCTACAGCCGTGCCCCCAGTGGCTACGGAGCTTGGGCGAGCTATATGGAAGCACGGGGCACCCCCCTTCAGACCTGGGAACAATCCCTTGAAGTTTGGAGCCAAAATCCTCCCCCCAGCGCTCAAACCCTGATCCAGATTTACCCCGATCGCCCCTCAGTGCTGCAACAGCAAAATCTAGAGTTTTGGCTGGGCGACTGGGTGCGTGAGGGCCACACCCTCGTGGTTATTGGCAGTGATAGCCGATCGACCACCGCCCCCTTCCGCACAACCCACCCCACCGACTGGGGCAGTGTTTTAGTGGAAACCTCCCGCCGTCAGGCTGCCGAAGACCTTGACGTTCTACTGGCAGACCAATTTGGCGTAATCGTCTCCAAAAGCACCCTAGAGGCTGGAACCATTCTTGCAATTACTCCCCCTTACCTTGGAGCCAACGCCTACCAAAATCTATCGGGTAATTATGAGTTTTTGGCCCAATTAGTCGATCGGGGCGGGGAGATTTGGATTGATGAGTTTATCCATGGCTACCAAGAGCTAGATCCAGAAGAATCAGCCCGTGATCCCCAGCAATCAGGGGAATGGCCGCAATATCTCCTCAAAACGCCCTTAGCCCTGGTTTTCCTCCAAGGTACCCTGCTGCTGTTACTGCTGATCGTGGCTCAGAACCGTCGCTTTGGCGTTCAATTGCCTTGGCAACAGCCACAACCTGACAATACCCTGGCCTATATTCGGGCTATCGGCGCGGTTCTGTACAAGGCAGAACGTTACGAGTTTGTTGTGGAAACACTGCAAAAACGGGAGCTAAGTCATTTACAGCGGTGCTTGGGGCTAGACGATCGCGGCACCCGTCGCCATTCTGATTTAACCCAATCTGCAACAACCCAGGCTCCGCCAACCCAATCCTCGCCAATCCAGTCCCCGCCAACCCAGTCTACTAACAGCCCAACCCAGCAGCAGGCGATCGTCACCGCTTGGGGTCAGGCCACTGGAGGCGTTGCCGCCGATCTAGAGCCGCTTTTCCATCCCCCTTCCGGATCAATCACCGAAACTCAATTACAGCAGTGGTTGGACGCGATCGATCGCATTCGCAAAACCCTCCCTGACCCTTAGCAACGCCACAGGCTCCTGAATGAACGGGGACAGGCGCTGAAGACTCCCAACGGGAGAGGCTCCCCCTGCCTCACCTTGGGGTTGTCCCCCAGTTACGGGCCAGATCCGCCGGAGTTTGGTACTCGTAGGGTTCAAAGGGTTGGTGAATCCAGGGGCTATGTTCCAGGTACTGCACGTAGTAATCTGGCTTAAACACCGAAACAGCCTTATACCACAGAACTGCGGTGCGGATTTCCTGGATTTCTACCTCAGTATGGCTCTTTAACCAGCCCAAACTCTCCCGCAGTGTAATTCCCGAATCCACCAAATCATCCACAATCAGCACCCGATCGCCCAAGCTTGGGGTCGTCATGGTCAGATTTTTGCCAAAAACCAACTGACCTCGCTCCCGATTTTGCTCCCCCCCATAGGAAGCCGCCGCCACGATCGCCAGCGGCACATCGTACAAACGGCAAAGAATATCCCCCACCCGCAAGCCTCCCTTGGCAAGGCAGACAATTTGGTTAAATTCCCAGCCCGATCGGTAAATTTGCACCGCTAAAGCCTCGATCGTATGGTGGTACTCCTCCCAAGTCACATAGAGATGTTGAGAATCTGGCAGCAATTGGGACTCTAGCGGAGCAGAGACAGAATTAGGGGCAGGGGGATGTTCAGGCATGGCGTTCCAGGCACAACGGTAAAGGGAAAACAAGTTAAGAAGAGGGGTATGCAGGAGCGACTTGGGGGCGACTTAGGGGCGACTTAGGGGCAACTTGGGGACGACGCTGAAGCGTCGGGGGAGGCATTCCCACGCTCTGCGTGGGAACGAGGGGGAGAGTGTGGAAACGAGGGGAAGGCCAGTCGAAACGGTCCCTGGGCGCAGTCGAAGGAGGAATTTAAGGTGATGGCTGCCAAAGTGAGATGGAACTGACGAGGAAACGAGGGAATCCGGGTCAAGATCAGGGCTAGAGGGCACCTTGGGCCATTAGCTCATCGTATTTAGCCCGAATTGCTTGGATATCCTGCCACATCAGCCACTTGGGGCTATTGGGTTGGCGGGAGGGATTGCGGAGTAGATAGGAGGGGTGAAGAATTGGCATACAAAGGCGATCGTCCCAGGTCCGCCACTGACCCCGAATTTTAGTAATCCCCTGCTTCTCTCCCGTCACCGCTTGCACCGCAGTCCCGCCCGTGAGCAAAATAATCTTCGGATTCACCAAACGCACCTGCTCCAGCAAATAGGGGCGACAAGCCGCCATCTCCGCCGGTTCTGGCTTGCGATTACCCGGTGGCCGACATTTGACCGCGTTACAAATGTACACATCCCGATTGCTGTCCAATGCCACCGAAGCCAAAATCTTATCCAACAACTGCCCCGCCAACCCCACAAAGGGCAGCCCCTGCTCATCTTCGTTCTGCCCCGGCCCCTCCCCAATCACCATAATCTTAGCCCTAGGATTGCCCCGCCCAATCACCGCATGGGTCCGGGTTGCCCCCAAGCCACAACGCTGGCAGCGGTTGCAGGGTTCAATCATCGCCATCACATCCCCATAGGTTCCCGCCGGAATCGGAATGCGGGCATCCGTCGGAATCAAAGCGGGATCCACAGGCGGGACAGCGGGGGAGGGCATCCTAGTTGTCGAAGCAGCACCGGAAACAGCACCAGAAACAGCAACCCCTTCAGAAGCCGGTGCAGACACAGCAGGAGCAGGGCCATCCGCCGCCGCTGGGGCGCGATCGGCAGCGGACCCAGGGGAATCGAGGCTGTTGAGATCAAAGAGACTAATTTGGGTTTGGCTGGTGGGGTCGGGAGGGGGAGGGGCCATGGCAGTAGCAGCAGAGCACACGAAACAGCAGGCTGAATTGCACACCGAATAACACACCGGCAGTGTGCAGCAGGGGCTGCGATCGCCCCAACTTGGCTCTCGATTGTACCAGTCCCTTTGAAAACGTTAAGCTATAACAAGGCTAGTGTCCTAAAAGGTCAGAATTCCGCTAGGATGCCCTAGGGCTACCCGTTGGTTTCAACCTCTGATCTGACCCCTTGATCTAAAGCCTTGATCTAAAGCCTTGATCTAACCCCCTGATCTAAACGCCCCGCTGCCTTGCCAGACTGCCCCTTAAACCGCACCATAACGCCACCGCCTGATTCTGGAACCTTTCTATGTTTAACGCGACCGAACTCCTCATCAAAGAATTTGTCGAACAGCTTCAACAAGGGTATCGCAGAACCTACGGAGGCTGGAAAAAAGACTATGAGGACATTATTGGCTGGGTCGGCTCCATGGCCCTAGAAAACATCGCCAATAGTGATGCCCTCTACCACAACGTAGAGCACACGATTTTGGTGACCTTGGTGGGCCAAGAGGTGCTGCGCGGGAAGCACATCCGCGAGGGCAAGGTAAGCTGTGAAGATTGGTTACATTTCATTATTTCTCTGGTGTGCCACGACATTGGCTACGTTAAGAAGGTTTGCCGCCAAGATCGCGATAACCTCTACGCCACGGGCAAAGGCGATCAGATGGTGCCCCTGCCCCCCGGTGCCACGGATGCGGCCCTCACCCCCTACCATGTCGATCGGGCTAAGCTCTTTGTGGATGAGCGCTTCGGGGGCCACAAACTCATCGATGCCGAGTTGGTCAAGAAAAATATTGAACTGACCCGCTTTCCCGTTCCCTCCGCAGAGGATCACCAGGATACGATTAATTTCCCCGGTTTGCTGCGGGCTTCGGACCTGATTGGCCAGCTTAGCGACCCTCGCTATCTCAAGAAAATCGCCGCGCTCTTCTATGAATTTGAGGAAACCGGCGTAAACAAACATCTGGGCTACAAAAACCCCGATGATCTGCGCAATAATTATCCCAAGTTTTACTGGCATGGGGTCTATCCCTATGTGCGGGATGCGGTCACCTACTTGTCCCTGACCCAACAGGGCAAACAGATTATTGCCAATCTCCACTCCAATGTTTTCATGGTGGAGCATCTGGAATCCAGCAGTGCGATTTAATCTGGATACTGCGAGATATTGCAGGGTGCTGCGAGATATTGCGAGACGTTTATGCTTGGGTGAGAGCTTGCGGTGAGACAGGTTTGGCAACGGCTGAAGCGGAACCCTACGGCCCGACTGGGGGCGATCGTCCTGATGATTTTCTATTTGGCGATCGTCTTTGCAGAGGTTCTGGCCCCCTATGACCCCTACCGATCGGAGCCAGACAGCGCCCTGCTGCCCCCCACGGAACTCCACTGGCGCGATCGCCAAGGTCAACTCCAAATTCCTCCCCTGGTTTACCCCACGGTGCAGGGGCCACTCAATTTGGAAACCGGCGATCGACAACTGATCATGGACTGGGAAAATCCGGCGACGATCGGCTTTTTTGTCCCCAGCGATCCCTACAAATTTTGGGGCATAATCCCCCTGAATCTGCACCTCCTCGGCACCCGTGGCAGCGCAGAATGGCACCTCCTCGGCACCGACGACCAAGGCCGCGACCAACTTAGCCGCCTCCTTTATGGCGGTCGCATTAGCCTCTGCATTGGCTTGGTGGGCATTGCCATCTCATTTCCCCTAGGGATGATTATGGGTGGAATTTCGGGCTATTTTGGCGGAATGGTCGATACGGTCATTATGCGCTTTGTGGAAGTGCTGATGACGATTCCCAGCCTCTATTTACTCGTCGCCTTGGCCGCAGTTTTGCCACCGGGCTTGAGCAGTGCCCAACGCTTTTTACTCATTGTCTTGATTACGTCCTTTGTGGGCTGGGCGGGGCTGGCGCGGGTGATTCGCGGCAAGGTGCTGGCCGACAAAGAGCAGGATTATGTCCAAGCAGCGCGGGCCATGGGAGCGGATGCGTTCCACATTATTGTCCGCCATTTGCTGCCCCAGACGGCCACCTATGTCATCACCGCTGCAACCCTCAGCGTACCGAGTTTTATTGTGGCGGAGTCGGTTTTAAGTCTAATTGGGCTGGGAATTCAGCAGCCTGACCCCTCCTGGGGCAATATGCTTTCAGTGGCGACCAATGCTTCGATTTTAGTGCTGCAACCTTGGCTGATCTGGCCCCCGGCGGTGCTAATTATTACAACGGTGCTGGCCTATAATCTCCTCGGCGATGGCCTCCGCGATGCCCTCGATCCCCGCAATAGCAATACCCCCTCTGCCTAAGGCTGGGGTCAAAAGAGTGACGGGCCAGAGGCCCATCCCACTGGGATTGTGGCTTGTACAGCATCGGGGATCTGTCCGCTACAATCCTGACGGGTGAGACCCTACCGGGCAACCGAACCCCTACAATACTTCTGCCAACGGGAGAGGTTCCCACCTAGCGAGGCTGGGTTACACCCTTGAGAGAGAGACCAATGCGCTTACGATCGGCCTCCACCGACAGCACCCGCACCCGGACAACTTGCCCAACCTTGACGATCGCCGTCGGATCCGCAACAAAACGATCGGCCAGTTGAGAAATATGGATCAAGCCATCCTGATGCACCCCCAAATCCACAAATGCGCCAAAATTGGCCACATTAGTCACCACCCCTTCCAGTTCCATCCCCACTTGTAGATCCTGAATCGTCTGGATATCAGCCCGAAACTGGGCATAGGTAAACTGGGCACGGGGATCGCGGCCCGGTTTTTCCAGTTCCGCCAAAATATCCCGCAAGGTCGGCTCCCCGACTTCCTCCGTCACATAGCGCTTCAGATCGACCCGTTTTAGGTCTAGGGTCTTGAGGGCGTGGGCTTGCTTGGGATTAATCCCTAAATCAGCCAAAATTTGCGAAACAACACCATAACGCTCTGGATGTACCGCTGTATTGTCCAGGGGATTCTTGCCCTCCCGAATCCGCAGAAATCCAGCACATTGCTCAAAGGCTTTTGGCCCCAGCTTGGGCACCTTGAGCAGTTCCTTACGATCGCGAAAGGCTCCCTTGTCCGTGCGGTAAGCCACAACATTCGCCGCAACCGTCGGACTCAGGCCAGAAACATAGGTTAAAAGCTCCTGGGAAGCCGTATTGAGGTCTACCCCCACATAATTAACGCAACTTTCCACGGTTTCCTCCAGTTTTCGCTTCAGTTGCTTTTGATCAACATCATGCTGGTATTGCCCCACCCCGATCGACTTCGGATCAATCTTCACCAGTTCCGCCAAGGGATCCTGTAAGCGGCGACCAATGCTAATCGCCCCCCGCACCGTGACATCCAAATCGGGAAACTCCGCGATCGCCACCTCACTGGCAGAATAGACCGAAGCCCCCGCCTCATTGACTGTAACCGTAATCGGGGCCGGATTCAGGTTAAAATCAGTCCCTCCCAGAGCTTCAGCCACAAAGGTGTCGGTTTCCCGGCTGGCCGTGCCATTGCCGATCGCAATCAGTTGGATGCTGTACTGCCGCACCAACTGGCGCAGGGTTTGGGCCGCTTTTTGGCGCTGGCCCTGGGATTGGTGGGGAAAAATCGCCTCATAGTGGAGAAATTCTCCGGTAGGGCCAATTACAGCCACTTTACAGCCGGTGCGGAACCCTGGATCGATCGCCAAGGTGGGCTTCATCCCCGCCGGAGCCGCCAGCAATAACTCCCGCAAATTGGCCTCAAAGGTCTGGATCGACTCTGCATCAGCCCAGGCTTTCTTCTCGGTAATGACCCGGTTGACGATCGAGGTCTTCATCAGCCGCTGAAAGGCATCCTTGACCACACTGTGGTAAATTGACCGCACCTCAGGATTGCGGCTCCGAATTACCGCTGCGTTCAGATCCTCCAAAACCGCCTCTTCATCAAAGACCAAAGCAAAGTCTAAAACCCCCTCCCGCTCTCCCCGCAGCAACGCCAAGAAGTTATGGGGCGCAATTTTGGCCAACTTAATCTCATAGTTCCGGTATAGCTCAAATTTCGTGCTTCCCTCTGGAAAATCTGCCTTAATATGACTTTGGAACCGCCCCGATCGCACCACTTCCCCCTGCACCAAAGCCCGCAACTCAGCCCGTTCCGCCACCCCCTCCGCTACAATATCCATCGCCCCGGCGATCGCCTCCTCCACCGTCGCCACTCCCCGATCGGCCCCCACAAATTCCCCCGCCTGGGCCTCAAAATCCCCCCGCTTCAAGCTTTTACCCTGGGGCAATTGACCCAAGTTCCACGCCTCTAGCCACTGGGCCAGGGGTTCCAAGCCCCTTTCGCGGGCGATCGTGGCACGGGTGCGGCGTTTGGGCTTGTAGGGGAGGTAGAGATCCTCTAGATCGGTTTTTTGGCTACAGGCCGCGATCGCCGCTGTCAACTCCGGCGTGAGTTTGCCCTGCTCCTGGATAGCTTTCAGGACCGTTTGCTTGCGATCGGCCAATTCCTGCAAATACTGATGCCGTTCCTGGATTTGTCGCAACTGGATTTCGTCTAGCTCTCCGGTCCGCTCCTTCCGATAGCGGGCAATAAAGGGCACCGTAGCCCCCTCCGCCAGCAGCGCCAAAGCCGCCTCAATTTGCCGGGGCTGGAGGTCAAGTTCTTGGGCAAGTTGGGGAATCAAAGCATCCATCGTTACAGCATCTCACTCGTAGAAACGAAAGCAGGGATCACACTCTAACCGGGTGCATTTCACTTTGGAACCATCAACCGTAGGGGTCATGCCTCTGTGCCTCCCCTGCTGGGACTAACACCAGAACAAGCACAGGGGAATTGCCCCGACCCAATTGGTGAACTCATCAAAGTGAGAGGGATCCTAGGCACGGTTTTCTCAATTAGCCCACGGTCAGCAAGCATGATTAATGCTCCCTCGCCGCCTAGCAGGGGAGTTTTTTAATGGGCCTGAAGGGGACCAGTCCAGGGACACAACCCCAGGGCGAAGGGTTATACCAAATCCGACTAATTTCGATTCGTTTTGGTAGGGGCAATCCCCCCGTGGTTGCCCCTGTCTTTGGCGGTCAGAGGGTCGGCACAGGGGCACGACCCCTACCCGTTTATTCTGTTTCAGGCTCAACGGATTTGGTATTACGTTACCAGACCTTTCAACCGCAGGCAGTGCCCCAACCCTCAGCTTCAGACTTAGGGGTTAGCTTGACTGGGTTCGCGTTTATTTGGTTTGCAGCATGGCTACGGCGATCGCCAGACTTGCTTCATACAACATCTCCCGGCCCCAGCTTTGCAACTGCTGACCTAACAGTAACTCCGCCTTCTCATCGGAGGGTGGAGCCACCTGCTCGGTGCGACAAGACTGGGCACTCCCCCCCGACTCCATGCGCATACAGCCCGTCGTCTCCGAGCACAGGATTGTGCAGCAGTTGGCATTGGGATTGGTGGACATCAGGCGCAAACCAATCAAATCACCGGGAATTTCGCCCCAATCGGCGGTGGGTACCCCCCCCAGTTCCGCTTCAATATCCCGATCGTTCGCCCCCTTAAACTTAAACCGCCGCAGGTGATAATCACCCCCTTCCTCGGTATAACCCACCGGTTGCCAACCCAAGCGACTCGCCAACCAGCCCAAAAAGAGTAGTGCCTGGGCAGGGTTTCCTTTTTCGTAGTCGATCGTCACGCGATCGATCTCCACCAAAGACTCCCGCCGATCGGGGGGATCAAAAGCTGCCGCAGTCAGTTCCTGCCATGCCGAAAGCCGGTGCCAATTGAGATCAGCCACATAGGTTTCCTGCTCAATCAAACTCTGGAGTCGCAGAAATTCCGCCTCTGGGTCACTAAAGTAGCAAGAATCAAAGATCATGCAGGTACAAGCCTGCGAGAGATACTGAAACAGGGGCTGTTCTGGATTGGGGGTCGCTTTCCACCAAACAAACTGGGGCAAACCAGGAATCATTAAAGAGGTGACCAGTTCCCCCGTATCCTGGAGCGCCGCCTTCGATCCCCGCAGCGTAATGTACTCACAGCACACCAAGGAACTGTCAAAACCCTTCTGCACCGGACAGTAAGCTGACACCTGGGCGCTGACCCCTTCTGCATCCCCTAGCACAGGGCTAAGGGTGATAATCCGGCAGGGGTGCTGAGCCGCGATCGCGTCGCTGATACTAAAGCCCCGCATGTTATTGCTGGTAATGGGCTGGGTGAGGGTGGGGCTAGCCTGGAAGGCCGATCGCAGGTGTTGTAGAGTTTCTGAATCAACCCGCCCTGTGCGGCGCAGACCATAGGCTTTTTGGGCCTTCATAACCGCATCCTTGGTCGCAGGTCCGTGAATGCCATCGATCGGTCCTTCATAAAAGCCCAGCGCCGTTAGCAGTTGTTGAAATTCCTCAGGTTCATAAACCACCATGCTGAAGGTGGCCGCACGGGACACCAAACCACTACCATCCTGCTGATTACGCCAGATATCGCTTAACTCAGCTTCAATTTGGTCTACCGAGATGGTTTTCGGTTTTTGGAGGGCAACGACAGGCATGTTCATAGTGCGAGACTCAATAGGACGAACAGGAAAATAACCTTAAAAGCAGAAATTGAGCGATAACAGCGTTTTAATGGCAATTTCAGAACTTGGATGGGATCAGAGGTGCCTCAGTGAAGGTAGCTGTCCAACACCGACAACAGACAACCGCCGATCGCGGTTTGGGCTAACCCAAGTTTTGCTATCAATAGTTCCTTCTATTGTTGATCGAGGTTTGGGGAAAGGGGGGGGATATCTTATTGTTTTGCAAGATTTGGGGTCGATCGGTCAACATCTCTTGACCTAGGGATCCCTTCCCATTCAGTCCCCTGACCCAACAACCTTCGGACTGCCCGCTTGGCTCCCCGCCAACGTTGGTCACACTAAACCAGAAGCTAATACCAAATCCGTTGAGCCTGAAACAGAATAAACGGGTAGGGGTCGTGCCCCTGTGCCGACCCTCGACCAGCCAAATACAGGGGCAACCACGGGGGGATTGCCCCTACCAAAACAATCGAGATTAGTCGGATTTGGTATAACACCCCTAAAACGCAAAAAGCGCCCCCCCGAAGGAGGACGCTTTCGTT
>JAYKJG010000389.1:0-2669 GCA_035286285.1 Prochlorothrix sp.
TAAGCAGGCATTTCTAGACCCTTACTGGCCAACCACTCTGCATTATAAAGCCGCGACTGATAACGCGCACCCCCATCGCACAACACCGTCACGATCGTATGACCTGGCCCCATCTCCTGGGCCAACTTCACCGCCGCCCCCACATTAATCCCCACAGAACCGCCCATAAACAGCCCCTCTTGCCGCAAAAGCTGGTAAATCACCGCCAAAGCCTCCGGATCCGTCACCTGGATCGCATCATCCAGCGGCACCCCCTCCATATTCG
The DNA here is from genome assembly GCA_035286285.1 of Prochlorothrix sp. Classification (GTDB taxonomy): domain Bacteria; phylum Cyanobacteriota; class Cyanobacteriia; order Prochlorotrichales; family Prochlorotrichaceae; genus Prochlorothrix. Next base: position 266 of record JAYKJG010000389.1, read on the forward strand.
CCGTAATCCGACTATTACCAATGCCCTCCGTGACTGAACTTCCCTCTAGGGTAATCTCCCCCGTCTTAACATAGCTATAGAGGCCGCTACCCATGGGATCCGCCACAACACAGCGAATCCCTGGGTTTTTCTCCTTCAAAAACAGAGAAACCCCCGCATAGGTGCCCCCCGTCCCCGTTGCCGCCGTCCAAGCATCGATTTTGCCGTGGGTTTGCTCCCAAATTTCCGGACCCGTCGTTTCATAATGGGCGAGACGATTAGCCAAATTATCAAACTGATTAGCCCAAATCGCATTGTCTAGCTCCGCCGCAAGGCGACCTGAAAGCTTGACGTAATTGTTGGGATCACGGTAAGGAACCGCCGGAACTGTGCGAACTTCCGCCCCTAGGGTCCGGAGAAGGTCGATTTTCTCCTGGGATTGGGTATCTGGAATCACAATCAGGCACTTATAGCCCTTGGCATTACAAATATGGGCTAGTCCAATTCCTGTATTGCCTGCGGTGCCTTCTACGATCGTCCCGCCCGGTTTCAGCAAGCCCTGGCGCTCTGCTTCCTCGATAATAAACAAAGCTGCCCGATCCTTCACCGATCCGCCCGGATTGAGAAACTCCGCCTTCCCTAGGATCTCACAGCCCGTTGCTTCACTAAAACTCCTCAAACGAATCAGGGGAGTATTGCCAACTGTTTCAAGAAAACCGCTTTTAATCGAGCCGCCTGTAATCATGATTCAACCTATGGGAAATGCAGTGGATGGGAAATGGGGTCCAGGTTAGTGTTCCGCCTCACCATCCTATAGCAAGGGGGGAAGTCCAGTTCAAGGGGATGGGGGGTTAACGGGGGTCGCCGATCGGGGCTATAGTGGCGGAGAATCCTGTTACTGGGCTGTGTTGCCCGCTGCGCGAACCCGCTAACCCGCTATGAAATATTGGCTGCTCAAGTCAGAACCCGACGTTTACAGCATCACTGATTTGCAAACCGCAGGGGAAACCCTCTGGGACGGGGTACGCAACTACCAGGCTCGGAATTTTCTGCGATCGATGGCCGTTGGGGACTGCGCCTTTTTCTACCACTCCAACACCAAACCCCCCGGCATTGCGGGCCTGATGACCGTCACCGCCAGCGACGTGGTAGACCCCAGCCAGTTCGATCCCCAAAGCCAATATTTTGACCCCAAATCCAGCCCCGAAGCCCCCCGCTGGCGCACCGCCCAACTTGCCTTTGCGGAACTTTTTCCCCACTACATTCCCCTAGAGACCCTCAAGGCTCACTTCAGCCCCGACGAGCTAGGGGTCGTCAAACGGGGCAACCGTCTCTCGGTCATGCCCGTTCCGGCCTCCGTCGCCCAGCGCCTCCTGGACTTGGGCCGTGGCTCCTCTGCCTAGCTGGGGTCTTGACCGCCCTAAGCTTTACCCAGGAACCAGCCCTTATTGCCCTGTTTTTTAGCCTGTAACAGCGTTAGCGTTGCCGTTTGCAGAAAAACACCGACCCGCTTTCCCGTTAGCTCTGTGCAGACGGTGTTAATGCCCTGTTGGTAGGTGTTGCGGAATTCGTGGGTGACTTCCGAGAGGGAGACCAAGCCATCGGGGTATTTGTTGGGGGCTTTTTGCAGAACCATGTCGATGAGGGGGATCAGTTGCTGCTCAAAGGTGGTTTGGCTATCGGTGCTGGAGTCTTCGCTGGAGGAGGCTGGGGTGATGAGGGACGGGGAAAAGAGAGAAATCCAGGTGATTTCGGGCTGTTCTGGAGATTGGTAGAGGACAAATTGCTGGGGAGAGGTTTGGAGGAAGGTGAGGAGGGAGGCAGATTGGGTGTTAGCTTGGTGGGGTAGGAGGTCGTTGAGGCGATCGCCCAAGTCCCGATCGAAGGTGCAACCGTGGCGACGTTCGTAGGCTTGGGCCAGTTGGTCAAGGCTAATCCAGGGGGACTTGCGGTGGAGCCACTGGCAGAGCTTGACCAGCCGCTCATAGAGCACATCCAAGGGCACCGCTGGCTGGGGAATTTCCCACTCGTCCCCGCTCACCACATCTCTCACCGCCACCCGATCGCCCTGCTGGGTAATGCGATAGACTTCATAGCCCTGCTGCACCAGCGTTGTGGCCAGGGAAGAAAAGATCTGATCATTGGAGCCGATGAAAACTTGATGCACACGGGGATAGTGGGAGCGGATCGAAGAGCCAAAGGTGAGCATGGCTCCATCGGTGCGATCGCGCCCTGCGGGGACGTGAATCAGCAAATAATGGCGATGGTGCAGGTCGCTGTCATTGCCCCGGTTTTTCCAGTTGGCAAAGGCAACGCGGTAGAGAATTTGGCAGTTTGTTTTTTGCTGAATATAAACTTCCCGCTCCCGATCGAGGGAAAAGTGATCCGCATCCAACAGCACCATGGCGATCGCAGCAGCGACCTG
>JAYKJG010000390.1:0-14424 GCA_035286285.1 Prochlorothrix sp.
TCTCGATTCGTTTTGGTAGGGGCAATCCCCCCGTGGTTGCCCCTGTATTTGGCTGGTCGAGGGTCGGCACAGGGGCACGACCCCTACCCGTTTATTCTGTTTCAGGCTCAACGGATTTGGTATGAGACTAGTGAGTAGTGCGCCCATTTCTGCCCTGCTGTTCTAGTTATGGGTTCAGGATCAAAGTATTTGATTGGCAAGGCGGGGGTTACTCCTCAGCCGGACCCGTGACCAAACGGCCTATGGTGCTGTGGTGGGGTTGGAACACCTTGAGGGCAACCCGTTGGAGGTCGGCGGCGGTGATTTGCTCCACCCGATCGAGCACCGTAAAGAAATTGCGCCAAGAGCCAGTTTTCACCTCATATTCCACCAAAGTCGAGGCTAGTCCCCGGTTAGAGTCCAAGGATCGCAGCAAACCAGCCCGCACCTGGGTTGTCACCCGCTGTAGCTCCGCCTCCTGGACTAGCTCCGTCTGTAACCGCCCTAGCTCCTGGGTCAGGGCTGCTTCCACCTCCTCTAGGCTATGGCCCGGAGCAGGGAGGGTATAGAACAGCATCAAGCTGGGGTACTTATCGTTGGGGTAGCCGCTGGTGCCCTGGGCGGCGAGGGCAATTTGCTGCTCTTCCACAAGGGCGCGGTAGAGGCGGGAGGTGCGGCCACTGCTGAGAATTTGTTCGAGGATTTGGCAGGTGATGTAGTCGGGGTCGTCGATCGCGGGCATGGTGTAGGCGACGATCGACCAAGGCTGGGTGGGGCGCTGGAGGGTGACGAGGCGAGATTCGGCTTGCAGGGGTTCAGGGGGGAGGGGGGAGGGGGGGCTGGAAGAAGGAGCGGCGGGAAAGCGGCCAAAGTAGCGCTGGGCCAACTGCTGGACGCGATCGGCCTCTACATCCCCCACCACGGCAAAGGTGAGCTTGTCGGGATGGTAATGGGTCTGGAAAAACACCTGCACATCCCGACGGCTGAGGTTGGCGATATCGTCCGCTTCCCCAATCACCGGGCGACCGTAGGGGTGAACCAGAAAGGCAGTGCTTTGGACGGCATCCAGCAGTTGATTGACCGGGTTGTTATCCAGCCGTAAGCGCCGTTCTTCGAGAATGACATCCTTTTCTTCATAAAATTCCCGAAAAACCGGATCTAAAAAGCGCTCCGACTCCAAGGACATCCAAAGTTCCAGCTTATTGGCAGGCAGGCTGTAAAAATAGCGGGTGGCATCGGTGGAGGTGGTGGCATTGAGTCCCACGCCTCCAGCCCGTTCAATAATTTGACTCAGTTCGTTTTGCTCCACCCAGGTCGCTGCTTGGCGACGGAGATCCTGGAAGCGCTGCTCTAGGCGATCGAGGTGCTCCGGGGCACTGTTGGGATCTTGCCGCGCCCCTTGCAGTTGGGCAAAGGCCCGATCGAGATCGTCCAAAACCTGCTGTTCCTGCTCAAAATCCCGCGTCCCAATGCGCGAGGTGCCCTTAAAGGCCAAATGCTCCAAAAAATGAGCCACCCCGGTTTTACCCTCCGGCTCATCCACGGCCCCCACATCGGCATAGGTCATCAAGGAAACCACGGGCGCTTGATGCCGTTCCAGGACAATGAACTTGAGGCCATTGTCCAGCCGAAATTCCGTAATATTGGCCGCCACCCGATCGAGGTAGGGCTGAATTGCAGCGGCGGGGCGGGAAGGCGGCAGGGGCATCGCCCAAACCCGATCGAGGCTGCGACTCCCCAACATCACCAGGGTAAAGCCCAGGGTAAAGCCCCAGACTAACCACCCCATCACCCCCTGCTTACGCCATGTCTTAACCACAGATTTTCCCCATCCCAGTGTGCTAACGGGGCGATCGGGAAAAAGACAACGCATAGGTATCAAAGAGAATGCCCACCGTTGCCCCCACCGCTCCCAAAACTAGGATGCCCTGCCAGCTTTCCCCACTGCCAAACACAGCTAAAAAGCTTTGCAGTTGGTTAAGGGCAGGACCGGTGAACCCGGCAAGGGGAGGAATCAGTTGCCCAAAGCTGTACAGACCAAACCAGAGGCCACCCAGCAACAGGACCGGAGTCAAGAAGCTGAACAGCGCTGACAGCAACAGGGAAATCCAAATACGGGGCTGAAGGTCGGGGTTAAGCATAGGGGCTTCCAAGAGCAGCAAGAGGAACCCAAAATCCAAATAGAATCATCCTCGGCGCAATCATCCTCAGTAAAATCTGAATTTTTCTAGCTTCCCTTAGCTCCCCTGGCTCGGTCCGAGAGCACCGTCAAAGGGGACGAGGGGTTAGGGGTCTTCAGATCTCAAAGGGGATCACTATCGTCACAAATGAGAGACCAAAATGACTAGGGCTGTGGTTTGAAGAGCAGTGTTTGGGCGTGAGGCTGGGATGGGATCTAAACCGGTCAGTAGTCTTTAACCTGGGTCATCTCTAAAACTGATCCCGACCCAACCCTCACCAAAACTCTACCCCTACAATAAAAGGAATTCAGCCAAAACGAATTCTACTTTAGGAATCTTAGGTTTTCAGTAAGAAATTATGTTTTTACGTAACTTTATGATATTGAAATTCTTAGCGAGAACGATCGAAATTTACTGTATCTTAGCTTACAAAAACTTAAACACTCCGCCCCAGTTTTTGCCAAGAGTGCCTCCCCACAATCCCACTCAAGTGGCTGATTTGAGGGGATTTTCCCCCTAGACAGCCCCGATCGACCCTCGGTTTCCCTGAAGCCTTGCTGACAAATTGGACTCTACCCCGCCCCGTCGTTTGAGTATTTACACTTACTGACCCACGATCGATCCCGTTAAAACCCTGAGAGACTTTGTAAAGAAGTGCGGGGTGTTAACTCCTGGGAAGTACTAAAGATCGTAAGGAGATCTTTCAAAATGCGTTGCGCCGCGATCGGTCCCTCACTGAGCCAAGCATCATAATCCACAAAATAGACCCGATCGGCCTGCACCGCCCGCAAACGTTGCCACAGCGGCGATCGGCTAAAGTCCTCAAACAACGTGCCCTGGGGGTCGCTCTGAAGCACCACCAACACATCCCCATCCGCCTCCCCTAGCCGTTCCAAGGAAATCCGCTCAAAGAACGTTGCCTCAGCCTGTCCCGGCGGTCGCGAAAACCCAACATCCGCCAACACTTGCCCCGCAAAGGATCCCCCTAAATACAGCCGTAACTGCCCCGGCATAAACCGCAGCACCGAAATTTCATAGTCCTCCGCTGCCTGGGGAAGTTGCTGGCGCAGTTGCATCATCTGTGCGTTGTAGTCCGCAAAAACTTGGGTAACCGCCTGCGATCGATCCAAGGCTTCCCCATAGGCCACCAAAGCATCCTGCCACGGGGCAAAAACCTTGCCATCAAAAACCGGATACAACACCGTCGGGGCAATTTGGGACAACTGGGCATAGAGACTGCCATGGACGGGGTACAACCCCAAAATTAAATCGGGTTGGAGGCTGACAATGCGCTCTAGGCTGGGCTGCTCCTCATCCCCCAGATAGGTCATCGCCACGGTGGCCTCTTCCGGGAAATAACGGGGAAATTGACCGGGATTGCCCGCAAAACTATCGGGGGCCGCTCCGAGGGGGGTCAAGCCCAAAACGAGGGCCGCTTCTGAGGGGAGGTTCCCCAGGGTGATGATGCGCTGGGGCGTGTTGGGGACGGCGGTTTCGCCCAGGGCGTGGCGGACCAGGTGGGTATTGGGGGGCAGGGCCGATCGGGGAGCCTCCACCGCAGCACCACAGCCCTGGACCAAGGTTCCCAGGCCCAACAGCAACCCCAGTCCCAGGACCGTGAGCCAGTGCCCTCGCGATCGGGCTAGGCCCGATCGCCATGACCCAGACGGGAGCCAGGGGGCGAGGCAGGAGTGCCAGCCGAGGGCGAGGCGGGGCAGTAAATGGCGTGTAAAGACTGACATGGGGTAAGTCCAGGCAGGGCGTAGGTCCGAAGAAATACGAAGCTTTAAAGATCAAGGCAGTGCGGTAAACCCCTAGGGGCGAGGGGCAAGAACAGGGCAACAGGACCGTATTTTTCCAGACCGTGAGTTAACGCTCAGTTCCGTACTCTTTCTGTAGCCATTTTCCCATCCCCTCCGGCACACTAAACCCAAGCAACTATAGACAAGCAACTAGAACATAATCAACTAAAAGATAAGCAACTTCTCAGCAGGGCCAAGCAGAGTCAGCACCCCATGGGCCTCAACTCTCGCCTCTTTTTGAGGGCGGGTGTCTTGCCCCGGGTTGACGGACAAAAAATTCTGCTGGGGGCGCGAAAACCGCTCCCCTACAAGACCTTTGGGATCCTAGGGTTCAGGTTTCCTGACCTGCCCGCTGCGCCTCGGTTTGACCCACTTTTGGCAGTCAATCAGGTCTTGCCCCCAAGGTCAGCCAGACGCTCATTCACAATCAACAGTTCAAAACAACCCTTTAGTCTTTCACATTTGATACTCCACATCTCATCTCTGCCAATTCCCATTTGAGATCCCATCTCTCGGAGGCACAGGACCAACCGCAGCGAAATCTTGCAATTTATAACGTTTCCTAAAGAAATATTGTAATTACTGGATTGCCCCCCAAGATGACGGAAGCTTAGCATTCCCATGGTCATCGTGCGATCGGGAGGATTCTGTCTGGTGATTCAACGCGCTAGTTCAAGAAACCCAGGGTATTCTAAAGACATGGGTTGAGAACAAAAACAATGGCGATAACAGTTGGTGGCCCCAAGAACGGCCTTCGGCAGACCCAAACTGTAGTGCCTCTACCCCTGCATTTGCTTTGCGTTGGAGAGCAAGACAGAGCGGAGTTAGAAGCTTTTGCGCGATCGCGACGGATCGCGTGGGTGGCGATCGCGTCCACTGCATCCGTGGCCCAAGCCCTAGAGATGCTGTTGCAGGCCACACAATCCTGCGGTGACCCCACTGTTGACCAGCCAAACGCACCCCATTCCGAAGTGATACTCGTTGTGGTTGACGCGATCGCCCCGGCTCCCAATGTTACCCCCTTAGGTTTACCACCCCCAATGGCAACCATAACCCCAGCAACGCCAACCCTAACCCTAGATCTGGCTCCAACCCTCAGCACTGCGGCTACGGAAACTTCGGCCTTTCAGACTGCAACCGCCCAGGCTTCAGCGGGGACGAATGGCCCAATCCTAGGCACACTCACCGCCCTAGATCTATTACAAGCCTCCAGCTTGGGGTTAAATTTGGCAGAAATCTCGGTGCAACAGTTCATGACCCCCTGGGTTGCAGCGGGCGATCGGAGGCTGCCCCCCCCAACGGCTACCCGCCCCAAAACAGCCCTGACCCTCCGGGCCAATCACCTCTCCTTCCAAGCCGATGAACTCCAGTTACTGGCCCTCCTCAATGCCAGTCCCTGCGGCTTTATTGCCATCGACAAAGAAGGCAACATCCTCTTTAGCAACCCCACCGCCCAACATTTGCTAGGGCTAACCGCCGAGAACCTCCAGGGCTGGCAACTGGGCATTCCCCTCACCGACCCCACCCAAAAATTCCAAGAGCTAGAGGTCCACAACGCCAAGGGCCAATGGTCGATCGTGACCATGGACGTAACTGAAATTTTATGGAATCAAGAACCGGCCTGGTTGCTCTCCTGGGTTGATGTCACCGAACTCAAAGCCAAGGAATCCGCCCTCAAACAACAGGAAACCTACCAGCGTTTCCTCCTAGAACACATGCCCGTCGGTATTTTGATCCAAGGCCCCGACGCAAAAATCACCCACGCCAATAGCCACGCCTGCCACTTCCTCCAGCGCCCCCTCCCCAGCATCCTCGGACTCGCCCTTCAGGATCTAGACCTGCAATGGTTCGCCGGAAACGGTGACAGCCTGCCCCCCGATCGCTGTCCCGTGCGCCAGGTGATTGCAACAGAACAGCCCCTCACTAGCCTAGAAGTGGGCGTTGCCGTCACCCCCGACACCATCTCCTGGGTCTTGGTCAATGCCTTCCCCGTCATCGATGAAATGGGCCTGTTGAAAGAGGTGGTTGTCGCCTTTGTGGATATGAACCCCCTCAAACTCGCCCAGCAGCAGCTCCAGAAGTTTAACCAAGTTCTCGAACAAGAAGTCGCCCAACGCACCGCTGCGCTCCAAGACAGCAACCACTTCATTCAACACATCGCCGAAACCAGCCCGGATCTTCTCTATCTTTACGATTTAGAACAGCAACAAATTGTATACATGAACCGGGATATTACAACCCTCTTGGGCTACAGTCCCGCAGAAACTGCCGCCCTAGGCGCAGCCTTCCCCAGGGAACTGCTACATCCCGACGATCGCGATCGTGTACAGCACCACTACCAAACCCTGAACCACATCCAAGCCACCGACCTCCTCAGCCTTGAATACCGCCTACGCGATCGCAGCGGCAACTGGCACTGGTTTTCCAGCCGAGAAACCTTCTTTCTGGCCGGAGAACAAGGCACCGTCCGACAGATCATTGGATCCACCTCAGACATTACCATCCACAAGGAACTGGAAACCCAACTGCGCCAACGCAACACCGAACTCGCCCACGCCAACCGCTTAAAAGACCATTTCCTAGCCGTCATCAGCCACGAACTCCGGACCCCACTCAATGCCATCCTCGGCATGGTTGAAGGGCTAATGGACGGAATTTACGGCGACCTCGATCGGCGCAACCTTCCCCCCATCCAAACCATTGCCGAAAGTGGCTGGCATCTGTTGCAGATGATCAGTGACCTGCTCCTGCTCGCTGACCTAGAAGCCTCCCCCCACATCGGCAACAAAGCCACCGTCGATCTCACCTATCTTTGCAAAAGCAGCCTCCAGATTGTCCAGGCCCAAGCCCAACACAAAAACATCACCCTAAACGCCATCCTGCCCCTGATACAGCAGGAAATTGAGGCAGAAAACCAGCAAATTCATCGGCTCTTGCTCAATTTGCTCAATAACAGCATTAAATTCACCCCACCGGGCGGACAAGTTACCCTCTCCAGCCTCTACCAAGTCTGGTCTGGCCCCGACCCTGACCACCCCCCTCAACTGACCCTCAACACCCCCGCCGCCTCCGGGAAAACGGTATACTGCATTACAATTGAAGATACCGGCATTGGCATCAACACCCAGGCGTTAGCCCAAATCTTCCAGCCCTTTGTCCAGGCAGATGGTCGCCTCAACCGCACCCACAGCGGCACAGGCATTGGACTCGCCCTCGTCCAACGCATCGTCACCCTGCACCAAGGCTGGATTCAGGTGTGGAGCACGGTCAATCAAGGCAGTCGGTTTGCCATCTATCTCCCCTGTCAACCCCTCAACTCCGCTTCCTCCCCGACCAACAGCCCCGATCGGCCCCAGCCCTTTCCTAGCCCTCCCTCTACCACCCTCCGGATCGAGCACCTTCGCTTCAGAATTTTGCTCGTGGACAGCAACGAAGCCAGCCTAGCCAGCTTCTCCGACTATTTGAGCCATCGCGGCTATGACATCACCATTGCCCGCACTGAACAAGAAGCCCTGAGCCAAGCCTCCCAAAATCGGCCCGACTTGATTTTGCTCGATCTCCAAATCCCAGAGGTAGACAGCTTAGAGGCTATTCGGCGGCTCCGGGACAACCCCGCCTGTTACTCCCTGCCGATTCTGGCCCTCACGACTCTAGCTGGCCCCCAGGACCGCGATCGCTGCCTCAGTGCCGGAGCCACTGCCCACCTCAGCAAACCCGTGCGTCTCAAGGATCTCACGACAAAAATCCGTCAAATTCTTTCCCAGCACAAATCTTAACCTTGAAGTTCTCCAAAAGACGGATTTTTACAGCAAAAATTAAACTTTTTTCTGATTTTTTACCCAAAATTAACAAAGTATACTGATTCATCAAGGGTCTATCGCTTCTGTTCGATCCGTTACCTGCACCCTACTTTCCCTGTTTGTGACCCATGCCTATTCCTGCTGTTCCCTCACGCCCCGCCACAGTTCTAGTCATTGATGATGAGCCGGACAACTTTGATGTAGTAGAGGCATTACTCTATGAGGAAAACTACGACCTGCACTATGCCTCCAGCGGAGAAAATATCTTTGCTCGGCTCGCACGGGTCGATCCCGATGTCTTGCTCCTGGATGTCATGATGCCGGACGTGGATGGCTTAGCCCTGTGCCACCAAATCCGCAGCCATGCCCAGTGGCGAAATCTGCCCATTATTATGGTCACGGCTCTGACCAACAAAGAGGACTTGGCAGCGTGCCTAGAGGCTGGGGCAGACGATTTTATTAGTAAACCCGTTAATAAAACCGAGCTAAAGGCTCGCATTCATTCAATTCTCAGGATTAAGGCCCAGTACGACGATCTTCAGGCATTGCTGAGATTGCAGGAAGACATGATGCACATGGTGGTCCACGATCTCCGCAATCCCCTCACCGTAGTGGCCTTGGCAGCAGGGATGTTACAACTCCCCAACCTCAAACCGGAGATGCGGCAGCAAAAGGTTGAGCAAATCACCCTTTCCGTGCAACGGCTTCAGTCTCTGATTGATAGCATTCTGCTGATGGCCAAATTGCAAACGGGCAAACTGACCTTAGATTACACCCCGATCGATTTACAGGACTACTGCGCTGACACGATCGAGGAATTCCAGACGATCGCCCGCGAATATTCCGTCAGTCTCCGTCTAGTTTTTGATGAAGCCTCGGTTCCCCTCACCCTAGCCTTAGATAAAACTTTATTTCGCCGGATTTTAGATAATCTTATCGCCAATGCCCTCAAGTTTTCCCCCCCCAATGGCACGGTGACGCTACGGGTTTACGGTGACGATCAAGGCTCGACCTTTTTAGCCATTCAAGATGAAGGACCGGGCGTAGACCCCAAATTACAAGAGCAAATTTTTGAGCGCTATGAAATCGGCGCTGCCGTTCAACATGTAGCCCAATTGGGCCTAGGGCTGGCGTTTTGTAAACTGGCGATCGAGGCCCATGGCGGCAACATTACCGTAGCCAACAATGAAACCCAAGGTTCAACCTTTACGGTTTGTATGCCCCTCCAGAGCGAGAAAGCGGCCTATCCTGACGAACAAAGCGAGGCCAGAAATGTCAAAGCAGCCAGTAGTCTCCAGGAATCCTGGAAAAATCAGTACTTAGGCGATTTTAATACCCCTAACGCCTTCGAGGCTGCTCCAGGTCTTAATTCCCTAGAAACTGCAAGTTTTTCTACAAGTTCTTCGACCAGTCCCCAAAGAAGTCCTTCTCCAAACTCTTCTAGCCGTTCTTCCCCAAGCTCTGCTGCCGGTTCTTCCCTGAACTTTTCCACCAATCTACCCACAAACTCACCTAAAAACCCGCCCAGCTTAGCTCCTCAGCCCCCCAAACTTCCACAAGACCCAAACTCTCCCCATTCCGCCACCTCTTCAGATATCTCGGAGATTACGACCGATCTCGCTGACAACTTCCTAGCCCTGCCGTCCGTCTCGGAACCCAGCAGCCCCACCGATCCCCAATCCAATCTCCAAGCTACCTTTCAGTGGCTCGAAAAAGTCGCCTACAGTTCTCCCCACCTCCTTTGTCCTGACGCTTAGCACGGAATCCCCCCAACCCTGCAACCTTTGCTAAATATTTTGTTACATTCAAGGAGTTCATCCGAGCCACCTGCGCCCCCCTGTCCCTATGCCTGCCCGCCCCGATCGCCCCGCAACGGACCCTAAACCAGCCAAAAAATCCAAAACCTCCGCCAAAGCCTCCGCCAAAGCCAAAACCCAGACCCAAGATGGCAGTTCGGGGAGCAGCAAAACTAGCACAGCCTCCCGCCCGCAGGTCGGTGAACCGGCCCCAACCCTCCCCCCTGCCGCCCCCAGCCTCAGCCCCCCGATCGCCCACCAAATCGCCCACAACCGCAGCCGCGACACCATCCGGATCCGGGGCGCACGGCAGCATAACCTCAAAAATCTGGATTTAGACCTCCCCCGCGATCGCCTCATCGTTTTTACGGGTGTTTCCGGCTCCGGCAAGTCTTCCCTGGCCTTTGACACCATTTTTGCCGAAGGGCAGCGGCGCTATGTGGAGTCCCTCAGTGCCTATGCGCGGCAGTTCCTCGGTCAGGTGGACAAGCCCGATGTGGACGCGATCGAAGGCTTAAGCCCTGCCATTTCGATCGACCAAAAATCCACCTCCCATAACCCCCGCTCCACCGTAGGCACGGTTACGGAGATTTACGACTATTTGCGGCTTTTGTTTGGGCGGGCCGGGGAACCCCATTGTCCCCAGTGTGGCCGATCGATCGCGCCCCAGGCGATCGATCAAATGGTGGACCAAATCATGGCTCTCCCCGATGGCACCCGCTTTCAAATACTCGCCCCCGTGGTCCGGGGCAAAAAGGGAACCCATAAAAAGCTGATTTCGGCTCTGGGGGCAGAAGGGTTTGTGCGGGTGCGCGTTAATGGGGAGATTCAAGACCTAGGGGCAGAGATTAAGCTGGATAAGAACCATTACCACAATATTGAGGTGGTGATCGATCGCCTCATTAAGAAACCGGGCCTTGAAGAGCGCCTCAATGACTCCCTCTCCACCTGCTTAAAACGGGCGGACGGCATTGCCATTATTGAGATCGTCGCCCCCCCCAAAGACAGCGGCCTAGTCCCGGCAACCGCAGCAGACCCTAAGGTCATTCCCTTCCCAGACCCGCGAAAAGCCGCAGAACAAGGCCAAAACTACAGCACAGAGGCAAAATTAACCACCCCTAGCCCCATTCTCCCCAAAGAACTGATTTTTTCCGAGAACTTCGCCTGTCCCGAACATGGGGCCGTGATGGAGGAGCTATCCCCCCGCCTCTTCTCCTTTAACTCCCCCTACGGAGCCTGTGATCATTGCCATGGTTTAGGCAGTCTGCGCCAATTTTCCGCCGATTTAGTCATCCCAGACCCAAAGTTACCCACCTATGCGGCGATCGCACCCTGGTCCGAAAAGGAAGACTCCTATTATCTCTCTTTGCTATTTAGTGTGGGCCAAGCCTACAATTTTGAAATTAGCCAGCCCTGGAATACCCTAACCCCAGAGCAGCAACAAATTATTTTGCACGGGTCACCGGAGGCCATCTCGATCGAAACCGACTCCCGCTACCAAGGGCGCAAAGCCTATGTGGGCCAGTATGCCGGAGTTTTACCAACCCTAGAGCGCCAATATCAAGAAACAAACTCAGAAAGCTATAAACAAAAGCTAGAAAAGTACCTGATCCACCAAACCTGTGAGGTTTGCCAAGGCAAACGCCTCAAACCGGCTTCTCTCTCCGTTCAACTTGGTCCCTATACCATTACTGATTTTACTAGCCCCGCCATCCGCGACTGCCTCCAGCGGATCCAAAGCCTGACCGGAGAAAATGCCCAAGATCAGCCGTTATTGAGCGATCGTCAGCTTCAAATTGCTGATTTAGTCCTGCGGGAAATCCGATCGCGGTTACAGTTTTTGCTGGATGTGGGGCTAGATTATTTAACCCTCGATCGCACCGCCATGACCCTCTCCGGGGGTGAGGCCCAGCGCATTCGACTGGCCACCCAAATCGGTGCAGGACTGACCGGGGTACTGTACGTCCTCGATGAGCCAAGCATCGGCCTCCACCAGCGCGATAATGACCGATTACTGGCAACCTTGAACCGATTACGGGACTTAGGCAATACCTTAATTGTCGTTGAGCATGATGAAGATACAATTCGCGCGGCGGATTATCTGGTGGATATTGGTCCCGGTGCCGGAGTCCATGGGGGGCAAATTGTCGCCCAAGGTTCCCTAGAAAACTTGCTCAAGGCTGAGGCATCGCTAACGGGAGCCTATTTGTCGGGGCGGCAGTCGATCGCAACTCCCCCCGATCGGCGCACAGGCAACGGTCGCAGCCTGATCCTGAAGGAGGCCAAACGCAATAACCTCCAGGGGGTTACCGTCGAGATTCCCCTCGGCAAATTGGTCTGTGTCACCGGGGTTTCTGGCTCTGGCAAGTCTACCCTCGTCAATGAGCTACTCCTTCCCGCTTTACAACACCACCTCGGCCATAAAATCCCGTTTCCAGCCGATCTCGGCGACTTTAAGGGCCACAGCGCCATCGATAAAGTCATCGTCATCGACCAGTCCCCCATTGGCCGCACCCCCCGCTCCAATCCCGCCACCTATACCGGCACCTTTGACCCCATTCGCCAGGTTTTCGTCCAAACCGTCGAAGCGAAAGCACGAGGCTACAAGCCAGGGCGTTTTTCCTTCAATGTCAAGGGGGGACGCTGCGAAGCCTGTGGAGGTCAGGGGGTCAATGTCATTGAGATGAATTTTCTGCCGGATGTCTATGTGCAGTGCGAGGTCTGCAAAGGGGCGCGTTATAACCGCGAAACCTTACAGGTGAAGTACAAAGGCCAGTCGATCGCCGAGGTTCTCAATATGACCGTGGAGGAAGCCTGCTTATTCTTTGAAAATATCCCCCAGGCGGCGAGTCGCTTGCAAACCCTCGTCGATGTGGGCTTGGGTTACATCCGCCTCGGACAACCTGCCCCAACCCTCTCCGGCGGCGAAGCCCAGCGGGTCAAACTAGCCACGGAACTCTCTCGCCGCGCCACTGGCAAAACCCTCTACCTCATTGACGAGCCAACCACGGGCCTTTCCTTCTATGATGTCCATAAGCTTTTGGACGTTATGCAGCGCTTGGTCGATAAAGGTAATTCTATTGTGGTAATTGAGCACAATTTAGATGTAATTCGCTGTGCAGACTGGATTATTGACCTAGGGCCGGAGGGGGGCGATCGCGGTGGCCAAGTAATCGCCGCCGGAACCCCTGAACAGGTTGCCCAAGTGCCCCACTCCTACACCGGCTACTACCTCAAGCAGGTTCTCCCCGCACAGAACTAAGCACAGAACTAAGCACAGAACCAAGCACTAAATAGGGCCGATCGAGGGTGATTAAGGGTGATTAAGGGCGATCGAGGGCGATTAAGATCAATTAAGGCCCACTCATGCCGATCGAGTCTTTCCTCGATCGCGGCTTACTAATCCCGATCGACGCAATCGACTTCCCCCGATCGAGGCCGATCCATACCGATCGAGGGAAAAGATCTATTACACTAAAAAGCAGTCCTGCAAGGCAATCCTGCAATTACAGTGCAAGCCTGCAACTACAGCATTCTAAGGTGCGGCTATGAGTAGTACATCAGAAGAAGTGTGGCAACTGTTGCGAGAACTCGTGCGATCGCAGCAAGAAACCGATCGGCAATTACAAGAAACCGATCGCCAAATCCAAGAAGTCAAGCAAATGCTGCGGGAGCAGAACCAGGAAACCGAACGCCTGATCCGGGAACAAACCCAAGAAACCGATCGCCGGTTTCGGGAGCTAGCAGAAGAGGCCGCTCGACAGCAACAGGAACGCGCCGAGGCTGATGAGCGCTACAGACAAGAACGCGCCGCAGAAGAAGAACGACGAGCGCAGGAAGAAGAGCGACGCAAACAGGAAGAAGAGCGACGAGCGCAGGCACGGGCCGCAGAAGAAGAGCGACAAGCGCAGGCACGGGCCGCAGAAGAAGAGCGCCGCAGACAGGAAGAAGAGCGCCGAATGCAGGCACGGGCCGCAGAAGAAGAGCGCCGCAGACAGGAAGAAGAGCGCCGAATGCAGGAAGAAGAGCGCCGCAGACGGGAAATTGATCAACAACTCAAGGAACTCGGTCGGCAAATTGGGGGGCTAGGGGCCAAATTTGGCAGTTTTACAGAAGGGCTAGCCCTACCCTCCATGGAGCGAATTTTGCGGGAGCGCTTTGGCATGGAATGTGTTGGGCCAAGGGTACGG
This sequence comes from Prochlorothrix sp., assembly GCA_035286285.1. Taxonomy (GTDB): domain Bacteria; phylum Cyanobacteriota; class Cyanobacteriia; order Prochlorotrichales; family Prochlorotrichaceae; genus Prochlorothrix. The sequence continues at coordinate 13,748 of JAYKJG010000390.1, forward strand.
CGGCGGAAAAATGGCCAAGAGATCGAGATTGATGTGTTGGCCTATGCCAATAGCGATCGCCAAGCGGTCTATGTCGTGGAAGTGAAGAGTCATCCCAGGGAAGAGGCGATCGACCAAATGAAGCGCCTCCTTCAGCGGTTCCAAGAGTTTTTCCCAGAACATCAAGATAAGGAACTGTATGGCATTTTGGCAGCCGTCAGCTTGCCAGAGGCGCTACGGCAGCAGATTTTGGCGGAAGGGCTATATGTCGCTCAGATTGACGATGAAGTCTTCGCGCTGGATGTGCCGGAGGATTTCCAAGCACGATCGTGGTCCTGAGGCATCGGGCTTACGACTGCCCTTGGGGTTTGGGGTCACAATTGGAGCTTAGGGCAATGGCGGCTTGGGATCGCAACAGAAATCAGCCTTACCGTGACAATCAGTGGGTTAAGCTAGCTCCTATCATCCCCAAACTGGGTGAGGGGAGCCAAGGGTTAGCACCCTGGGGGTAACGCCCCAGGCAAAGGGAGCTAGCCCCAGCCCTCACCCACAAGATGCAGCCATCGCAGTCCTCTTCCGTTCTTCCTTGTTAGGAGACAGCCCATGCCTCACCTTCGCCAATGCTTGCAACTGACTCCCATGCAACCCCGTTATCCCGCCCCACCCGATCGCCCCGCCCTGCCCAAAGGCCTCCGCAG
>JAYKJG010000391.1:0-3358 GCA_035286285.1 Prochlorothrix sp.
AACGCTTACGATAGCCTACGGACAGGCATTTTGTCAAATTCGCTACGGCCTTTAAAATCCATCCGGCTCTGGGTTTTGGCGGCGCTGGCGCTGGAATCGGCCCTGGTTGGCGACCCCCTGGGGTAGGTAGGGGAGCGGGGGTTATTCTGTGTCCTTACTGAAGCGATCGAGGCGGCGCAACTTAAGGCTCAGGCGCACAAAGGCGGTCCCTAAGGCTCCCGTGAGCAGAAACAGGGGCACAGCCAAGGCAAAGTTCCCGGCGGTGAAGAGGAGGGTGCTGGCAATGAGGCTGGATCCCGATAGCACAGCATAGTTGGTGCTCATTTGGGTGAGGCTCAGACGGCGCAGCAGGCGATCGGTCTCCGACGATCGCACCCGGACCCGAATATCGCCCTGCTCCAATTTGCCCAGGGTGTCTTCCAGGCGACGGGGCAACCCCAGGGCGGTGGTGCTCACCTGGGCTGCTTGGCGGCTCAGTTCCCCCAGGAAGTCGTTGGAATACGAAGAATTTGCGTCAGCCATAATATCCAGTGCAAAGGGTTGGGCAACTTCAAGAAAATTAAAGTCGGGATCCAGACCTTTGCCCACCCCTTCCAGGGAGGTGAAGGCCCGCATCACAAAGGTAAAGGTGGCTGGGAAACGGAAGGGCCGATCGTAGGCGATGTCATATAGATCATCGGTGATGGCTTCAATGGATTGCTTTTCGAGGGGGCGACCATCAAAGTTTTCCAGCAGGTATTGAATCGATCGACGCACGGGGCTGAGGTCACCCGTGGGCACCAGCGCCCCCAACTCAACCAAGGCATCAATAATGCGGTTCGCATCCTGCTGAGCCACCCCAAAAAAAACCTCTAGCACCTTCGTCCGCACATCAGACCGAAGCTGACCCATCATGCCGAAGTCATAGAAAATCAGGGCACCGCTGGGGTCAACGGCGAGGTTGCCGGGGTGGGGATCGGCGTGGAACAGGCCATCATCCAGGATTTGGTGGAGGTAGGCTTGGGCATTGAGGCGGGCAAGGACCGTGCGATCGAGGCCCGCTGCTTCCAAGGCATCATAGTCGCTGATTTTAATGCCGGGGACATATTCCAGGGTCAAAACCCGGCGTGAGGCATAGCGCCAATAAACACGGGGCACCTTAGCCCACTGCCGCCCCCGAAAATTGCGGCGAAAGGTGTCGGCATTGCGCCCTTCGTTGAGGTAGTCAATTTCTTCCCAGAGGATGCGGCGACATTCTTCATAAATGCCAATCCAATCTCGCCCCTTGCCCCATTTGGGATGGCGCTGAAAAAAGTGGGTGATGCCTTTGAGGATGTCGAGGTCGATCGCAAACAGGCGCTGAAGGCCGGGGCGCTGCACCTTCACAACGACGGCTTCGCCGCTGTGGAGAGTGGCCCGATGCACTTGCCCCAAGCTAGCCGCCGCTAGGGGAATGGGGTCAAACTCGGCAAACAGCAGATCGATCGGCTTGCCCAGATCCTTCAGCAAAATCTCCTCAACCTGGGCATAGCTAAAGGCCGGAACCCGATCCTGGAGTTGGGACAGTTCCGCCACATATTCACTGGGGAAAATATCGGCGCGGGTTGAAAAAAACTGGCCCAACTTAATGAAGGTTGGCCCCAGGCGCAGCATCGTTTCTCGAATCCACACGGCTTGGCGGCGCTGGCGCTCTAGCTTCTTCTCCGGGGTCAAGCCGCCCACATAGGTCCACGGTTTGCCGTTGTACCAGAGTTCTGCCAAAAACCGCAGCACAAAACTCCAAATCCGCACAAAACGTGTGGTTTTGGAATACCGCCCTCGGCTCCAGCTTTCGGCATGGTCCGTGACCGCAATCCCTGGTTTGGGGGGAAGGGTCACCGCTGGGGGCAGTTGGAAGGAGGTGCCCAAGGGGGAATCCGCCCCAGGGGCGGAAGACTGGGAGGGGAAAGATCTAGCGGTAATGGGTTCTTCTGCCAGGGCTGCCACGCCGATTCCTCATTGACTACACAGTGTTGACCCAACCGTGACGAGTCACCAATCGCTTAGAACTCGGCACTGAGGGCCAGTTGAGACCCGTCCAAATCCGTCCCTGGGGGTTAGGTGCCCCAAGTCCTGGGGGTCTGGACGGGTAGGGGGGACTACTGATCCCGATATTCTTGCAACTTAGTCCGTAACTGGGCAATTTCTGCCCTTAGATTGTCTAAAAGCTCCTGTAGGTCAGCTTCGCTCACCTTAGGGTCACCGCTAGCGCTACTGGCAGGGGCGCTGGCCACGGTTCCCTCTTCAGCTTGGGCACGGGCCATCACCTGCTCGGTAAACTCGCGAATGCGCTCCCGGTTCTCTGCATCGAACTTGCCTAGCTCACTGAGGGCATCGGTGAGGTTGCGCTCAACTTGCTCACCAATGCCTTGGGCTAGGGCGCGACCGACAAAAAAAGCGTGGAGGACGGGATTAGTCATGGTGAATTTTGCCGTGCTAACTCTGTTGTTAAGAATTATAACGTGGCTATTGGTTCTCGGCTAAGAATTCCCAAGACGGCGATCGCCACTGAAGGTGAACGGCGGGTTCGGCTGTGGCGAGGGCTGCAACCCAGGTTGGGGCGGCGGGGAACCGGGAGTCGATCGCGGCGGGGACCGAAATTTCCTGAAGCGACCACAGCCCCCGATCGGGCGGGAGGGCTTGAATTTGGAGGGCGGGCTGAAGGGTCAGCACAACCCGATCGAGGCCGTTGGCAATGCCCGTTCCCATGGCCTTGAGCAGGGCTTCTTTGCCAACCCAATAGCGCAGAAAGCCCCAACTTTGCTGGTCTGGGGGCAGGGCTGCCAGGGTAGCAAGCTCTGAGGGGGCAAAAAAGCGACGGGCTAAGTCTAGGGGCTGCGCCATCGATCGCAGTCGCTCTAGATCAACCCCTAAAGGCCGCCAACCCACGCCATAGAGCGCCGCCCCTTGACAGTGGCTGACGTTGAATTCCAGATCGGACAGTGCCAAAGCGGGCTTGCCGTGGGGGCCATAGCAAAATTTGAGTTGGGCCGGGGGCTGGCCCCCATAGCGGCTGAGGATGCCCCGCAGTTGGGCACGACAAGCGGCAAAGCGGTGCTGCAATTGGGGGGTGCGGCAGCGATCGGTGCGCTCCTGTTCCTCGATCGACAGAACCGTTTTGAGGCGATCGAGGGGCGGGGCTTGATCCAAGTCAACCCACCAAAGATCGACACCATTGGGCAGAGGAGACCGTTGGGCAGAGGACAGCATCGGATAGGGTCCATTTCACTTTGGCAGATTCACCCAGTCGGTAGGGGCAATCCCCCCGTGGTTGCCCCGGTTTTGGGCCGCTAAGAGGGTCGGCACGGGGGCGCGACCCCTACCCTAGGCCGAGGGTTCC
>JAYKJG010000392.1:0-3547 GCA_035286285.1 Prochlorothrix sp.
TGACTTGCCCCTCGATTTGACCCCGACGGGAGATCAGATCTCCCATGATACCACCCATGAAGTCTTCAGGAACTTCGACTTCAACCTTCATCGTCGGCTCTAAAAGAACCGGAGAAGCTTTCATGACGGCATCCTTGATGGCCATAGACCCTGCAATTTTAAAGGCCATCTCAGATGAGTCTACATCGTGATAGGAACCATCCAGCAACGTTACCTTCAAATCGATAACCGGGTAGCCTGCTAATACGCCCGTCTCGCAGGTTTCTTTAATGCCCTGGGAGGACGGGTTAATGTATTCCTTGGGGATGGTCCCACCCATAATTTTAGATTGGAATTCAAAGCCGCTGCCTTCTTCCCCTGGCTCGACCTCAATGACCACATGGCCGTACTGACCCTTGCCACCGCTTTGGCGAATAAACTTGCCCTCAGCCTTGGCAGACTGGCGGATGGTCTCGCGGTAGGCCACTTGGGGAGCGCCAATATTGGCTTCAACCTTGTACTCTCGCAACATGCGATCGATCAAGATCTCCAAGTGTAGCTCTCCCATCCCGGCAATGACGGTTTGGTTGGTCTCCGGGTTCACCGAAACGCGGAAGGTGGGGTCTTCTTCCGAGAGGGCTTGCAGGGCCTTGGATAATTTTTCCATATCCTGCTTAGTTTTGGGTTCTACGGCCACAGAAATGACTGGCTCTGGCACATAGAGGGATTCCAAAATCACGGGCTTATCCTCTACACAGAGGGTATCCCCCGTAAAGGTATCTCGCATTCCCAAAACAGCCCCTAAATCGCCTGCGCGGAGTTCATCCACTTCAATGCGATCGTCGGCTTTGAGGATAATCAAGCGGGAGACGCGCTCTTTTTTATCCTTGGTGGAATTGTAGACGTAGCTGCCCTTGGTGATCACGCCGGAGTAAACCCGGATAAAGGTAAGACGACCGTAGGGATCGGCCATGATTTTGAAAGCCAGAGCCGAGAGGGGTTCCTCATCGGAGGAGTGGCGCTCAACGGGGGTGCCATCGGCAAGGTGGCCTTGGATGGCGGGGACCTCCGGCGGGGACGGCAGGTAATCGACGACGGCATCGAGCAGGAGCTGCACCCCTCGGTTTTTGAAGGCGGAACCACAGAGCACGGGGACCATGGAACCGGCGATCGTCCCCTTGCGCAGCCCCATCATAATTTCGGCTTCGCTGGGGTCTTCTCCCTCCAAGTACTTCTCCATGAGGTCATCGTCAACCTCGGCCACCGCCTCGATCAACTTAATGCGCCACGCCTCAGCCTGCTCCTGGTAGTCAGCGGGAATCTCAACATCCTCAATATCTGTGCCCAGATCGTTGGTGTAGAGATTGGCCCGCATCCGCACCAGGTCGATGATGCCCTTAAAGTCGCTTTCAGCACCGATGGGAAGCTGAATCGCCACGGCATTGGCTTTGAGGCGATCGACCAGTTGCTCATAGACCCGGTAGAAATTGGCCCCCGTGCGGTCCATCTTATTGACAAAGGCAATGCGGGGCACCCGGTAGCGATCGGCCTGTCGCCAAACAGTCTCAGACTGGGGCTGCACCCCACCCACGGAGCAAAACACCGCAATCACCCCATCCAGCACCCGCATGGAGCGCTCCACCTCAATGGTAAAGTCAACGTGACCGGGCGTATCAATAATATTGATATGGTGCTTCCGCCAGTCCGTACTAATCGCCGCCGCCGTGATCGTAATCCCCCGTTCCCGCTCCTGTTCCATCCAGTCGGTCACAGCGGTCCCTTCATGGACCTCTCCAATTTTGTGGACAATGCCGGAATAGAAGAGAATACGCTCAGTTGTGGTGGTTTTACCCGCATCAATGTGGGCCGCAATCCCAATATTGCGCACCTGATCTAGGGGGGTTGTACGTGCCACGGGGATCTCCTGGGGGTCTGATAACGGGAAGGGGCAGACCAACCTTAACAACGGGGTGATGGCGTTGCGGGGGCTGGCCTTGGCGTGAGTCCAAGCTAGTCCAACCAGGGCTAGCTTCAAACCTTAGTAGCGGTAGTGGGCAAATGCCTTGTTAGCTTCAGCCATCCGGTGGGTTTCTTCCCGACGGCGAACGGCATTACCGGTTTCATTGGCAGCATCCATTAGCTCGTTGGCCAGTTTAATGGCCATGGATTTCCCAGAGCGCTCCCGCGAGAAGCGCACCAGCCAACGCAGGGCTAGGGCAGTGCCACGATCGGAACGCACTTCCATGGGAACTTGGTAGGTGGCCCCCCCAACCCGACGTGCCCGCACTTCCACCAACGGCGTGGCATTGCGCACCGCTTTTTCAAACAGTTCCACCGGATCGGAACCCGTGCGCTCTTCGATCGTCTTAAAAGCAGTATAAATAATTCCTGAAGCAATGGATCGCTTACCACTGCGCATCAGGCGGGCCGTCATCATACTCACCAGGCGGCTGTTATAGACCGGATCCGGGGTGACACTTCTCTTTTGGGCGCGATTACGACGAGACATAGGATTGAATTACGTTGAATAAACTTCCAAAGTTGGTCGGTTGGGGGCTAAATCAGTCCAAGTGGCTCTCAATCTGTCAAAAATCTGGGATTGGACTGGTGGAGGGCAGGAAAAATCCGCCCCTACCTGGACCTCGACAGGAATCTCAGCAATTTTCACAGTCAGCCCGGTCAAGTCTTGGAACTGAAGCAGGGCAAATTTTCGTGAAGCGGGGACAGTTGGGTCAGCTCACGCTAAGCTGCAACGCTGTGGAGCTGCTACGCCGTGCAAATCTAGATCTCGAATAGCTCGCGAATCAAAATCTTGCAAAGTTAAGTCTTGCGAACGAAGTCCTAAAAATCAAAGTTGACGAGGTAAAGTTCGCCCCTTGAAGTCTGAGACGGGCAGCGTTGAAAGCATGACTCTTGAACTTAGGTAGCCCTGGAAATCACGTCTAAGCTGGGCCGATATTGCAAAACCCGAACCCGTGGTGACAGCGCGTGAGGGTAGCGGGGAACCGACGGATCCCTGGCGCTTACTTCTTGGGCCGCTTAGCGCCGTATTTGGAGCGTCCTTGCTTACGATCCTTCACCCCAGCGGTGTCAAGGGTGCCCCGGATGATGTGGTAACGCACACCGGGCAGATCCTTAACCCGTCCCCCGCGAATCATCACCACGGAGTGCTCCTGCAAGTTATGACCAATGCCCGGAATGTAGGCTGTAACCTCAAAGCCGGAGGTCAGCCGGACACGAGCCACCTTCCGCAGGGCTGAGTTAGGCTTTTTGGGTGTTGTGGTATAGACCCTGGTGCAAACACCTCGGCGCTGAGGGCAGCTTTTGAGGGCGGGGGATTTGGTCTTCTTGCGGGCTACGCGGCGTTCATCGCGAATGAGTTGCTGAATGGTAGGCATTTTGTTTGGGGAAAGGGCGCGTTTCGTTCCGAAAAAACTTACAAACGCTTACGATAGCCTACGGACAGGCATTTTGTCAAATTCGCTACGGCCTTTAAAATCCATCCGGCTCTGGGTTTTGGCGGCGCTGGCGCTGGAATCGGCCCTGGTTGGCGACCCCCTGGGGTAGG
>JAYKJG010000393.1:0-8528 GCA_035286285.1 Prochlorothrix sp.
AATCTCGATTCGTTTTGGTAGGGGCAATCCCCCCGTGGTTGCCCCTGCATTTGGCTGGTCGAGGGTCGGCACAGGGGCACGACCCCTACCCGTTTATTCTGTTTCAGGCTCAACGGATTTGGTATTACCAAGGGGGGGAGTCGTTGGGGGGATCCCGGAAAGGAAGTGAAAGAATGCTGAGAAGGGTGGGGAGTTCTTTTAAGTAGTATTCTTCGCTGTCGATCGCCAGATCCTGACCCACTAAGCGCAAAAATCGCCAGTTACTGCCCGTCGTAACACAACCATAGATCGCAGCCGCTTCCGTTTGCTGGCGCTGGTTAAACAGTTGCGCCGCAACCATTGCCGCCGCACATTGCCCCAATCCGCCGATAATATCTTCGTTTTTCGCCTCAATAATCGTAAAAACGGGGGCTTGAATAAAAAACTGTTCTGGGGATCGGCCCAGGATAAAGTCACAGTAGCCATTTAAGCCAAGGTCAGCATCTACCGTAAAGTCTTTGCCGGAGAAGAGAGCAAGAGGTTGGGACACTTGGCGGCGAAGATCGGCAAGGATAGGGGCAATAATAAACTCCGATCGGGCTTTTTCACTGTTAATGGCGAGGGCAAGGGCTTGGTATTCCTGGAGGATCTGCTGCAACAGAGGGGAGGGTTGAACCGGGGGCAGGGTGCTGAAGAGGGATTGCCCTTCGTGGAGGGTGAGGCCAAAGTTGGCTTGGGCGATCGGTAAGGTGAAGTGACTGTAGGCCATGGTTAAGTCTCAGACTAGGTGCATTGCGATCGAGGGATCGAAAACCCTGGTTTCTGGGCGAAAAACGCCGATCGCCTAGCTGCGGTTGCAGGGATCGAAAACCCTGGTTTCTGGGCGAAAAACGCCGATCGGCTAGATTCCCTTGGGAAGAAACCAGGGTTTTAAGTCAGTGAATAAGACCTAGGAGCGCACCCTACGGCATCACTTCAAGACCGATCGGGCAAGCAACCCCCGTACCTCCTAAACCACAGTAACCACTGGGATTTTTGGCCAAATACTGCTGGTGATAGTCTTCCGCATAGTAAAACGTCGGAGCATCAAGGATTTCCGTGGTGATCGTGCCGTGCTTCGCCGCAGTTAGCACCGTTTGGTAGGACTGAAGGGAAGCTTCCGCCTGTTGGCGCTGTTGCTCCGAGTAGCAGTAAATCCCCGATCGGTACTGCGTCCCCACATCATTGCCCTGGCGCATTCCCTGGGTCGGATTGTGGCTTTCCCAAAACGTCTTCAGCAGCGTTGCATAGCTGACCTGCTGGGGATCAAACACCACAAACACCACCTCATTATGACCCGTTAGGCCACTGCAAACCTCTTTATAGAGCGGATTCGGGGTAACCCCAGCCGCATAGCCCACCGCAGTGGTATAAACCCCCGGTAATTGCCAAAATTTGCGCTCTGCACCCCAAAAGCAGCCCAGACCAAACATCGCCTGTTCCATCCCAGCCGGGAAAGGAGGCTGGAGGGGGTTGCCGTTGACAAAATGAGCCTTGGGAACCGGCATGGGGGTCTCTCGACCGGGAAGGGCTTCCGCCGCCGTAGGCAGTTCTAATTTTTTACCAAGGCCGAATAGGGTTGAAAACATGGATTTCCCTTGTACAGTTCAAAATTTGCAGTTCAATCGAAGCTGCCTTTATCCTGACACAAGGAGCGGGGGTTAGGCTTGGGCCACGGGGGAGCAGCCCAGGGCACCCCTAGCAAGCCCTCCGCTTCACAGCTTCAGACCCAACCGCATACTGTTATTAGAATCAATAATCAACGTCCTGAACCGACATAAATCCAAGTTACGCCACGGCAAAGTTGCATACCCGTCGATTTCCAGCAGCAAATCCCCCTGGCAGGACTCTAGGGCCAGCGACAGGGTTTCCCCCGCTGGCAGCGCTTCGGGCAATAGCTCAACGTCGTTTAGCTTCAAGGAGACCAAGGGCAATGTCCCCCGGTGCTGCACCACAAACGGATGGGTTGTAGAGTCGGGTACCGAAGCCGCGATCGGGGTCGCGGAGGGGATAGGCGCAGTCCCGTCAGGGGAGCCGATCGCCGCCGAAGTTTCCCCAGCAGTCCCGCCAACCGTCGCCATAGCGCCAGCCCCAGACTCCCCTTCCCCCCCAGCCTCTGCACCTTGGTACCCCCCGGCATAGGTCATCACGCACATCACGCCATAGTTCAGGTGTGGGCCACAGTCTACCCCCATCACCCGAAACTTGGGATTCAACAGATTGAGCCGATGCCCGCGCCCCGGCACCCCATCATCAATGAGCAACTGCCGCACCACCTCAACCCCAGACTCAGCCCCATAGCTAATATTTTCGCCGATCGTCACCTGCCAATCCCCATGGCGCTCAATGCGCTCTTGCATTCCCCCCCGCGCTCCCTCGTGGCCCGTGGCTCCCGTCGGTCCCTGGGCTTGCACATGGTCCTGAGCCGCTAAACTCAACGCCTCGGACCCCGTGAGGGGCGGCACCGCAGCCAAATCCTGAAGCGCCTCGATCGCCTCCTCCACCGCGCTCACCCCCTCAAAGGTCGCCAACCGTGTCCCATTGGGCAAACGCACCGTCATCCCATCAGCCTCAAAGCGACTTCGCCAGTCTTGCAGCGTGGCAATATACCCCTGGGGATCGGTGCGGACCCGGTTGGTTTCCGCCAGAATTGCCGCCAAAATTGCCGCGCGGCTTTCTTCTAAACTTTCAGAGGTAGGGCTTTGGGCCGTTAAAACTTGGGCCGTTAAAACTTGGGCCAGAATTCCCGGTGTGGGGTAGCGATCGAGGGGGAGGGGGAAAAAAATCTGGGTGGGGGGCCAGTCGGGCAGCATTCCCACGGCGATCGACGGTGGGAGAGAAGACGGCGCTGCGAGGGTAGCCAGGGGCGCGAGGGGAGTGGCTAGTAGACCCAGGATCAGGGGAAACCAGGGGCGATTCAAAGTCATAGCGAAAAGTCAGAGTCTGACCGCGAAACTGCAATCGTTCTGAAGCGCAACAAAAACTGCGATCGAGGTTGTTGTGAAGGAAGACAGCTTTCTAGGATACAACACTCAAAATTGGGATGTTTTGGAACCTTGATGAAAAGACGGGGAAAAAACGGGCAAGGTTGCCGATACAGCCTGATTTCGCTTCGATCGTTTCGCGCCCACCCAGCCGAGATCCGCACAGTTGAAAACCAAGGTGAACCCGCTGTAGTCTAGGGTCTGGTGCAATCTCCCAAAGGTTCAGGTTTCACACAAGGCGGGTTTCACACCAAACGACAAACCATGGTTCAAAAAATCGCCCAAGGGATGCGAGTTCTCCTGATTCTGGTCCTGGCCAGTGGTCTGGGGGGGTGCATTCAATATGATCTGGGCCTACGGTTCGACCATCAAACCGCCGGGGCGATCGTCCAAAGCATTGCCCTCGATCCAGCGGTCTCCCAATTCAGCCCTAACCTCATTCAGGACTGGTTTACCGCCCTCGATCGCCAAGCCCCCCAAATCCCTAGCCTTGGCCAACAGGTCGCCCCCGATCGCTACATCCTCACGGTCCCCTTCTACGGCAGTCAAGATCTCGCCCAAAAATTCGCCCAAGTCATCCCACTTCAGCCCGCGATCGCTCCCAACCCGATCGATCCCACTACGATCGATTCCACCCCTGCCGCGATCGCTCCCAATCCGATCGATCCCAACTCGATCGCTCCCAACCCAATCGCCCAACCCCAAACCTGGCAAGGCGCACTGCCCCCGATCGCCGCCCGCCTCAGCCTAGAACAAGACAACCGCCTCATCGCCATCCATAACCACCTCACCCTCACCCTCGATCTACGCCCCCTCACCGCCCTCGATCGCCAAGGCCGATCGCTCCTGGGCCAAACCCACCTCCTCCAAGTGGCCTTCAGCCTCCAAACCCCCTGGGGGTTAGACTGGGCTACAACCGACCCCCCCCTAGCACCCCAGCATCAAAGCAACTCCGTAGTTTGGTCCTTACCCGTGGGCGAAGTCACCACGATCGAAACCGCCTTTTGGGTCCCCAGCCCGATCGGCCTGGGCACGATCGTCATCCTCGGCTTAATCCTGCTAGGGCTAGCTCTGCGGCGGCTGCGATCGGCCCCCCTCTCCCCGCCCCAGTCCCCCCCAAACCGTTAAAACCGCATATTTCATGGCCCCATCCCCCTTCTTTCAAGAAAATCGCTGGTTCCAGCGCATACCCGTCGCCCTGCTCCTGGTGGGCCAAGTCATCATCCGATTGCTCAAGGGCAAATTGCGGGGGGCAACCCTAGCCGAACAACTCCTCATCGCAGGACCCCAAGCCCTCTGGTCCGTCCTGCTCATCAACCTCTTTGCCGGGATGATTTTCACCATCCAAACCGCACGGGAACTACTGCGCTACGGAGCCTTAGAAGCCCTGGGCGGAGCCTTTGCCCTTGCCTTTTGCCGAGAACTGGCCCCCGTCCTCACCGCCGGAATTGTTGCGGGCCAAGTCGGGTCCGCCTATGCCGCCGAAATGGGAGTCATGCAAGTCACCGAGCAAATTGATGCCCTCCAAATGCTGCGCACGCGCCCGGTGGATTACTTAGTGCTGCCCCGTGTCGTGGCCTGTTGCATCATGCTGCCAATTCTCAGCACCTTTGGCATCACGATCGGCATCGGCGGCGGCACCTGGGTCGCCAGCCACTTTTACCAACAACCCCCCGCCGCTTTCCTAGAATCCGTGCGCCTCTTCCTAGACATCCAAGATCTCTGGGCCGTCGTCCTCAAGTCCGTCATCTTTGGCCTGCTCATTGCCCTCATTGGCTGTAGCTGGGGACTCACCACCCAAGGGGGAGCCAAAGGCGTGGGCCAGTCCGCCACCGCTGCGGTCGTCAATATCTGGATCACCATCTTCATCGCCGATTTTCTGCTGTCCCTGCTCCTCTTTGGGGCACTGCAAACTTAAAGCAATGGGGCAAACCTTAGGGAGAACGATCCCTTTCCTGATAAACTGTAAAGAAAGTTTACGTTTCTGACATTCCTCCCCATGAGCTTATTGGTTGTTGGTGCTACAGGAACCCTCGGACGGCAAGTGGTTCGCCGTGCCTTAGATGAAGGACACGTGGTGCGCTGTCTGGTCCGCAGTCCTCGAAAATCAGCCTTTCTCCGTGAATGGGGGGCAGAACTCGTCAAGGCAGACCTATCTGACCCGGAAACGCTCCCTTTTGCCCTGGAAGGCATTTCTACGATTATTGACGCTGCAACTTATCGGCCTACGGATCCCGGCAGCATCTGGAAATTGGACTGGGACAGTAAGGTCGCGTTGATCCAAGCAGCCAAGGTCGCGGGGATCGATCGGTTTATTTTCTTTTCAATTCTTAACGCAGAGCAATATCCCAACGTCCCCATGATGCAGATCAAAGCCTGCACCGAAGACTTCCTCAAAGAGTCGGGGCTAAACTATACAATCCTGCGGCTGAGCGGCTTTCTCCAGGGCTTAATTGGCCAGTACGCCATCCCCATCCTGGAAAAACAAACCGTTTGGGTCACCGGGGAAGCCACCCCCGTCGCCTATATGAACACCCAGGACATTGCCAAGTTTGCCGTCCGGGCCGTCACCACCGAGGCCACCCGCAACCAATCCTTTCCCGTCGTCGGCAGCAAAGCCTGGGATGGGTATGAGATTATCCGCCTCTGTGAGCGGCTTTCGGGCCAGGATGCCAAGATTGCCCGCCTGCCGATCGAAACCCTCCGCATTGTCCAAAAAGTCTCCAACTACTTTGAATGGGGCTGGAATTTGGCCGATCGCCTTGCCTTTAGTGAAGTCTTGGCCGCAGGGCAACCCCTCGCCGCAGAGATGGACGCAGTGTACAAAACCTTTGACTTGGATCCCCAGGACATCACCACCCTCGAAGCCTATTTTTCAGAATACTTTGGGCGGATGATGCAGAAGCTCAAGCAACTGGGCTACGAGAAGGAAGATCAAAAGCGCAAGATGAATTTCTAGGCGCGGGACTCTGTGATATATCTTTAGTTCGATCGAGCTTGTGCGGATCGAAGCTTGTGGTTTAGGCTCAGCTTCAGGTCAGTGAAGCACACTGCACAGCATCCGATGCGTCCTGATCCCATTCGTCCTCATTCTATTCGTCCTCATCCTATTCGTCCTGGAGCCAAGGTGGAAACGTGCCCAAGGCTGGCATTATCTATAACGACGGCAAACCTAGCGCCTGCGAGGCAGCGGCCACCATTGAGCAGTATTTGACTGCTCAGGGCTGGGATGTTGTCAAGGCTCTGGGTATCGGTGGAATTTTAGGCTACGCTAGCCCTGAGTCCCCGGTCTGCCACACCCCGATCGACTACCTCGTTCCCCCTGGTTTTGAAGAGAACCTCACCTTTGCCGTGGTTCTGGGGGGAGATGGAACCGTCCTAGCAGCCTGTCGCCAAGTGGGGCCGATCGGTCTGCCGATTCTGGCCATTAACACCGGTCACATGGGCTTCTTGACGGAAACCTACCTCAATAACCTCATGCCCGCCCTAGAGGCCACGATCGCCGGGAACTACACCCTGGAAGAGCGCACCATGGTCACCGTCCAAGCCATTCGGGATGGGGTGCCCTTCTGGGAAGCCCTCTGTTTAAATGAAATGGTGCTGCACCGGGAACCCCTCACCAGCATGTGCCATTTTGAAATCACCGTCGGTCACCATGCACCCGTCGATATTGCAGCGGATGGCATTATTATTTCCACCCCCACAGGCTCCACGGCCTACTCCCTCAGCGCCGGTGGACCCGTGGTCACCCCAGGGGTGCCCGTCCTGCAACTGGTGCCCATCTGTCCCCACTCCCTCGCCTCCCGCGCCCTCGTCTTTGCCGACTCAGAACCCGTCACCATTTTTCCGGCAATCCCCAACCGCCTAGTCATGGTGGTGGATGGCAATGGCGGCTGTTATATCTTTCCCGAAGACCAAGTGCGCATCACCCGATCGCCCTACGCAGCCCGTTTCATCCGCTTGCAGAGTCCTGAATTTTTCCGGGTCCTCCGGGAGAAACTGGGCTGGGGCTTACCCCACATCGCCAAACCCAGTTCCGTGGAATTACCCTAAACTACGACCCTAAATTCATGGCCGCCCTCCCCTCTCCCCTGCCTTCCTTAACCATTATGCTGGTTGAACCCGACGTGACTCTGGCTCAACAGATGGCCCAGGACTTGGAAGAAGCGGGCTACAGTGCTGCGGTCACCACCAACTTTAGCGAAGGGTTAAACCAAAGCCTCCAATACCAGCCAACTTTGATCGTCATCGATCGCCTCCTCGCCGGAGAATCGGGCCTGAAGCTCTGCCAAGAACTACGGCACCAAGGCTACCGCAACTCCCTCCTGCTGATGATGGCCCACGACAGCCTCGACGATCGGGTCGCCTGCCTTGAATGTGGAGCCGATGACTATCTCCTCAAGCCCTACCGCAGCGACAGTTTTCTCCAACTGATCCGCCTCTATCTCCAGCCCACCGCCGCCGCCAGCGAACAACTTCGCTTTAGCGACCTCACCCTCGATCTCGCCACCCGCCGCGCCCTCCGCCAAGGCCGCACGATCGACCTCACCATGAAGGAATTTGAACTGCTCAAGTACCTCATGGAGCATCCCCGTGAAGTCCTAACACGGGAGCAAATCCTTGAAAATGTCTGGGGCTATGAATTTATGGGCGAATCCAACGTGATCGAGGTCTATATTCGCTATCTCCGCCTCAAAATCGAAAATGACGGCGAAAAGCGCCTTATCCAAACCGTGCGCGGTGTCGGTTACGTCCTGCGGGAATCCTAACTGTAGCGCCCCATACCTCATCCCTGCTCATCCATGCCCTAATAGGGAAGACTAGCGTCTCGATCGATCGCTGACTGAGGAAAAGACCCCACACCATGATTGGTCAGGACTGACTCAACCGTCTGGGAACTGACCTGAAAGTACTCGGCTGCATCTTCCAGGGCCGACTCTGAATAGTCACAATCTAAATACGCCTGTAAGCTGCGAAAAGGGCACAGGAATTCCGCCGCAAAAGCACGTTGATACCGTTGTCTGGAGGTTCTGAGATCGGTACTGGTGAGCCATGCAGACCCACGGTTCCCGTAGAGTAAATGGTCACCAATAAACCTCGCTAACTCAAATCGTTTGGCGGCTGGATGTTTTTTTCTAGGATAAAATCGAAGCCCCCCGTTTTCTGAGGGAACTGCCATGGAAACGCTTTGGCGGTGGGGCGGCTGAAAGGTCTCATATTCAGTTCTTGTGAGGCCCAGTACGTCATACAGTCGCTCATTAGTAATCGGCTTTTCTTGCACATCGATCCCATGACGTAGACGCAAAGCCACCTCATTAGCCGCGTGCCAGGGTTTCTGCAAAGATGCCTGGGCAAGCAGATCTCCAAAGGGAAGCGCAGGTTTGCCAACGAGTCCCGATGCTTGTATCAACTCGTCAATCTTAGTGATGTCTTGGCGATAGGCAGGAGCGACCTCTGAGAAAGCTTCCTGGCCCATGCGTTCTGCCAACTGGATGGCATCTTGCACCAGGGTTTCCGGACACTCAT
>JAYKJG010000394.1:0-9332 GCA_035286285.1 Prochlorothrix sp.
CTCCACCGCGCCAACGCCAACGCCACATAGGGATGGGGATTGTAGGGTTCACGATCGATCGCCGCCTCCGCTGCCCCCACTGCCCAATCCCCCAAATTCAACCGCTCAAAGGCCAGACTCAAATTGTAAAACGCCACCTCATTGCCGGGATCCAGCAGCACCCCCTGGCCATGGGTCGCCACCGATCGCCACAAGCGCCCCTGCACCAAATAGACAATCCCCAAAGCATTCAAACTGGGCACATGGACGGGATCCTGCCGCAGTGCCCCTTCCAGCACCTGGGCCGCCGCCGCCCCCTCCCCCGCCAAATGCAAGGTCCAACCCAACAACACCTGCCCGTCTAGGTTCTGCGGTTCCCGCTCCACGGCTTCCCGCAATAGCCCGATCGCCCCCACCAAATCCCCCTGTTGCCGCCGCGCCAAGCCCTCCAGCCGGTAAGCCGCTGCTGACTTGGCCTCGGAATCGGCCTGGATTTGGGCCACGGCCCCGATCGCCCCACAACCCCAGCCCAGGGCGATCGCCCCCAGCACCCCCAGTCCCCAGTTCATGCTGATTTGCCCTCAAGAAAGACCTGCTTACCCAACACACTATAGGATGATTCAGGAAGGGCGAAGCATTGACACAGGCTGCTTGACTGACCCAAAATTCCGCCTTGGGCGCGAAGACCGCGCCCCTACACCACCCCGTCATACCATCCCCAGACCATGGCTTCCCACAAATCCCTTGGCCTTAGTCCCGAACTTTATGATTATCTGCTCTCGGTCTCCCTGCGTGAACCGGAAATCTTGGCCCAACTGCGGGCCGAAACGCAACAGCATTCCGCTGGTCAGATGCAGGTTACCCCAGAACAGGGGCAATTCCTCGCTTTTTTAGTCAAACTCATCGGTGCAGAGCGGACCCTCGATATTGGCGTTTTCACGGGCTACAGTAGCCTTGCTGTGGCGTTGGCCCTTCCCCCTACGGGCCAAGTCATCGCCTGCGATCAGGATCCTGATATCACCCAAGTTGCCCAGCGCTACTGGCAGGCTGCTGGCGTTGCCGATCGCATCCAACTGCACCTCGCCCCCGCCCTGGAAACCCTCACCCACCTCCTCAGCACCGGCCAAGCCAACAGTTTTGACTTTGCCTTTATTGATGCCGACAAAGGAAACTACTTTAATTACTATGAGCAGTGTTTACAACTGCTGCGGCCCGGTGGCCTGATTGCGATCGATAACGTCCTCTGGGCGGGTCAGGTGGTGAATCCCAACAATAAACGCCCCACAGTAGAGGCAATTCGTGATTTTAATGCCAAACTGTACCAGGACGATCGCATTGACTTAAGTTTGGTGCCGATCGCCGATGGCCTCACCCTTGCCCGTAAACGTTCCCCATGATTCACTACCTCAAAGGCACCGTTGTCCAACTCCACAAAACCAGCACCAAAACCAGCAACCGCGCCCAAGTAATTTTGGAAGTCAACGCGATCGGCTACGAAATCTTGATTACCAGCCGCTACAGCCAAGCCCTGCCCCCTCCCGGCGAAATCACCCAGGTTTTTACCCACCTTCAGGTCCGGGAAGACCAGTGGACCCTCTACGGCTTTGGCAGCAGTGCGGAGCGGGATCTGTTTCGGCAACTGATTGGTGTCAGTGGTATTGGTGCTCAGATGGGGTTAGCGCTGCTGGATAGCTTGGAGCTAGAAGCTTTGGTTCAGGCGATCGTGGCCAATAATAGCCGCGCCCTAACCCGTGCCCCCGGTATTGGTCAAAAAACCGCCGATCGCATTGTCCTGGAACTCAAAACCCAGCTTGACCAGTGGCGCAAGGAAACTGGCCTTTCTACGGCTCCGTCGGCTCTGCCCCAGTCGGAGATCCAAGAAGACGTTGAACTAACCCTGTTGGCTCTGGGCTACAGCGACACGGAAATTATCCAAGCCTTGCAGGCGGTGGGGGAAAATACGGCCCTGTCGAAGTCGGCCCAGGCGGAGGACTGGATCCGGGAGTCGATCGCATGGCTCAGCCGTTAGGGAGATCGAGAAATCTCATGAGCAGTGGTTTCACCTTGCTGAAGTTGGAACGAGGTGAACCTGTGTTTTGGGGGGCCGTGCTGTACTAGAGTTAAGGCACGTCGTTATGGAACAACAGGGATGCTGGGGCAAACGCTGGGGCAACTCGAAGAACTGGTCAGGGGCGACAGTCCGGCTTGGGTCGTGCAAGTGGGGTCTGTTGCCCTGTGGTTGGGCATTGTGGGCGGGCTGGCTTGGTGGCTCTATCGCCAACCCCAAATGGAGGCGGAATTTGTCCGCAAAACCGTCCACATTGGCACCGGCAATATTATTCTGCTGGCTTGGTGGCTCCAGATTCCCGCCTGGATGGCTGTCGTTGCCAGCATTTTTTTTGGCGGTTTGGCCCTTCTGTCCTACTACATTCCGATTTTGCCCGGAATCAACAGCGTCGGGCGCAAAAGCTTTGGTACGTTTTTCTATGCGGTCAGTATCGGCATTTTAGTGGCGTGGTTCTGGCCTCTGCATTTGCCCCAGTTGGCGGTGTTGGGGATTTTGATTATGACCTGGGGGGATGGGCTGGCGGCTTTGGTGGGAAAGCGCTGGGGGCAGCACCCCTATGTGCTGTGGGGGGAGCGGAAAAGCTGGGAAGGATCGGGGGCGATGTTGGGGGTGAGTTGGCTGGTGGGGGTGTTAGTGCTGGGGAGTTTGGGGCTGGGCTGGGGGCTGACTGTGGCGATCGCCTTAGCCATTGCCCTGGGCGCGACGGCTTTAGAATCTATGTCGAAGTTGGGCATTGATAACCTGACGGTACCCGTTGGCAGTGCTGCTTTGGGCTTGTTGCTGCTGTCTTGGTGCCAAGGCTTTTAGGGGGGTCCAGTTCACTTTGGCAGATTTACCCAGGCGGTAGGGGCAAACCCCCCGTGGTTGCCCCGGTTTTTGGCCGCTAAGAGGGTCGGCACGGGGGCGCGACCCCTACCCTAGGCCGAGGGTTCCAAAGTAAAATGCACCCTTTTAAGGGGCTGGGGAATGAGGGGTTAACGTTAATGGCCCATTGCCTTTTTAGAGATTAGACAGACACAAGCTATGCCACGCCCTATTCTTTACGCTGCCATTACCAACCACGGCTTTGGCCATGCCACCCGTATGGCTGCGGTCCTGGCGACCCTTCAGCGGCTCTGTCCTGATCTGCTGTTGATCCTGGTGACGACGGCTCCCCGGTTCCTGCTGGAATCTTACTTAACCGGCGATTTTATTCTGCGGCCCCGTGCTTTGGATGTGGGGGTCATCCAGTCCGACGGGGTGACGATGGATCTGGGGGCGACCTTGGGGGCGGTGCAGGAGGTTTATGCTCAACGCCATCGAATTTTGGCGGGGGAGGTGCAATTTATCCAGCAGAACCGGGTGCAGCTTATTTTTGCGGATATTCCGCCCCTGGCTGCGGCCTTGGGCCAAGCGGCGGGGATTCCGGTGTGGATGATGGGGAATTTTGGCTGGGACTATATCTATCGGTCTTGGGTGGGGAATTATCCCGATTTTGCGCCCTTGGCGGATTGGATGGGGGACTGCTTTAGCCAGAGCGATCGGCTGTTTCGTCTGCCTTTCCATGAACCGATGGCGGCTTTTCCCCAGGTGACGGATGTGGGCCTGACGGGGGGGGATCCGCGCTTTGGGGTGGCAGAATTGCGGGAGTTTTTAGGGCTGCGGGCACCCCAGGCCCAAATCGTCCTGCTGACCTTTGGGGGCTTGGGCCTTCAGGCGATTCCCTACGATCGCTTGGCGGCTTTTCCCCATTGGCAATTCCTCACCCTCGACTCCCAAGCGCCGGATTTGCCCAACCTGATCCGGGTCCGGGGTCTGACTTACCAAGGCTATCCCCTGCGGCCTGTGGATCTGATGCCCCTCTGCCGTTGTGTTGTTTCTAAGCCCGGTTATGGTACGTTTTCGGAAGCTTGTCGGTTGGGGGTGCCTCTGATCAGCCTCGATCGCCAGGGCTTTGCGGAAACGCCGGTTTTGCTGGCGGGACTGCGGCGATCGTTGCCCCACCGCATCCTCAGGGATGTTGAATTTTTTGAAACACCCTGGACTTTTTTACAGGAACCCCTGACCCAGCCGTCAGAGTCGGTAAAAATCAGCCATGATGGAAATGATACGATCGCCCGATCGATCGCCGAATTTTTCGCTGCCTCCCCCTAGCCGCCTTCGCTCGATCCATGACCTTTTTGCCGCCCTCCCCTGTCTTCCCCAGTTCACCCCCCCCGGAAACGGTATCCCCTGGCTCCGTTACCTTTTCTGCTGTTTCTCCAACCTGTGATGTCCTCGCTGACACGCTGTCTACGCCCCCGGTCACCAATAAAATCTCTGCTGACCCCTTGCCCCCTGAGGTTGTCCCCCCCAGTCCGGAACCTCTTGATGCGCCCCTGATTCCCACGGATACCATTCCCCGTGAGACTTTCCCCCTCGACTTGGTTCCGCCCCGATCGTCCCCGGATCCCCCTGTGCCCCAGGCTCAGGCTGCGGCCTCGGTGCCTGCTGTTGCTCCGGTTGCTCCGGTTGCGCTTCAAGGGACCGATCGGGTTGAGGCTGGGGGCGATCGGGGGCAGGGCGATCGGGGGCAGGACGATCTCGGCCAAGATGATCGTAGCCAGGACGATCGTAGCCAGTCGGAGGAAGAGGCGATCGCCCTCGATCCGCGCACCATTGCCCTGGCTGCTGACGATGTGCGGCGGGTGATGCACGCCCAAGACGAACAGGGCCAAACCCTCACCACCAAGCTCAATATTTTGTTTGTGACCAATGGTGCCTTGCTAACGAGTGTGAGTATTTCCCGCTTAATGGCTTTCCCTAGCCGTTTTGGCATTATTTTCAATATTATTGAGGTGATCAGCTTTTTTCTAAGCTTTAGTTTGCTGATTTCCGCCTTTTTTCCCCGTCAGGTCGTGGTGAGTCCTAACCTCCAAGACCAGAAATTCCTAGAACGCTACCTTCCCCTGCAATGGGAAGAGTATCAACTGCAAATGCTGGTGAACTTGGTGGAAACCTACAACGCCAACCGCCAACGCCTCGATGATGTTTCCCAGTCCCTGCGGTATGCCGCCTATGCAACTTGGCTCATTGCTGGGGTGATTCTCTGCCACATGGTTGTGGCCTACTCCTTTAGTTAAAGGTCGTTAAAGGCCACCTCCTGCCCTGGCTCTTCCGCCTCAGACTTGTCAAACGGGTCGGCGATCCTTCAGACTGAAAATCCTGACTTCCCTGACCTTTGCATGTGGCCTCGGATATTTGGCCTCGGAGATTTGCTTTCCCTTCGTTCCTATTTCTTACTGCAAAGATTATGACCGCTCAGCCGTCTAATACTGGCATGAATCCTAGCGCAAATTCCGGCAATAGCTCCGATCGATCGCCCCAAGCGAGTGCCGGACCTGGGGTCCAAGCCCCGGAAGCAACTCCTGACTTGTCCCCGTCAGCGCCTAGCCCCTCAGCCCCCAGCAAAACTGAGGCTCCAGCGAAGGCATTCCGGTTACCCAAGCCCGATCGGGAAAATATTACGGTTTTGCTCCACAATCTGCCAAAGGATCCCGTTTTACCCTGGAATCATTACGATTCTCCCTGGGAGGGCCAAGAGGCTCCGACGGATCAAGCCGATCTTCCGGAAGGTCTCTTGGAGGATCCCCCGGAAGGTTTCCCAGCGGATCTCCAGGACGATCCCCAGCCTGAATCGCGCCAAGATTCCCCGGACGCTCCAGATCTGCAAGCAGTCTCAGAGGTCGAGGCTCCGATCGAGGCTGGGGGACAAGCACAGGCGGCAGAACTGGCACAGGTTGAGGCATTGGTTGAGGTACAGGTTGAGGCAGCGGTTAATGCCCAGGCTCTTACCTCAATTGCAGTAGCAGAGCCGACTGCGGTAGCAGAGCCAACTGCGGTAGCAGAGCCGACTCCGGTGGAACAGGCCACTGTAGAACCTCTAGGAGCGCAGGACTGTCTAGATTCGGCTCCGGCAGACCTAGGGCCGAATTTAACGCCGTATTCTGCCGATTCTGGGCTAAACTCTGCGTCCACCGATCCAGATCCTGCTTCAAGGCTGACGGGTAACCCAGACCCTGCGTTGAGCGCTCGGATCAATGGCGATCTAGACGTTCAGGGTGACCGAGAGCCATCGATCGAGTTCCTTCGATCCGAGGAGTTGGCGGGTTCAGTTGCCGCGATCGAGGGCGAACCTAGCCCTGAGTTGGCCCAGAGCCAAACCTTAACCCAGGCCGCAGTGAATCCCCCAAGTCACCTTGACCCTGGGGTGAAAACTGGCGCTGAGCCGCTAGAGGAGGTGATCCTTCCCGAAAGCCGCAATCCTAGCCCGGATTTAGCGCGATTGCTGGCCACGATCGCCCCCGAAGCCTTAGCCAACGACCCGATCGAGGCGACTGCCGCTGACTCCGGCGATCGACTCTCCCCTCCTCCCCAGTTCTCCCCCCTCCCCTCCGCGACTTCCGCCCCGTCCACCGCTGCCTCCTCCCCTGCAACGCCAGAACTAACCCCCGACTCCTCCCCCGACTCCCAGGACGACAATCTGCTGGCCCAGTTAGGCTAGGAGACCGAGGCAGACCTCTGCTATCCCTTCAGGGTGAGTGCTCCCGGTGCAGGTCAGAGGCCCGCGCGACGGGGGTCGGGAATTTCCGCCCTGCTGGACTAGCCCCTGGGTATTTTGCCCCTTTTCCCTTTATCAATTCTCTTTTTGCAGCCTGTTCTTTTTTAATCTTCCCTTTCGCAATCTTTCCCTGCTATGAAACAACACCAAAAAATTCTGCGGGTCCAAACCCCCGGTAAAAGCCTCTCGAATATTACCCAGCAAGTGGATACGGTGGTGCGGGAGTCCCAGGTGACGACGGGGCTTTGCACTGTTTTTATTCGCCACACCTCTGCTAGCTTGGTGATTCAGGAAAATGCCGATCCCGATGTTTTGAAGGATTTGGAGCGGTTTATGGCAAAACTGGTGCCGGAGGGTAATTTTTATATCCACGATGCGGAAGGGCCGGATGACATGCCTGCCCATATTCGCACGGCTTTAACCCATAGCAGCGAAACAATTCCGATCGCCAAGGGTCGGCTCTCCCTTGGGGTTTGGCAGGGCATTTATATTTGGGAACATCGCCAACAGAGCCACAGCCGCGAGGTGGTGATTCATGTGCTGGGCGAGTAGGCTAGAGCCTTACAGGTCAGTGTAGGGTACCTCAGAAAATCCAGGTTTTAGCAGAAATAGCCACAGCAGCATCAGGTTTAGGTCGGTGAGCACAGTCGAGCTGAGAACAAAGTCAAACCGAGAGCAAAGTCAAACCGATCCGATCAATCGAGATGCCCCAGGATTTAATTTTGATGTAAGACTTTATTGTAAGACTTTATTGTAAGACTTTATTATGATTGCTTCCAAAATTATGCAAGTCCTTGGTTCAATCTTCCTTAGCTCTAAGGTTTTTCAGTCTAAACTCTTTAGTTTTAGAGTTGGGCTTTTGAGTATTTTTTGCTTTGCCTTAGGGCTACGTTTCTGGAGCCTCGATCGCTTTGCGACTCTGGTTTTTGATGAGGTCTACTTTGCCCAATTTGCCTATAATTATCTCCACCAAATCCCTTTTTTTGATAACCATCCCCCCCTCGGTAAATATTGCATTGCCCTCGGCCTCTGGTCTAGCCAGTTTATCCAAGGGGCGATCGCGGCGATCGCCCAGGGCTTGGGTTGGGAACGGGGGGAGCCAGCGGTAACGGTTGTGGAGGGGTTTCAAGGGCTAACCTGGGGCTATCGCTGGTTGAATGCGGCGGTTGGGGCATTGTTACCGCTCTTGGGGGCTGCCCTGGCCTATGAATTAACCCAGCGGCGCACCTATGCGCTGATTGCTGCGGTTTTACTCGCCTGTGATGGTCTGCTTTTAGTGGAGTCTCGCTATGCTTTGATTAATATCTATATCATGCTGTTTGGCTTGTTGGGACAGTGGTTATTTTTGCGATCGCTGCGGTTTCAAAGGCAGCGGGATAGTGATCTAGAGCCTGACCCCAAAAATAACCAAAAAGCAGGACTGGGCTTGCTGGGGACAGGAATTTTACTGGGGAGCGCGATCGCGGTTAAATGGAACGGTTTAGGCTTTATTTTGGGGCTAGGGGGCTGGTGGGGGTTGGTGGGGCTGGGGCAGTATTGGCATGGGTTCAAGGATTGGGCTTGGGGTTGTTTGGGGCAGGGTTGGGGGGGGGCGATCGATCGGGGGCAGTCTGCCCAACTGTCCCAAGGCCGATCGCGGCCAGACTCCCGACTAACGCTGTTTAGTCCCTATCTCCAGCGCTTGCGGTGGCCTGGGGTACAGCCCCGATCGCCCCGTCCAAATGCTTCCTTCCAAGCCCCTACTGCCTTGGAAAGTGCTTTACTGAGCCTTCACTGGAGCGATTTTGTGGTGTATCTCGGTATTGTCCCCTTTTTGCTCTACCGTTTGGTTTGGGTGCCCCACCTCTGGCTGAACCAAGACTTTAGTTTCTGGCAAAATCAGGCCCAAGGTCTTTTTTCCCATGCCAGTGTGGGCAATGGCCAGGATATTCACCCCTATTGCTCGGCGTGGTGGGGCTGGCCCTGGCTGGTGCGGCCCGTTGCCTATTGGTACCAAACCGTTACAGAAGGCGGGATCACTTGGGTTTATGATGTCCATGCCCTTGGGAACCCTATGCTGTGGTGGTTTTCTAGCTTGACGGTTGTTTTAACGGTTTTAATCCTGCTGCGATGGCTTTGGATCGAGATTTACGGCACAATCTACAGCTATACTAGGGCTGTTGTCGATCTGCTCCAATCCTGGACTGCGGTGCAAGCCCGATCGATCGGCTTCCCCTCCCCTGTTCACCGCCTCTCTTCTGTCCCCAACCGGCCTTTTCCTGCACTGGCGCTGCACCCGATCGATCGCCAACTCCTCACCTTTCTCCTCGTCAATCTTGGCGCAAATTGGCTCCCCTGGGTTGAGGTCCAGCGCTGCCTCTTTCTGTATCACTATATGGCTGCTTCTATCTACAGTTTCCTGCTGCTGGCATGGCTGCTAGATCGCTGGTTCCGCAGTCGTCGCCTTGGCTTACAACTCACGGCCTTGGTTATCCTCCTGGGGATTTTTTGGGGTTTGCTGTACTGGTTGCCCATTTACCTGGGTTTACCCCTAGAAGAAGCGGCTTTTCGATCGCGGATGTGGTTTCGCTCTTGGTACTAATACCAAATCCGACTAATCTCGATTCGTTTTGGTAGGGGCAATCCCCCCGTGGTTGCCCCTGTATTTGGCGGTCAGAGGGTCGGCACAGGGGCACGACCCCTACCCGTTTATTCTGTTTCAGGCTC
>JAYKJG010000395.1:0-10282 GCA_035286285.1 Prochlorothrix sp.
CCCTAGGGGCGGGAGAGGGACAGCGGCTGGAGGTGTAGCATCCCTAGCCCCAACTGCTCCGCGCTCCAAGCGGGCACCTCCCACAACCGCACCAAATCCTGCAAACCGGGATTGCCCTGGCTCGGACCCATGACCCCCGTCGCCAGCAGCAACCCACAGCGTCCGCCGTTGGTTCGGGTCCGCTGATCCCACTTTTGGCGGGCGAGGCGATGGCTCTGGCCCTCGGAGTTGTATTCGCCAAAAACCTCAAATAGCCCGCTGTGCAGCTTCAGTAAGCCCAGATCGACCACCATTTGGGAGAGGGGATCATGGCCGGGATTAAAGCCGATCGCCGCTAGTCCCCCCGCCGCCTCGATCGCCCCCATCACCGCCTTAGCCTGGGATAGCGTCCCTTGGATCAAAATAATTGGCAGACCTTCACCGAGGGGAGCCTCAGGCACCGGGGACCAGGTGGAGCGGATCAGCCGTTTTTCCTCCAAGCTGGCATAGACGGCCCAGGGCAACTGCCCCATACTGACCAGCGCCCGATCGGGGATGAGGGTTTGCTGGATTTGCAGGCTGTCCAGGAGTTCCCTAGGGGGGGACCAGAGGGCGATCGGGCGGGACGTGGGGGCGAGGGGCAGCAGGAGCGGCGAATGTTGCAGGGTTTGGGCAAGGTGGGGCAGGGTTTCGACGGTGACGGTGCAGGTTGTGGACTCAGCGAGGAGTAAGCTGGGCGGCAGATTAATGCAGTATTCCTGCCTGAGGTTGGGAAAGATGGAGAGATGGCTGTGATATTGCTTAAAAAAAGCCATGACTGCCTCGATCGCCACCATCACCAGCCGAAATTCTTCCCCCCAAAGATGGGGGCGGATCCCCTCGATCGGGTGAATACTGCCCACCTCCACCGGGGCAGGCTGCGGCATGGTCAGCACAGCATTGGGGAGCACCTCAGGGGGCGGAGTGAGATAGGTGAGGTAAAAGCAGTCTTGGCGTAAAAAGGCTTCTTCCACCGAGGGGGAATCCTGCTGGGGATGGAGCATCTGGTGCCGGAATTCTTGGAGGGACTCCACCGATCGATAGAACAGCAAGCCAAACTCCAGGGCCAGCTTGCCCAGAACCGAGACATAGAGGGGATTGCGCTGGAGGTGGGGAAAGCGGAGGACCAAAATTTGGTGATCACACAGCGTTTGCCAGGGGGCGACCTCCCACAGGCGCTGCGATTGGCTCTGGAGCCACTGCTGTTCGGGCTTGGACAGGGCGGGGGTTTGCTGGTGCAACAACTGGAGCAGCGTCAGGGTCAGTTGCTCGGCCACCGGGAGCGTCGCTTTATACTCCACCTTAATGCCTAAATCTTGCAGCACCCCCCGCAGGAAAAAATGCAACTCCCGATCGCGCACCACAATCTTGCGGGGCCGACCGGGCTGCGACGGTTGGCGCTGGGTCTCTAGGGGATCTTCCATGGCTTGGATGAGGGTGCGCACGATCGTCTCATGATCTGGGAACGTCGTCAGGGCATCCATGGCTCGCACCGTTTTGCGGACCCCATCAATCCAAAACAGATAACTTTGGGGTGTAGCGCGGCCCGATCGATGCACCAACGGATCCCAATCCGCCGACCCCAAGGACACGCGATCGCCCTCCCACACCGTATCCAGAAGGGGCAACTGACGGAGGCGCTGACAAATCGGATCGCTCAGCATAGACATAGGTCGCGTTAAATAATAAGGTCGCGTTAACTGACGAGGGTGTGTTGAGGCGAGGGGTCGCGTTGCTTCAGCGTTGCCAGGGGGAAACGGGACACAGTACGTCAGCAGGGGGGGCATTCCGGCAGTCGGGGGGGCACGGGTCCATCCCACCTTTGCTGCGTTGACCGTTGCAGTCCCAGCATCCTGCCTAGCCCCTAGCCTCAATTCACAGCAGCATCCCCTAGACTTCTTCCCATACTGCTATAGCAAGCTCCCCCCCAGGAATGACAAGGGAAGGGTTGACATAGTTTTTTACAAAGTCTTTTACAAAGTCTGAAACTTGGATTGATCTCACGGGGGAACCCGTAGGTCATCGGTTCCCGCCAGCCCTGGGATTGTCCGGCTAGCGGCCCATGATTCCCTGCCCAGCCGCCCCTTTGTTCCCAGCCGCCTTGCTCAGGTTGATCCGCACGCGGTGGCAAGGGCCATCCGATCGCGATCGGACCTTTTTTCTCTCCGTACCATGGGAAAATGGAAACCGTCCGGTCCGGGCCAGAGCGGGGTAGAGCGGAGACCCCTGGTTCAGTCCGGGGCGTTGGGCTGATGGCTGTAAGTAGGAATTTAGTAAATGAGTGAAAAGACTAACTTGACCCGCTGCTTCTTTCTTGTATCCCGTAGCCAATACCAAACCTGCCATGTGAAGTTAGAAGGGGATAACCAACCCTTGGGGGCAATCCATGTGCAGGGTCAAAACTACGGCTTTTTACGGAAGGTTGAGGATGCAACCCAAGCATTTCGCCTTCTCCTCAAACTCAACGCCCAGAATACTGCCGTGACCCTCACCCAAAGCGCGGTTGGATACATGGTCTGGACCCTGGAACCCAACTCAACCCCCACCAAACCCCTCCCCCCCAGATCCTCCCTGCAAACTGAACCCAAGCCGTTTTACCTCTTTGAAGCAGAGCGGGAAGACTTTTGCCAAATTCGTGTTCCCGATCTGGAACAGGAACTGGTGGCCGCTACGGTGATGGGCCAGTACTACAGCATTTTTAAGGTGGAGGAAGAAGCCGACAAAGCCCTAGAAATTGTCGGGCGGCTCACCCAGCAGGGGGACGAAATTACGGTGGCCATGACCCGGAAAGGCTATGCCATTTGTGTGCTAGAACCGGAGGCCATCCTCCAAGCCTAGGCAACCCCTCTCTGCTGTTACGACCCCTCTGCTCCCGACTGAGAAACCTGCTCAAATAAACGGTGTCGCCATTGGGCATCAGCCTTGCGATCGGTGCGGACTTCCAGCAGGCGAATTCCTGTGGGCGGAAGGGCTTGCAGCAGGGGGGGCAGATCGGCCCACTGGGTAATGGCGTGGTACTCAACGCCGTAGGTTTGGCAAAGCTGGCTAAAGTCGAGGGATTGGGGCGTGGCAAAGTAGGACTCAAAGGGTGGCTCATAGGCGGCAAGGGGCAATAGCTCAAAAATGCCGCCCCCCTGGTTATTGATCAACAGAATGGTGAGGTGGCCTTGGAACTGGGGCCGCAGCAAAAAGCCGTTGGTGTCGTGCAGTAAGGCCAAGTCGCCCGTCACCAGCACGGTCCCTTGGGCTTCGCCATGGCCTACCCCCAGGGCCGTCGAGAGGAGGCCATCAATGCCGTTGGCCCCCCGGTTAAAGAAGATGGAAAAGCGGCGATTGTGGGGCAAGCAGAACCATTCCCAGTCCCGAACGGGTGTACTATTGGCAATCATCACCGTGGTGTCTAGGGGCAGCCAGTGGGCTAAGTTCCAGGCCAGTTTAGGTTCGCTGAGGTGGTGGACGGTCCCTAGGGCATGGGTTAAGGTGCCCCGCATTCGGCGCTCTGCATTGAGCCAGCAACTTTGGGCGGCTTCCACCTGGGGCGAGGGCATGGGGGCATGGCGCATGGCCCGCTGAAAGACCCAATCTTGAAACACCTCTAGGTTGCACCGCACGGACAGCACTGGCCCATGGAGGGGGTCCAAATTTTCGGCACTGGGATCCACAACCCAGCGTTGGGGCTGGGTCCGCGCGAGCCACTGGCGCAGTTCCTTGCTGGTGGGCAACTCGCCAATTTGAATGACCTGGCGGGTGGCCAGTTGCTCGGCCCGCTGGGGGTTGCGCAGAATGAGGTCGTAGGTGGTGATGAGGGCTTCGGGGGCTAGGTTGCTGTGGCGCAGGGGGTTGAGGACATCGGCCAGGACGGGCCATTGCAGGGCTTTGGCGAGGGTGGTTACGGTGGCGCAAAAGCTTTTGGGATCCTGGGTCTGGACGGGTCCGACGATGATCAAGCCCGGTTCTTGGAACTGGGGGGACTGGAGCAGGGGCAGGGGCGGGGTGGCGGCGGTGCCCCAGGACAGGGAGGCGAGGGGGCTGGGGATGGGGATGGGCTGGAGCAGGTGGGCAAAAAAGGTTGGGCTGGGGAAGGTTGCTGCGAGGGCTTGGACGGTGGGATCGGGTTGGGGGTGGAGGGGATCGCGAAAGGGACAGTTGAGGTGGACGGGGCCAGCTTGGGGGAATTGGCTGCGTTCCCAGGCATGGATCAGGGTTTGCCGGAGGTATTGGAGTTGGAGGAGGTCTGTGCTGGGGAGATCCAGGGTGGTGTCCCAGGTGGCATAGGCCCCAAAGAGGCGGGTTTGGTCGATCGCTTGCCCTGCGTGGCACTGGCGCAGTTCGGGGGGCCGATCGGCGGTTAAAATCAGCAGCGGTACGCCGCTTTCCCGCGCTTCAATGACGGCGGGGTAGAAGTTAGCGCCTGCGGTTCCGGAGGTGCAGACGAGGGCTACGGGTTTGCCCGATCGCCGTGCCCGTCCCACGGCAAAGAAGGCCGCCGATCGCTCATCTAAAATCGACACGCAATCCAGTTCCGGGTGCTGACTAAAGGCAAAGGCGAGGGGGGCCGATCGCGAACCGGGACAAATCACCACGGTGGTCAAACCCAGGTGTTGCAAGGTTTGGACCAAGAGGGAAGTCCAAAGCGTGTTACAGTTGCGGAAGTCTAATGGCATATGGGAACAGGAGGATTAGCGTTGGAAACCTCGGAGAACACCCCCCGGAATCACGCCAAGCCGGACACCCCCCAGCAGCATCACGGGGATCCGAGTCAAGACCATCAATTCCAGGCCGAAGCGGCTCTCCGCCAGTCAAACCCTGACCCAGCTCCAGAGAACCCGGTCAAGCCCTCCTTTTGGCAAGCCCAACAAGAGAATATTGTCATGTTAGGGGTCGCCTTGGCACTGGCAGTTGTGATTCGGCTCTTTGTGGCGGAGCCGCGCTTCATTCCGTCTAACTCGATGGTGCCGACTCTGTTCATTGGCGATCGCCTGGTGGTGGAGAAGGTGTCTTACCACTTTCACCCCCCCCAACCGGGCGATATTGTCGTTTTCCAGCCGCCGACGCTTTTGCAACGTCAGGGCTACGGCAAAGACCAAGCCTTTATTAAACGGGTGATTGCCACACCGGGGGATGTGGTGACGGTGGCCCAAGGCCAGGTCTACGTCAACCAAGAACCCCTCACGGAACCCTATATTCTGGAGCCGCCCCGCTATAATTGGGGACCGTATCAGGTTCCCGATCGCACCGTTTTGGTGTTTGGGGATAACCGCAACGATAGTAATGACTCCCATGTTTGGGGCTTTTTACCCCAACGCAACATCATTGGACGGGCTTGGGTGCGCTTTTGGCCCCACGATCGTTGGGGGGTTTTATCCTAGGGGATCTTGATCAACTGCCGAGCATCCCCCCTGACCCCCCTGCTGACCGGGGGAACAAGGGATTTGGGCCTTGAGGCCGGGAAATCCATCCAGGTGAGGGGGTTGCAAGGGTAACGAGTTCCCGTTTAACTTTGGTTTTAGATTTGTTTTTAGTGTTGTTGATCCCTGTCAATAGACTCGTTCCCTATGCCTTCTGCTGCTCCCACCCTTACTCCCCAGCGTTCCACCAGCACCACCCGCAAGCCTTATCCCAACTATAAGGTGATTGTGCTGAACGACGACTTCAACACCTTCCAGCATGTGGCCCAATGCCTGATGAAATACATTCCCGGTATGGGCCATGACCAAGCTTGGGAACTGACCCACCAGGTCCATAACGAAGGCCAAGCGATCGTCTGGAGCGGTCCCCAAGAACAGGCGGAACTGTATCACCAACAATTGGGGCGGGCGGGCCTAACCATGGCTCCCCTAGAACCAGCCTAATGGCAGCGGATGCGACCAAAGGTCGCCTGGTGCTCACCCACTCGACCTATCTGCCCGGTTTGGTGGATATCCTCAAGCGGCTGGTGTTGTCTCCCGGTATCCAAACGGTGACCCCAGCCGTCATTGGCCGTGCCCGCAGCCATGCCCCCCACTTCAAGCTGCGGGTTTCGGTACCCACACGGGGTGGCTATAAGCTCATTGCCCGCCACGGCAAAAGTTTTCAGGAAGTGTTTGTGATTACGGAACTGAGCCAAGGGGACTTGGAGCAGGCGATCGCGGCGGCGATCGGCTAGGGTCCGGGGAGGGCTGGGATCAGACAAAAAACCGACCTAGGCGGGCTAGATCGGCTGAGTGTATAGTCACAGTTTTGGTAACAGTTGCAAGGTAAGGAGAGGAACGGGAGCAAAGCGGAGCCTAGGCGAGTAAGGTTTGGCCCAGCATCGGGAGTTGTTGGCCAGTCCGGATACCGCGATAGGTTAAGGGCGCTGAGGCTGGAAATTCCTGGCTGGGGGCATGGCTGTATTCAAGGCCCCGGTAGACACGACTGACCGCGACGGGGGCAGCGTGAGCCGTAGCAGGTGCGTAGGGTTGGCCGCGATCCATAAAAGCCATATTCTCAAGAGCCTGAGTGGGGGGTTGGGACTGGACCCAGGAGGTTCCTTCGGAACCGGAGACCGGGAGAAGGTTGGGTCCGGGTTGCAGTGCTTTGTTTCGATGTCTTCATAGTCCCGTATTTTCCGCAGTCGCACAGTGAGTTCTATCAAAACAGCCCGTGATCATATGGGCGATCGCCCGTGATCGTCACCTCCCTGTGTAAGGGAAATCACAGGCGAGGCGCGATCTGACTCCAAAGCTGACCTTAGCTAACCTGTTCTTCCGCAAGGGCAAGACGGGGAGAGACCCTGTTAGGATTGAGCTATTTGTGGTCCTCTGGATCCTGTGACGATCGCCCTCCTCCTTGAACATCACTATGGTTCTTTTTCGCATTGATCCCAACTGGCAACTGCCCGAACGGGCCGCTACTTCAGAATCTGCCTTTTTGAATCGCCGTCAATTCCTGCGGGCGATCGGCGCTGCGGGCCTGACCATTGCTGCTGCTCCCCTTTTGGGTTGCCAAGCCACGGCCAAAGCCCCTGGGGTCGCGAAAACCCTAGAAGAAAGCCTCGACTTGCCCCCGGTGCGCGGCTTTAGTCCCAATCCCAACTTTACGGAAGCGGGCCTCGATCGCCCCCTGACCGATCGCCTCCTGGCCGGTCAGTACAACAACTTCTATGAGTACGGCGGCACCAAGTCGATTTGGCCTAAGGCCCAGAATTTGGTCACCCAGCCCTGGACCCTAACCGTAGGCGGCTTGGCTAAAAATCCCGCCATTTACGACCAGGATGACCTCATCCGCCAATTCCCCCTAGAAGAGCGCATTTACCGCTTCCGCTGCGTTGAAGCGTGGTCTATGGCCGTGCCCTGGCTGGGTTTCCCCATGCGCTTGATCCTAGAAGCCGCCGAACCCCTGCCCGCAGCAAAATATGTGCGCTTTGTCTCTTACTATGACCCGGATGTGACCCCCGGCCCCAATGTTTTCTCTGGCTTCTATCCTTGGCCCTACACCGAGGCGTTGCGGTTGGATGAAATGGCCAATGATCTCGCCTTTTTTGCGGTGGGGATCTACGGGCGGGTGTTGCCGAAGCAGCATGGGGCACCCATTCGGGCGGTGATTCCGTGGAAATATGGCTTTAAGGGGGCCAAGTCGATCGTCAAAATTGAATTTACGGCGGAGCGACCGCCCACCTTTTGGAATACGGTCCAGGCCAATGAGTATGGTTTTGAGTCCAATGTGGATCCCAAGGTGCCCCACCCCCGCTGGTCCCAGGCGCGGGAGCGCTTTATCGGCACGGGGCCAGATTTAAGCTGGGAAATGCGGGAAACCTTGCCCTACAACGGCTATGGCGAATATGTGGCTGGTCTGTATCGCTAGTCTGTATCGCTAACCTTGGGCGATCGCGGCGAGGCGATGACTGAGGGATCCCCCGACGGAGCAGGGGAACGAGAGGTGCGAGAGTGTCTTGCTCTCCTCTCTTGGGTGCATTTCACGTTTGCCCAGGGGCGGACTTTAGTCCGCACTACGAGCCTTTTGAGTAGGGGTTATGGGGCTGAATTTTCGGTGAGGGCTTGGGCGATCGGGCCGAGGCTTAAGCCGGGGGGAAAGGCTCCATCCCGTTTGATTTGTTGGACCTGCTCAGGGCTGAGGGGAAAGCCCAGCCGATCGGCCAAGGCCACGACAATATCCCCCCGATCGATCACCCCCGCCACAGCCCCCGCCGGAGACAGCACCGTCACAAATCCCAGCCCCTGGGTCTCCAAAACCTGAATCACCGCCGCGATCGAGGCTGCTTCGGTCACCGTGGCCACCTCTGTTAAAGGTCGCACCACCTCCGCCACGGTCAGCCGCTCCCACAAACTCCGCTCGACCCACCGCACTCGCTCCACATCCACCAAGCCTTGGTAACGCCCCTCCGCAGCGGCATAGTAGGCCACCGGCTGCACTGCCGACTGGAAGCGATCGCCGCCCAGCACATAGGTTTCGATAAACTGCCCCAAACTGAGGGAGCCATTGACCACCCGCAGCGATCGGGTCAACACCTGCCCCGCCGACAGGTCCAACAGTGCCTCTTGTAGCGTGGTGAGGCGATCGTATTGACTGGCGTTCTGGATGGCAAACCAGCCCAGCACCATCATCCACAGCCCCCCGCCCTCCTGGAGCCAGAACAGAGCCGAGAGGCCAAACAAAACCGCAAACCAACCCAGGGCTTTGCCCATCCGTGCTGCCCAGTGAACCCCCTGAAAGCGGCTATCGGTGAGCTTCCAGACCGCAGACTTGAGAATTTGGCCCCCATCCAGCGGTAGGCCCGGAATCAAATTAAATAGCCCCAAAACCAAATTAATATGGGCAACTTGCCCCAGCATCACCGCTGGGGGGCTGTGGCTGGGCAGTTCCATTTGGCAGAGGTGGAGCAGGCAAAAGAGCGCGAGGCTGACGAGGGGACCGGCGATCGCCACTTGGAAGGCTTCACCGGGGGTTTTGGACTCGCGATCGAGGGCGGCCATGCCCCCAAACAGAAACAGCGTAATGGAGTTAACGTGAATGCCCTGGGAACGGGCCACCAAGCTATGGCCCAACTCGTGGAGCAAGACCGACCCAAACAGCAGTAATGCGGTGATTAACCCCGCTGTCCAAGCCAAAACTCCCCCCCAGTCCGTATACTCCAACTGCCAGTCCCAACCTTTGGCAAAGGCAATCAGCGCGACGATAACAAACCAAGAGGGGTCAATAAAGAGGGGAATGCCGAGAAGAGAACCAATGCGCCAACCAGATTGCATGGGAAGTTTGGAGTCAACACTGCTTCTTCACCATAGCGAACCCAGGCTCTAAACCGACAAATCCGTTATCTTGTTTAACTTAGCGTTTCAGTTTTCAACAAGACCTGTCCCCAAACACTGTAGCGCTTGGGTTCTTCCAACAAGATACAAGGACGGTTGTAGTTGTCGTTGATGTCACGCCAAAAGGCCAGCGCTTCTTCATTGTGCTTAGCCTCAAAGGTTTTGAGGAGTTGGAAGGTCTGGCCGTTGTAGTGGAGGACAAACAGGGTTTGGTCTGGAGCATTAGGATGCTGAAGCTTGGCGACTTCAACGTCTTGGCGGTGCAGGATAAACATAGAACACAACCGAGGCGACGGTTAGAAATAGCTTACTCAGTCTCTGCGCTTCCGTCTGCGATGGAGACTAATCTTAGCGACTGCCCGTCCTCACGACCCTAGCCCCCTAGCGGGTGCTGCTGCCCACCCGCCGCCGAGGAAGGTAGTCCAGCACTGGAGAGGAGGTCGAGGCCGCAGACATCAAAGCGGACGAGGACAGTAGGGTTTGGGCAGGGGTGCGGAAACTTGCTGTAGCAAATTGCTCAGGTCCAGGAATCCGGTTCGGGAACTGGAGTAGGAGGGTGATGATGAAGCACAGAATGCTGCACCAGACGATCGGGAAAAAACGAAAAGGCATAGGATTAGGGCAGGTAGAGGTTTCTATCAATGCCGACAGTCCAACTGCTTTAATATCAAAACAACAGTAAGCGTTTTAGATTGGCGAAATTAAAAGGGGAAGTTGTTGTCAACTTTCTGCTTAGAAGTCTAGACGGGTTCAGTCCCATCTGGAGTGAGGGGAATGACCCCCTGTTTTGATGATGTTTGATATTTAAGGTCTCCTTGTTAAGGTCTCCTTGTTTGATCAGGTAATGCCGGGGGAGCATCTCATACCAAATCCGTTGAGCCTGAAACAGAATAAACGGGTAGGGGTCGCGCCCCTGTGCCGACCCTCGACCAGCCAAATACAGGGGCAACCACGGGGGGATTGCCCCTACCAAAACG
>JAYKJG010000396.1:0-3152 GCA_035286285.1 Prochlorothrix sp.
CACCGAACTCGTCTACGGTTGCGTCCGCCGCCAACTGACCCTCGATATCCTCATCGACTGTGCCCTTGGGACTATCCTGCTGGGGGCCAAAATCCCCGGTTTTTGTCCTTAAATCGGTAAAATTCTAGATTCTAGCAAATAAAAAAGCGGGGATCTATAATCTCTGTCCTTTAGTTTGCCTTACCTCACCGCATACAGCAATACCTTCGCCCGCGCTACAATAAACCCCACTACCCCTACTTGCCAACCCCTAGATCGCCCCATGGCCAACCTCATTGCCGTCACCGAAGCCTTCAAAAACCTCGCCGAAGCCGAAAGCCACCTCAACCTGCGCCACAACACGGACCCTGCCTTTTTCCCCGAATGGCGAGATCCCCTACCCGACCTGAGCGCCGCCGATCGCGATCGCCTCACACTTCTGCACCATCGCCTCCAATACCACCACGCCCAAGGCGATCTGCTCGAAGGAGCCGTCATGCTCCTCGTTGCATCCCCCCTCTTGGAACTCGCCGGATTTTATGATCCGCCCTTTCGCCTCCAGGCCGAGACCAGTGTTGAACTCAGCATCAGCGATGGCGAAGAAACGTTACGGGGACGCATTGATGCCCTAGTTCTACGCCAAGATCTCTGGGTTTTAGTGATCGAAGCCAAAAAAACAACCATTTCAACCCGATCGGCCCTTCCCCAAGCCCTAGCCTACCTTGCCGCCAACCCCCACCTCGATCGGCCCAGTTTCGGCCTCCTCACCAACGGCGACGACGTGCTATTTCTCAAACTCACCCCACCCCCGGACCGCCAGTACAGCCTCTCCCGCGCCTTCTCTCTCTACACCGTCGCCGAAGAGTGGCCCACTGTCCTCCAAATTCTGAGGGCGATCGGCCAAAACTAGCTTTCCTTATTGCCGTCGATCGTGCCCCTTGCGTCTCCAGGTATAATGGCCCCCTGACCTGTGCCCCATCCTGTGCCCCTACCCCCGTGCCATGCCTGCCTTGCAACGCTCCGGAAGCCGTTCCCCTGCCCTCCGTTCCTGTCCGCGCCAAGCCGCTTTGATGGCCCTCAAGGCGATCGCCGGGGGCAGCTTCGCCGATATTGCCGTCGATAACATCCTGAGCCGATCGACCTTGGAAGCCCGCGATCGTCGCCTTGCCACCGAACTCGTCTACGGTTGCGTCCGCCGCCAACTGACCCTCGATACCCTCATCGACCAACTCGCCACCAAACCCGCCAGCCACCAGCCCCCCGACCTGCGCCTGATTCTCCAAATCGGCCTCTACCAACTGCGCTACTTAGACCAAGTTCCGGCCTCAGCAGCAGTGGATACAACGGTAGAATTAGCGAAAAATAACGGATTTCAGGGGTTAGCGGGGTTTGTCAACGGGGTTTTGCGCCAATATGTGCGCCAAGCAGAGGCAGGGGCAGGAGCAGACCCGCTGCTGGTGCCGGATGAGTTCCCGGAACAGTGGGCCGTGCGCCACAGCTTGCCGCCCTGGATTGTGGCCGTGTGGCAGGAGCAACTGTTGGGGGTAGAAGTAGAGGCGCTGTGTAACTGGCTGAACCAGACTCCCCACTTAGATTTACGGGTGAACCCCCTGCGGAGTTCTGTCGATAAAGTCACTAAGGCATTGGCAGAACAGGATATTAAAGTAGAGCCGCTCTCGCTGCCCCAGGGATTGCGGGTGAAAGGGGCAGGAAAAATCCAAGATTTGCCCGGATTTGAGGAAGGGTGGTGGATGGTCCAGGATGCCAGCGCCCAACTGGTCGGGTATTTTTTGGATCCGCAGCCCGGAGAAGTGGTGATTGATGCCTGTGCCGCTCCGGGGGGAAAAACGCTGCATTTAGCTGAATTAATGAAGGATCAAGGCCGAATCCTAGCCTGTGATCAAACGTCTTCGCGGTTGCGGAAGCTCAAGGCCAATCAGGAGCGCTTGGGGATGCAGTCGATCGAGGTCCACACCGGAGACTGTCGCCAGTGGCATCCGGCGGAATTGGCCGATCGGGTCTTACTAGATGTCCCCTGCTCCGGTTTGGGGACGCTCCATCGCCATGCCGATGCCCGGTGGCGGCAGAGTGAGATTACAGTGAAGGGCTTAGCAGGGTTACAGGCCGAACTGCTAGAAGCTGCAATAGCTTGGCTAAAACCGGGGGGAATCTTGGTTTATGCCACCTGTACCCTCCATCCCCAGGAAAACGAGCAACAAATCGAGACTTTCCTTGCTAATCATCCCGACTGGTCCCTCGTTCCACCGGAGGCCCAATCCCTTGCCGCAGACTATGCCTGTGGCCCCGGTTGGGTCAAGGTCTGGCCCCAACGGGCCAATATGGACGGCTTTTTTATGGCCAAGCTCCGATCGCCCCAGTCATAGGCGGGGTAGGACTAGGGTAAAAGAGGTTTGGGCCGGTTGGGGGGGATCGAGGCGGAGTTGCCCCCGGTGGAGTTGCACCATTTCCCAGGCCAGACTCAGGCCCAGACCTAACCCTTCAATTTGGCGATTGCGCGATGGATCGGCACGGTAAAAGCGGTTAAAAATCTGCGATCGGTCCCCCGCCGCCATGTCTCGCGATGCATTACTGATTTGGACCTGCACTTGGTGGGCAGTGGCGATCGCCCGCAACCGGATCCAACCCTGGGGCAAGTTGTACTTAATGGCATTACTGATCAAATTCTGTAACACCTGAGTGAGCAGATCCCGATCGCCCTGAATCGGTAAATCAGCTTCAACTTCGCTCTCAACTGTGAGATCTGGGGCTAACAGTTCAATATCCTCCAGCAGCGGGGGAATTAGCTCAGCTAAATTAAGGGGAGTCACCTGAATCCCCATTTGCCCCGCATCCGCAAGGGACAAAAACAACAGCTTCCGGACAATCCCGCTCAAGTGCCGCACCTCCTCCAGCAAACTGGCAAGGGTTTCCTGGAGAGATGGGTAATCCGTCGCCTCCTGAAGCGCTAGCTCTAGCTCTCCCTGTAAAATCGCGAGGGGAGTCCTTAATTCATGGGCCGCATCGGCGCTAAAGCGAGAAGCCTGCTTAAAACTGCGATCTAAGCGCCCCAGCATTTGGTTATAAACCCCAATCAAGGTCGCAAACTCTAGATCAGTGCCCTGGGCTGACAAAGGCCGATCGAGGCCGGTCACTGTGGTTTGTTGCATCGCAGC
>JAYKJG010000397.1:0-6962 GCA_035286285.1 Prochlorothrix sp.
TGCTCCACGATGAAGCAACCCAGACCGCAGCGGTGGTCGATCCGGCAGAACCTCAGCCCGTTTTGGAGCGGGTGCGGCAGTTGGGGGCGACCCTGACGCTCATCCTTAATACTCACCACCATGGCGATCATGTGGGGGCGAACTGGGATTTGTTGGCAGCATTCCCTGGGTTAAGTATCTATGCCGGGGCCAACGATCGAGGCCGGATTCCAGGCCAAACCCATGACCTCGCGGCGGGCGATCGGGTCAGCTTTGGGGGCTACACGGCCCAGGTTCTCTTTGTTCCGGGCCATACCAGTGGCCACATCGCCTACTACTTCCCGCCCCAGGGGCCAGGACAGGCCGGGATTTCCCCAACGCCGGAACCCTTTCCCAGTGGCCAAGATCCCCTCCCGCTGGGGCAACAGGGGGATCTGTTTTGTGGGGATACCCTGTTTGCGGGGGGCTGTGGTCGCCTTTTTGAGGGTACGCCTGCCCAAATGCTCCAGTCCTTGGGC
The DNA here is from genome assembly GCA_035286285.1 of Prochlorothrix sp. Classification (GTDB taxonomy): domain Bacteria; phylum Cyanobacteriota; class Cyanobacteriia; order Prochlorotrichales; family Prochlorotrichaceae; genus Prochlorothrix. The sequence goes on from JAYKJG010000397.1 coordinate 498, forward strand.
CAAATCCGCCAACTGCCGCCCAGTACACGCATCTGGTGCGCCCACGAGTACACGATGGGCAATCTTCAGTTTGCGCTGACCGTGGATCCCCAAAACCCCCACTTGCAAGGGCGCTGGCAACAGGCCCAAGCCGCCCGTCAGCAGCAGTTGGCCACGGTGCCGTCTACCCTGCACCTAGAGCAGCAAACCAATCCCTTTCTTCGCTGGGACCAAGCAGCCCTGGGGGCTACGGCCTCAACAACAGACCCTGTTCAGGTCTTTCGTTACCTGCGTGAACTCAAGGATCGGTTTTAATCCAATGTTTTAGGAACCGAAATGTGGAACCGTTTGAATTAATTTCTTTGGCAGATTCTTTCCCGTTTTGCCCTTTCTATGACCCGATCGATCCGATGTCAGAGCCTGTCCAACCTTCTCCTCCTCTAGCGTTCGAGGCACTCAAAACTCGCATACAGGATTTGGAAGCAGAAAATCAGCGCCTCCGTGTTCTCATGGCCAACTACCAGCAGCTTCAGCAGGAAAAACAAGATTTGCACTTGACTTTGCTGACTGCGATCGAGCATGGGGATACGATCGAAGCCGAACTCCAGCACACTAACCAGTATCTACGCCAGGAGATCGTCGAACGGCACCGGGCGGAAATGTCCCTGTATACGCTGCTGGACTTTGTGCGGAGTCAGTATGCTGACCTGCAAATTATGTTGGATATTTTGACAGAACATGGGGATGTTCTAGACCAGCAATGGAGCACCAAAATTAATTACATCAGTCACTTGGCGACGGTGGATCCCCTAACGCAGTTGGCAAACCGGCGCAAGTTGGACGACTATTTGGACCAATGCTGGCATGATCTGGGGAAAACCCCCAAATCTTTGGGGATTCTGCTGTGTGATATTGATTTCTTCAAAGAATATAACGATACCTATGGCCATCCCCAGGGGGATAACTGTCTTCAGGAAGTGGCGGCTTGTCTGACTGCGGTGGTGCCCACCCAGCAGGGGTTGGTTGCCCGCTACGGGGGCGAGGAGTTTGCGGTGGTGCTGCCCTGTACCGAGATCCAGACCGCTGTGCAGTTGGCAACGACGATCGTGCAACGGGTCGCCCAACTGCAAATTCCCCACACTGCTTCGACGGTGGCCCCCTATGTGACCCTCAGCATTGGCCTTGCAACGGTTATCCCCACGGCGGACATCCATCCCCAATCTTTGATTGATGCTGCGGATAAACAACTGTATTTGGCCAAAAACCAAGGTAAAAATTGCGTGTGTTACCCGATCGAATTGCTGTAGGGGACGAAAAATTCTGCCTTGGGCGCGAAAACCGCGCCCCTACAAGACGTTGGGGACTGCCTTGGGCGCGAAAACCGCGCCCCTACAAGACGTTGGGGACCGTAGGGGTCAGGTTTCCTGACCCGCTTGCTGCGCCTAGGTTTGACCCATAAGATGATTGTGGGGATGGGTTGGGAGTTAGGGGGTTTCCGGTACTGAGATGGGGGTCGGTCCTAGGAGGTGTGGATCGACAGAGCCGGAGTCTAGCAGACTGGGATCCGGTAGTTCATAGGTGGGGTGACCAATGCCGCCGACCCGGCTGGGGGGCCAAAAGAGCACGGTTGCCCGTCCAATGATGCGATCGCGGGGGACAAAGCCCCAACTGTGGCCGTCGTAACTGTTGTTGCGATTATCGCCTAGGACTAAATATTGACCTTCGGGCACGGTTTCCGGCCCATAGACATACTCTGGGGCATCCTGAATGTAGTTTTCTTCCAAGGCTTGCCCGTTGATGTAGACTGTGCCGCCATAGACCTCCACAACGTCCCCCGGTAGACCAATAATGCGCTTAATAAAGGCATCCCGAAAGTTTTGGGCGATCAGGGCATCGGTCGGGTTAAAGACAACGATGTCTCCCCGTTCCGGCTCGGTGAAGCGATAGGCCACCTTGTCTACGATCAGGCGATCGTTAATCTGTAGGGTAGGCAGCATGGAACTGGAGGGGATGTAGCGGGCTTCTGCTACAAAGGTGCGAATGCCGAAGGCCAAGACGGCGCTAAGACCAATGGTTTTAATACCTTCAACCCAAGGATTTTCCTGCTCGGCAGGCATAGCAACAGATGTCCTCTTTAACAATGCAAGGGGGATAGGGGAGGGGTTAGGGAAGGAAGCAGCTTGGGGAAGTTCCCGAAACCGGGGTCTGTCGCAACTCCTCCTGGAACCAGACGATCCCCGATTAGGCAGGTTCCCAATTGCCCGCAGGGGTCAGATGAGAAGCGAGTGTTGGGGGAACCGGCGATGTCCGCAGCTTATCATAGCGAATTTCTGAGGGCTTCTTGTATGCTCTGGTTGTCTTTTGAGGGGGCCTCGTGCTTGGGGGGGCTTGTGCTACAGGCGAAACCGATTGGGCCGATCGCGGCTCCAAAGCCAGTGCCAGACCTGGTTAAATCCCGCTGGTCCCCCATAGGCTAGCCCCAGGAGCGCGATCGATCCCCCCAGCAACATCGCCCCGATCGCCCCGGCCAGCTTCCCCAATAGGATCCACCCCAGCCCTACCCCCAAGGCCACCCAGCCCAGCCCCAGGCTACCCCAGCCCAGCCAGAGCCACCGCCGGAACTGCCGCCCCGATCGCCGCCGCTGCACCCCCGCTTGCAACCAGGCTTCGATCAAGGCTCCTAACTCCTGCACTAGTTCCCGATCTTTGCCAATCACCCAAACCTCAATGCTATCCTCTGCCCAGGGTGATGGCGCTAGGGTGAAGCGCAGGCCCAAATCCTGGAGAAACTGTCCGGCTTGGTGGATGGCTTGCCGTTCCTGCTGAAATTCGGGCTGTTCTGTGAGGCCAGACCAATCTTTGAGCAGGCGCAGCCGGAGGGTGAGGGCATTGAGCCGCACCCCAGGGCCGATCGCCCCAGGATGATCCACTGTGCGCCGTCGATCGCCCTGGTAGAGGGTATATTCTAGGGCAAAACTGAGGCGGGGATGGGGGAGGGCTGCCAGAATGCGATCGGCCAAGGCTCGATCGAGCGCTTCCAACTGGGCGCGATGCAGTTCAAAGCTGCCATAGGTTTGATGCCATTCCATGGGTGTTGCGGGAGTTTGATCTGTAGTCCCGTTCTGGAGTCCCAACTTTTGGAGTCCCAACTTTTGGAGTCCCAACCCTGGAGATCGTAGGGGTCAGGTGGGTGTATTGCACTTCTGCCACTGGACAGACTAAAGTCCGTGCTACGAGTCTACGGACTAAAGTCCGTGCTACGAGTCTACAAGGAGTTGATAGCCTGCGTCAGAGGGCGAGACAACCGAAATAAAAATCAAAGGTTCGCTACCGTTGTTAAAGACTCCGTGGACAGATTGGGTGGGCGCAATGACAACATCTCCTGCCCCGATCGACTGCCGGGTTCCTGCTGCATCCAGATAGTATTCTCCCTTTCCGCTCAAAATTGTCCAAGTATCTTGCCCATGGGGATGGATATGCGGACGGATCTCCTGTCCGGGCTGGATATACCAAGCGACAACCACAGCTTCCTCCGATTCAGTAATGACCGATCGCAGAGGCTCTCCGTCGGCGGGTTGCAAGAAATCAGCACTTTTGTAGATTCTGTCCATTGCGCATTGTTTTCCTGGTTACGGACTTGAGGCTGAAAGCGAGAACAAGCCCAGGGCGATCGGCCTGACTCCAAGAGTCAAGGCATTACCGTGGGCGAGTCCTCAACCTGATTGACTGACAACAGTGGGTCAAACCCAGGTACAGAGGGCGGGTCAGGAAACCTGACCCCTACGATCCCCAACGTCTTGTAGGGGCGCGGTTTTCGCGCCCGGTTTTCGCGCCCGGTTTTGCGCCCGGTTTTGCGCCGGTTTTTGCGCCCGGTTTTGCGCCCGGTTTTGCCTAAAACCTGCCCTTTGGGCTGGATCTAAGCCTTGGCTTTGCCGCGACCGGGGATGGTGTTGCTGGGGGTCTCGATAAAGTCTTCCATGGCTTGGTGCAGATCCTGGGGATCCATGAATAGGATCTTGGCGTTGGTGCTTTCGCCGATTTTCTCGCTGGCATCCATATAGCGTTGGGCCACAAGGTACTTAATCACGCGCTGGAAGACCTGGGAGTCCTGTTCCGGATGCTCAACGCCCTGGGCGCGGAGGGTATTCATAATGGTTTCGATCGCGCTGGCAATCCCCTCTGCCTCCATTTTCGCCGCTTCCTTGCGGCCCTTCGCCTCTTCCTCTGCCGCTTCCCGCAGCCCTTCCGCCACTTCCATCGCTGCTGCCCGCTCGTTTTCCGCTGCCTTGGCCTTGGCCATGCTAGCCCGCACATCATCCGGCAGGATAATATCCTTTAGCTCAACCCGTGTGACCTTTACCCCCCAGTTTTCGGTGGATTCGTCCAATTCCTTGAGCAGAGCATCGTTAATCTCATCCCGCGCCGTCAGCAAGTCCTGAAGCGATCGCTTACCCACTTCGTTGCGCAGGGTTGTCAGCACGGTGCTTTCTACGGCCAACTTGACATCATCAACGCCGTAGTGAACCAGATAGAGGTCCACAATTTTCCAATACACGAGGCCATCGACCTTAATGGGGACGTTATCGGCGGTAATGGCTTCTTGGGCTGGAACGTCTAAGACCTGTTCCCGTGCGGTGTCCACAATGATGGAGTCAACCATGGGCAGGGTAAAGTTCAGTCCGGGCTGAAGGGTGCGGCGGTAACGTCCTAGCCGTTCTACAAGGGCTACATCCCCTTGGTTGACGATTTTGACGGAACCGGAAACGTAGCCAACAACGGCGAGTAGAGTTGCCAAAGCTGGAGCTAGAAACGCATCCATAATGACCTTGCCTCCATAGCAGGATGAGAGTAGAGCAGTCTGGGAAACCTCAGGTTTCCACCCAAAGCGCCCGCAAATGGTGACAGTGTAACCCCTGGATCCGATTTCTGATCATCTTTGGGGAAGGCACCCTGAAAAATTGAAATTTTTGTCATGGGTGAGGGTTGGGCGCAGATCGGGCTGCATGGCGAGGCGACGATCGCCGCGATCGAAAATGCGAACCTGCTGCGGGTTAAAGGTCACCGCTACCCGACTGCCCAGGTCTAAGCGCTGCTCTAGGGACACCCGCGCCACGAATTCCCGCCCGGAGGGGGTCACAACGCTATAGCGCTGCTCTCGCCCTAGGAACTGGCGATCGCGCACGACGGCAACCCCTTGGGGATCTGGCTCTAGCTGGAGGTCTTCCTGACGGATCATCAGGTCTACCCGATCGGCCTCGATCGGGTTCGCGGTCTCCAGGGCCGATCGGGCACAGCAGCCTAATTCCGTTTCCCAGACTTGATCCAAGCGCTGGGCAGGCACAAAGTTAGCCTGGGTGACAAATTCCGCCACAAAGCGCGTGGCTGGGTCGGTATACAGTTCCTGGGGCGTGGCCACCTGTTCCACTTTGCCCTGGCGCATCACCGCCACCCGATCGCACACCGACAGCGCCTCCTCTTGGTCGTGGGTGACTAAAATCGCCGAAGTCCCCGCCGCCTTGAGAATAGTTCGCAACTCCTGCCGCAGCCGTAGCCGCACCTGCACATCCAAGTTACTGAGGGGTTCATCCAGCAAAATCAGGTTGGGGTTGGGGGCGAGGGCACGGGCGAGGGCAACGCGCTGCTGCTGGCCTCCGGAAAGCTCGTGGGGATAGCGCTGTTGTAGCCCGTCTAGGCTGGCGAGGTTAATCACTTCGGTGATGCGCTGGTGGACGGTCGATCGGGGCCAGCCCCGCTGTTGCCGCAGCCCAAAGCCAATATTCTGGGCCACGGTCAAGTGGGGAAACAGGGCGTAGTCTTGGAAGACCATGCCAATGCCTCGGCGCTCCGGCGGCAAGGTGCAGTGGGGGCAAGCAATTTCCTGGTTCCCGATGAAAATCCGACCCGATTGAAGCTGCTCAAAGCCAGCAATCAAGCGCAGAAGGGTCGTTTTGCCACACCCGGACGGCCCCAACAGGCCCAGCAGTTCACCGGGTCTTAAGGTCAAATTGACCTGGTTAACGGCGGGAATGGGGGCGGTGGAAAAGTGTTTGACGACTCCTTCAAGGGAGAGGATCGCTGGGGATAAGGGCAATGCTGTCATCAAGAACCAGGGGAATAGGATGGAGTGGGGGTCTGCGGGCCAAGCTGTTTCCCAATCTGAGGGTTATGGAGTGCCTCTGGTGCAGGATGGGTTACGGCTTTGGCCTGCGATCGCTAGCTGACGTAACTGTAGTGTAATGGAATGTCGCTATTTTTGCGATTAATTCTCAATAGGCTTTGCAAAATTTTTTAAACCCGGCCCCGGTTGCTTTTGTGAGGGGAGGGTTAGCGCCGCAGGATTTCTGAGACAAAGACGGCGGCGGTGGCGCTGGCGATGAGGGAGAAGGCGAGGTTGACGATCGCCTGGGTGGATTGTTGGTAGTAGCCAAAGCGGGTGCTGAGGTCTTTGGATTCTTCCCGCAGTTCCTGGATGCTGGCTTGCAGTTT
>JAYKJG010000398.1:0-4985 GCA_035286285.1 Prochlorothrix sp.
GCCCCTCGAAGAGACCTTGGCGGCGGAAGGGGTCGAAAATATTCTGTTTTTCCTGGATGCGGGGCTGCGATCGCTGCCCTTGGCGGCCCTTTACGATGGGGAGCAGTTTTTGATTGAAAAATACAGCTTGGGCCTGTCCCCCAGCCTCAGTCTGACGGATTTACGGTACCGCGATGTGCGGGAAGTGGACCTGTTGGCCATGGGAGCCTCGGAATTTTTGAACCAAAATCCCCTGCCCACCGTTCCCGTCGAAGTGGGGACCATTAGCGACCTGTGGCCCCGCAACAGTGTGACCTTGCTCAATGAAAACTTTACGCGCCAAAACTTGATCGCCCAACGCCAAACCCAGGGCCAGGGCATTATCCATCTGGCAACCCATGCTGAGTTTCAAGGCGGGGATCTGAGCAATTCCTATATTCAGTTTTACGGCGACGATCGCGTTAGCTTCAATCAACTGCGGGAGTTGGGCCTCAGCGATCCGCCCGTGGAGTTACTGACCCTCAGCGCCTGCCAAACTGCCCTGGGGAATCCAGAGGCCGAGCTGGGCTTTGCGGGCTTGGCCATCCAAGCCGGAGTTAAGACGGCCTTAGCAAGCCTTTGGTCCGTCAGCGATGCGGCCACTGCGGCCCTCATGACCCGGTTCTATAGCAACCTCACCGAGGTGCCCATTAAGGCGGCAGCCCTGCGCCAAGCGCAATTATCTATGCTGCGGGGAGAGGTGGTGTTGGAAGGGAACCGGCTCCGGGGCGCACGGGGGGGCACCGATGTGGAGTTACCGGCCTCCAGCGTTGCCGGTCTGCCCAACCAAGCGCTCACCCACCCCTTTTATTGGGCACCCTTCACCCTGGTGGGCAGTCCTTGGTAAGTCGCCTTTGCCGGGGAGGGCCGTTTTGGCAGTGGTCTGTGCTATCCTGCCAGACCCTAAACCAAGGCACTCAGGAGGGTTTGGAACTTCAGTTCCACTTCGGTGAGTTCGCGATCGGGGTCGGATCCGCTCACAACCCCCGCCCCCGCAAACAGCCGCGCCCGATCGCCATCCAACAACGCCGATCGAATCCCCACAATAAACTCGCAATTGCCCCGATGATCGAGCCAGCCCAAGGGAGCCGCATAGAGAGAGCGATCGAAGGGTTCCCAGCGGCGAATTTGGTCACAGGCCACTTGGCGCGGAACCCCCGCAACCGCAGGGGTTGGGTGCAGTTGGGCCACCAGATCCAGGGGGTGGACCTGGGGCGGGACGGTGGCTTGGATCGGCGTGAGCAGGTGCTGAATATTGGCCAACTGACGCAGGCGGGGCACCGCGATCGCCTGGGGATTTAGCCCCAAGCTTTGGAGCCGCTCTAGGATAAATTCCGCCACTAAGTGATGCTCATGGCGCTCCTTGGGGTTTTGCAGCAGCGATCGGGCCAATTGCTCATCCTCACGGGGAGTCTCGCCCCTGGGGGCCGACCCCGCCAAAGCCTCCGTCTGCAAATCCCCCTCCGCAATGCACAGCAGCCGCTCTGGACTAGCCCCCAAAAACGTCTGCCCCTGGCCATTCCCCACGGAAAAACAGTAACAATCGGGGTGCAGGCGGCGGAGATTCCGCAGGGAAGCGGACACTTGGAAGGGCTGGGGACTGGTGACCTCCAGGGTATGGGCCAGGACGATTTTGCCCAGGGTCCCCGCCGCGATCGCCTCCAAAGATTCCTGGACGGCCTGCTTAAAGTGGTGCTGACTGGGGCTAGGCGGGGAACTATGGGGCAGGGGGCCAGGAGCCAGGGGACTGGCGGCGGGGGCCGGGGAAAGCGGACGCGCAACGGCGTGGGCAGTCCAGACCAGCGGCGTAGGGGGAAAGGCCGGAAGCTTGAGCAGGGCCGCTAGGGCCGCGAGGTCTGCCCCAGGGTCTCGTAGGGGGGCAACGGCTTGCCAGATCGATCGGCACAGCGCCTCTAAACTCACCTCCCGATCGCGCTCTAACCCCGCCTCAAACCCCAAATCCCGCGCTTCCCGCCCCCCCTCCCGGTGGATCTCGCCGGACCAAGGACAGTTAATCACCAAAATGCTATGGGAGCCGTGGCGGGCCAAGTGCCAGCGGGGTAAAAACAGGGTGGCCGGGGCAAAGGGGGCAACCGGGGAGGGTTGATCAAAAAAGGTAAAGCTACAAAACAGATGTGGCCCCCCAAAGGGCAAAAATTCGGGACGGGGATCCAGATGAATTTGGACCGTTTGGCTAAAACATTGCTCGGCAAAGTGGCGGCTTTGTTGAAACCGCTGCTCTCCTTGAAACTCCACCTGGGCCGTATGTCCAGCGGCAAGGATGGCTGTGGGCTGACCGCCGTTCCCGATCGGCCTACAGGTCTGCGATCGATCGAGATTCCCCGTCCATTCCCAATAAAAATGGGGAAAATAGCCCTGGGCAGGGCTAGGCGTTGGCCCAGAGCCAGAAGCGGCAGCAGGATGCACAGCAGCAGGATGCACAGCGGCGGGATTCACGGGGGCAGCAGTAGGACTGTGATCAGGACCGTGACTAGAGCTATGACCGGAGCCGTGACTAGAGCTATGACCGGAGCCGTGACTAGAGCTATGACCGGGGCCATGATCGGGGTCGTGACTAGAGCTATGACCGGGGCCGTGACTAGAGCCGTGACTAGAGCTATGACCGGGGCCGTGATCGGGGTCGTGACTAGAGCTATGACTAGAGCCGTGACCGGGGCCGTAACCCTGACTATGGCTTTCCAGGGTTTGGAGCGCTAGGAGCGGATCAAGGGGGGGAAGCACAAAGGAAAAGCTGAGGATACGGATAGGACCGGATTTTTCCCCAATGGCAGTTTGGGTTTTGTCAAGAAGATGATAAAAATCTTTATTATTTAGAAGGATGAAATTGCGGTCTGAGGTAACAACCATGGGGCCATTTGTGATGGGCTTAGGTGGAATGTTGACGAAACCTCCTGAATGTTAGACCGCCCCGGTAACCCCTGCCATGGCCGTTTTGGGGTCTCCCAGACCCGGTTCGATCGTCGGCCATCGAGGCATCGCAAAACCCCAAGCGGATCAGCGATCCTGAAAATCTAAACTAAAGGTAAACGTCACCAACGATCCTATAGCAATTCCCCCAGCACAAGGCAGGATCTCTAGAGTCTTGCCCCAATGACTCCAGGTCTTCAAACCCTCCCGGCAACTTCAGCCCTCGATCGTTGTTTTGAGACAGACTTAACCCAACCCACCATGACTTCCACCCCAACCTACCCCCTGCCCCCCGGTGATTTTGGTCTACCGATCTTGGGTGAAACCCTGGATTTCTTCCGCGATCCCCAGTTTGCCCGCAAGCGCCACGATCGCCATGGCGATATCTTCAAAACCCGCCTGCTGGGTCAGCCCACCATCTTCCTGCGCGGAGCCGAAGCCACCCGCTTTATTTTGACCCAAGAACACCGCGCCTTCGAGGCCACCTGGCCCCCCAGCGTCAGTACGCTCCTTGGCTCCCAGTCCCTCGCCACCCAATCCGGGAGCACCCACATCCACCGCCGCAGGCTCATGGGCCAAGCCTTCCAGCCCCGTGCCTTAGCGAACTATGCCCCGGCCATGGAGCGCCTCACCGATCGCTATTGCCAACGCTGGCAACAACAGCAGGAATTTGCCTGGTATCCCGAACTGCGGAACTACACCTTTGATGTTGCCTGTCAGCTTTTTGTGGGGCTAGAAGCCGGTGCCCAAACGGCCCTCTGCGACACCTTTGAAACCTGGTGCCAAGGTCTGTTTACCCTGCCGCTGAATCTCCCCTGGACCCGCTTTGGCAAGGGAATGGCCGCACGGCAAGCCCTGATGCAGGAATTAGAAGCTTTGATTCGCCAACGCCAAGCCCAGCACGCCGCCGCGCCCGATCCAGAAGCCCTAGGGACAGATGCCCTAGATATCTTGCTGTTAGCCCAGGATGAGCAGGGGCAACAGTTATCGCTGGAGGAGCTAAAGGACCAAATCCTGCTGTTGCTGTTTGCAGGTCACGAAACCCTTACCTCGTCGGTCACATCCTTGGTGATGCTGTTGGCCCAACATCCCGATGTGATGGCTCAGGCACGGGCGGAGCAGGAAGCCTTTACAGGGCAACCCCTGACGCTGGAGATTTTAAGGGAGATGACCTATTTGGATCAGGTCATGCAGGAGACCCTGCGCTTGATTGCGCCCGTGGGTGGAGGCTTTCGGAAGGTGGTGCAGGATTGTGAATGTCAGGGTTACCAGATTCCGGCAGGATGGACGGTAAATTACCAAATTGCGGCAACTCACCAGGACGATCGGGTCTATCCCAACCCAGAGCGGTTCGATCCCGATCGCTTCAGCCCCGATCGCCAAGAAGCCAAACAACCCTTTACCCATGTCCCCTTCGGCGGCGGAATGCGCGACTGTATTGGCAAGGAATTTGCCCGCCTTGAAATCAAAATTCTCGGCGCTAAGCTACTCCAGGGCTACACCTGGGAACTCTTGCCCGATCAAGACCTCTCCCTGGTGGTGATACCCTCGCCCCGCCCCCAGGATGGCCTCAAGGTCAAGTTCACCCCCCTCGCTCCCACCCCATAACGTCCCAAACCATGGGGGGCACGCTAGTCGCGCATCCCGTTACACCAGTTCCAGAACGGCTCCAGAGGGTTGCACCCCCGTTTTCCGAGGATAAGGATGGGCCGAGGGTGTAGATTTCCGGCAAAATCCCTATGATTTCCCCGCCTAATTCCGGTAGGGTATCCCTAGCTAACAAGTTTGAACTCTGGTTTGCTCGTCAACCCCGGTTGGGCACGGTTGTTAGCTGCGATCGCGGTGCGATCGCAGCTCGCCGCTTGTCTAGATCGCCTTGTCCTGCGATCGTGTCTACTGGATCGCGTCTACTCGATGGGTGCATTTCACTTTGGAACCCTCGGCCTAGGGTAGGGGTCGCGCCCCCGTGCCGACCCTCTTAGCGGCCCAAAACCGGGGCAACCACGGGGGGATTGCCCCTACCGACTGGGTGAATCTGC
>JAYKJG010000399.1:0-3681 GCA_035286285.1 Prochlorothrix sp.
CGCCCTTAACCTTAAGCGCAAACCTTTTTCAGAATCGCCTCAGCATCCAGCTTTTGATCCACAGCCTCGATCGCCGGTTGCAAACGCTCCTCCAGCCCAATCAAAAAGCGATTGCAATCTGACCCCAAGGACTCACAGCTAATCTGCACACAACCCAACTCGCGACCTGCCAACTGACTGAAGAACGCCGACAGAATCCCGCAGTCGAGGAAACAGACCGGGCGCTCCATTTTCGGGGCATGGCTGGCAAAGGGAGAATGCCAGGTTTTCACCAACAAAAAGCCGCGATGCTGGTAGCTTTGGTCAAACTCCAACAGCCCCCAGCCATGGGTCACCCAGCACTGCTGGAGACTTTGGAGGAAATCTCCCATGGTCATTTCTGCCAAGGGCTTATCGTAGTAATCGGATAACTCCTCACAAAAACGAGCATAGAAATTTTTGCCCCACCAGCGCCCGCAGTTCATCAGCACCAGGCGCGTGGCCTGTCCGGTTTCCTGCTCTAACCCCGCATAGAGGGCACGAATAAAGTGGTCAGGAATTGCCAGGAGACGACTCCCTCGGCGGTTTTCTAACAGGCCCAGTTCCAGGTCACTTTTGACATAAACATTCGTGGCAAAGTAATTCCCAGGAACCCGACCATCAATGAGTAAATCGGCAACAGAAATCATAATTCAGTTTTACCTTCCTAATGAGGCGATCGGGATAGTGCGATCGGGATAGTGCGATCGAGGGGCTGCGATCGGGATAGCGCGATCGCACGGGGTCTCTCCCACGGTGGTACGAGTCAGCAACCCCAGTCAGCCTTCTGGTTAGGATAAGCTCAACTGGCTAGCGCGTCACCCCTCGCCCAGCGTGAGAAAGTCTCCCTAGAACAAAGACGAAACGCTGAAGTTTTCAGACACTTCCACGGCCTGCGCCCGATCGCCCAAGCTATTTTGGACCGCCGTCAGAGAAGGCTGGAGCAGCCCCATTTGCTCAACGCTCAGGGTCGCATTGAGATGTTTCTCCAACAGGCGATAGAAGCTGGCATCAATGTCGCGGGATTGATAGGTTTGTTGGCTTTGCTTGAGCCAAGTAATCCGATCGTGGATGTGGTTATCATCCATCATCAACATCGTCAGCGCACAACTGCGCAGCGCCAACACTCCATTTTTAATGCACTGTTCCAGCGCCGCCGTACCCACCTGGCTGTAGTCCTGTTCCAGTTGGTTCGCAACACTTTGCAACAAGCTCACTTCTTGATCCCGCAGCATTCGATACAGCGCCAGACGGGCGGGCAGTGAATCCACATAATTGCCTACAGCGCTCAGTTCTTCGCTGTTCAAGTAGCGCTTTTCTGCTTCGTTAAAGATGGTTTCCAGATTTGTATTCATGGCTGTATTCCCATAGAAGTCCTAGAGCAAAGGAAGAGCAGATCAAGAAAGACAGATAAAACCGAAACAAAGGTTGGGGGCTGATTGACTGACAAAAGTGGTTCAAACCTAGGCGCAGAGGGCGGGTCAGGAAACCTGACCCCTACACTCCCCAACGTCCTGTAGGGGCGCGGTTTTCGCGCCCAGGGCAGAATTTTCTGTCAGTCAACCAGGGTTGGGGGGGATACATTCACCCTAAAACAGCCCCGCAAAGTCATCCACCGTGAAACCCGGTGCCTCTTGGGCTTTGGGCGCGTTCCCCACCGTTTGGGCCGCAAGGGGAGCCGCCACTGCCCGCCCATCCCAGGGAATCGCACTGAAAAACTGGCTCACGGTCAGTTGGAGACTGGCACCCGGTTGGTCTCCCTGGAGGGCGCTGATTTGGATAGCCTGCACTTCCGGCGGCTGATCCGTCCAGTTCACATGGGTAAAGAAATCCCGAACGCTAAGCTGGAGCCAGGGACCGGTCTGGGTTGGGGAAGGAAGGGTAGGCATAACCATGGCCATTCCGTTGTGGTGCTCTTTCAAACCATTTGGACTCATCGCAGTTGCTCCCCGGACCGTAGCCGTTTCTCAATGTCAACCGCCGTCGCCCCTTCATTCAGCCAGAAGGAAGCCGCATCAATGCGATCTTGGCCCCCCAGCAGGAACTTACAGTAGGTTTCGCCCATGGAGTAGCACTGAATTTCAATGCAACTCAGTTGCTTTTTCACCAGTTCCGTAAAGAATCCCGCAAAAAGACCGGCGTAGAGGTAGCAGACGGGCTTACCCACGTCGCCCAGGGTGCGGGCTACGGCAGAGTCAAAGAGGTTAATAAAGATAAAGCCTTGTTTACGATCGCCCATGTCCACTTCCCAGCGGCCCCAGCCCTGGGTTGTATAGGGCCACCACCAGGTTTCTAACAGGAACATCAGGTTGACTTGGCGGATATTGCGCTCAAATTCCTCTTCAAACCATTTTTCAAAGACGAAGGAATCTTGTTTGCCCCATTCACAGCCAACGGTATACATAATGGCGGCGGATGCATCGCCGACTTCTTCTTCTAACCCTTCCACAAGGCCAATGATAAAATCTTCGCTGGTCAGGAAGTTTTGAACCCCGTTCCAGTCTAGAATCGTGCCTCGCTCCGGATCAAATCGAAAAAAGTCCCGAAACCCATAGTGATTATGTTTTTTCGGAAAGGCGAGCTTAGTAATGGGGAGTTGTTGATTGACGGTGGACATTTGCAAATGCTCCGTTTAAAGGGAGGTTTTCAGGCTTCCCAGAGGACTGAAGATGGGGTTGGAAAGGGGAAGTGACATTAATACGGGTAGATTGGGCCTGACCTACGGTCTTAGCTAGTGCGGAGAGCTAGGGTCGCCAGGGCCGAAGGCCGTCACCTGAACGAGGTAAGATAGCACGAAAATTAAGCGTTTTTGGGGTCTGGCAAGGGTAGGCTGGGAAAGCAGTTCCTGGGTTGTAGGGGGTTAACTTGCGAGTCAGCGCACCTGCCCTAGGGGGGGCTAGAGGTGATGGTGCCAGCGGTTAGATTGGACAGCGGCTGATGTCTCTCTTAACTGTTCCAGAGAAAAGGCGAAAATCGCAACCTCTGTAACATTGTGACAGCTTTATTTGGAGAAACTTGATTTTTTTCAACCAAACTTAACAGACCTTCCGCTGGGCTTGGAGTAGGGAGGTGGGATGGACCCATCCCACTGTAGACGGGCTAGGGGCTGATTCTACCCCCTGATTGACTGACAAAAGTGGGTCAAACCTAGGCGCAGCGGGCGGGTCAGGAAACCTGACCCCTACATTCCCAAACGTCTTGTAGGGGCGCGGTTTTCGCGCCTAGGGCAGAATTTTCTGTCAGTCAACCAGTTCCACCCCAGCGGTTGTTGTGGGATAGCTGTCTCGGTTGCCTAGGGGCGAAAGTGGGAGATAACCGGTGCGATCGAGGCCCAAGGAACCTTGATTCCTTCCCTTTTCCAAGGCTATGTGGCCCTCACGCAGAATTTTGCAATAAACGTTAATGTTTCTCAGTTTGGCGATGAACTTTGGCGATGAACTTTGGCGATGAACTTTGGCGATGAACTTTGGCGATGAACTTTGGCGACGAACTGCAAGCGGTCCAGAACCGGGCTGGGGCGGTGTGTGCGGTTGGAGAAGCAGGGCGTGGGGCTGGGGAAGATGGCCGCCGACGATCGCCGTTGCCCGATCGCCGTTGCCAGACAAGATCGCCGTTGCCCGATCGCCGCTGCAAGACAAGATCGCCGTTGCCCGATCGCCGTTG
>JAYKJG010000400.1:0-13194 GCA_035286285.1 Prochlorothrix sp.
TGGCCCGATCGAACCTGTGGAGTTTGGTCACCTGTGGCGCTGAGGTCCATTTGGCAGGTCCGCCGACCTTGGTTCCGGCCCCCTTTGCTGAGTTTGTGCCCGGTCACCCGTTGCCGATCCACTGGGAATTAGAACCGGCTTTGGCGGGGGCTGACTTTGTGATGACGCTACGGCTCCAGCAGGAGCGCATGAGCCAGCATTTGTTACCCAGCGGGCGGGAATATCATCAACGCTACGGCATTACCCGCGATCGCCTCAAACTCTGCCAGCCTCAGGTCAAAATCCTCCATCCCGGTCCAGTCAATCGCGGGGTCGAACTCAGTTCGGAGGTGATGGATGATCCGGGGTTGAGTTTGGTGCCGCAGCAGGTGACGAGCGGGGTGGCGGTGCGGATGGCGCTGCTGTATTTGTTGGGCGGGGGCCGATCGGGGAGCAACTAAATCCCCACATCCCCGGTTTTTCATCCGCCAGTTCTCCGACGACTTCATGGAAAACCGCGAACAACTCCCCCTAGAAACCCGCGAGAGCTTCTAATGCAGTACCTCCTCGACACAACTTGCCCTCGTCGCCACCCAAAAGCGCCAACAGCCCAAAACCCCCGAAGCGGCTTAGGAATGATGGCCCTGGACCGTCAGCACTGAACAGGCAGCATGGTGCAGCACATAATTGCTCACGCTACCGAGGAGCATCTCGCTCAAGCCCCGACGGCCTCGCCGCCCCACCACAATCAAATCAGCCCCCCACTGCTGGGATGCATCACAAATGCAGGGACCTGGCTCACCACAGAGATAGTCAAACTCCGTCGCAATGCCCTCACGGGCGGCAACCTCTGCATACTGCTGGAGCCACAGTTGCAGGTCTTCGAGGGATTTGCGCATTTGCTGCTCGGCAATCAGCACCGCCGCTCCCGTATCCAGGCCATAGATCTCGGCCCCCAAGAAATCGCCAGGGGCCATGGCCGTGCTGGGGGAGTTGCTAGAAACACAACTGAGAATTTTGAGCTTGCTTTGGTAAACCGTCGCGAGGGAAAGCGCTTGTTGGAACACGCTAGGGGCGGCGGGGGATTGATCTAAGGCCACCAGAATTTTGCGTACCGTGAGGGGTTGGAGAACGGCTTCTGGGGCTACTTCAGACTGGACGGTGGGGCTAAAGTCGGTTTTCATAAAAACCTCCGAGGATGCGGCTATAGGCGGCTATGAAATTAGAGCCATAACGTTAGAGCAATAACGGCTAGGAATCGGGCCAAGGAAATTCAGGCCAAGGGGGCTGACTGGGTAGCTTTACTATGCCATGGGGATTTCGGCTTGATGAAGACAACGGGGAAAATCCCCACACTTCTTTACCGAGAAGGGGGTCAAGATTGCGAATTGTGAGGATATGGGGCTGAAAACAAGGCGGACTGTTGCGTGGGAGCGGATCTTTCGGGATTCGACCCGATCGCCCCTTGCCCCGATCGCCCCTTGGCTCTATTGCAATCTGAAACACAATTCCCCCCAGGAACGAATCTGTCCTATACACTAGAAAAGGAAGCCGCTGGCTCAGCCTCTTCTCTCTGCAACCCGTTCTGCAACCTCCTTACCCTAGGTTTGCCCCCCCTTGGCTTGTGATTTCCCTCTCACCTCGCCCCAAACCCCGCACCTGGAGAACGATTAGTTTTCCCTCAACGTTGCACCTGTGGCCGATCTTAAATTTACTCTTGGCTGAGGTGCCCCCTTGTTGTCAGGAAGAGTTGCGCTTAGGTCTTCAGGAAGCCTTGGTCAATGCGGCCAAGCATGGAAATTGCCTGGATCCCAACAAAGTTATTTGTATTCGGTTTGCGCGGATTCATCACCGCTGTTGGTGGATTATTGGCGACCAAGGGCGGGGATTTTTGCCCCAGGGGGGCGGGGGGGCGGCTCCGTGGCCGGGATCTTGCGGTGAAAAGCCGATCGCCCCGATCGAGGCTGAGGCTTGGAGTTGTGGGCCGGACGGGGTCGGTTTAGGGCTTGAGACCGAGGAACGGGACTGTGGACGCGGTATTTTTTTAATGCAACATATTTTTGATGAGGTGCGCTGGAATCGGGAGGGCAATGAGCTAACCCTGTGTAAATATTTGCCCCGATCGCTGCCCCTCAATTTTTTACCGTTTTGGTTTAAGGCGGCTTCCTAGGGCCAATTGAAGCAAGCTTTTGCAGCAAGCTTTCCCCTCTTTTACGATTTTTCTGTTATTTTTACCGTTAAGCCGTTGGTTTTAATCTGAACTGTTATGCAATCCTTCGATCGCTCTAAAATTATCGCCATTGTGACGGGAGTTCTTTCCATCGCCCTGGCGATCGGCTACTTGCTCCTGGTGCAACTGCTCGACTTCCGGGGCAACCTGGAACCCGCCCCGATCGATCTCGGACTGTTACCCCTGCTCTGGCGCTAGGGGGATACATTTCACGTTGGAGCAGCCCAGCCCCTCACCTGGCTCAAAAGGCTTGTAGTGCGGACTTTAGTCCGTCCCGGGGCAAAAGTGACATGCACTCGGCTAGGGACAAAAATTGGGAGAAGCCTGGGAGTTTTGGGGCTGTTGGCCTTGCAGCGGCTGGGCGGGGCTAGTCATCGCCGTCGCCTGTCGCCCCGCATATAAATAGGTCATCATCTCCCCCTTACCCTTAATCAAAACCTTACCCCATGCCTCAAAGCGATAGCGATGCTTCAGGCGCTGGTAGGTTGCCTCCGTCACTTGGATTTTGCCCGGAATCCCCTGGGACTCCATCCGGCTCGCCACATTGACCGCATCGCCCCACAGGTCATAGCTAAACTTGTGCAGTCCAATCACCCCCGCCACCACATCCCCGGTATTAATGCCAATGCGGAGGCGAAGGGGGCGGTTATTTTCGTGGCGGAAGCGGCGGATCTCATGGCTCATCCCCAGGGCCATTTCCATAATGGCCTCCGCATGATCGGGTTGGGAAGTCGGCACACCCCCGGCGACCATATAGGCATCGCCGATCGTCTTAATTTTTTCCAGGCCCAACTGGACCGCAAGGCGATCGAAGCTGGAAAAGATTTCACTCAAAAGCTGCACCAACTGCAACGGCGGCAACCGACTCGCCAAGCTGGTAAAGCCCACAATATCGGCAAACAAAATCGTCGCTTCCTCAAAGCGCTGGGCGGGGTTACTTTCCCCTTGCTTTAACTGCTCTGCAATGGCCTGGGGCAAGACATTCAACAGCAGTTGATCGGACTTTTCCTGTTCCGCGCGGAGGGCCGCTTCCGCCAGTTGCCGCTCCCGAACCTCTTGCAGCAGGATTTGGTTTTGTTGCTGGAGAGATTGGGATTGCTGGTTCAGGCGCTTTTGGAGGGTAGCCAGGAGCGGAGAGGGACTAGCGGCGGTTTGGGGGAGGGGCGCACCGGCAAGCGCAGACGGGGCTGAAGTCCCTGTTAAAAGCTGTAACTGGGTTTGGAGCGCGTGGGTGAGTTCCACCTCATGGAGGGGCTTCAGAAGGTAGGCAACGGCTCCACCTTGAAAGGCCCGATCGCGGGCGGCAAAGCTGCCATCGCTACTGATGACGATAATGGGAATCGATCGGGTCCGGGGGCCAAACTGGAGCAATTCACAAAAGCGGGGGCCGTTGGTTGGATCTTGATCGGTATCCAGGAGAATCAGGTTCGGGGACTCCTGCTGCACCTGCTCGACGGCCATTAGTCCCCCGGTGAGGGCGATCGGCTGGTAACCCACGGCTTGGGCAACGTGGGCCAGGAGGGACCAACCATCGGGGGTTGGGTCCACCATACAAATCGAGTATTGGGGGTCACTTTGGGTCACAGTGCCGAGCCATCCCACGAAAAAAGGGGTTGCCTCCACTCTTTTTCGGTCGAGAAAACCGTGAAACCGGACTTCCCGAAGACCACTCCCCCTGGGGGACTGCCTCCCTGCGGAAGAACTCAGACCCTTGCAGAATTACGGAACTTGGTCAAGATTCCCCCAGCCCTAGCACTCCTCTCCAAACCGCAAGAGTTGATGGTCCAGAACATGGCCCAAAAGATAGAGGGAACCACACAGCACGGTGGGCCTACCGGGAGATGCTGAGGAGGCAGCGGCAAGGGCGGCGGCGATCGAGGGGTGGGCGTGGCAGTGGGCAAGGTCTGGGCAAAGACTGCGGGCGAGGGCAGCGAGATCAGCGGGGTCGGCGGTGCTGTGGCTGGGCACGGGGGCAAGGTGGAGCCGATCGCCCGATCGCAATACAGCCCGAAAAATCTCATCATGCTCCTTGGTGCTAAGCATTCCCATGATCCAGGTGACACCGGCCTGATCTGAACTCGATTTATCCGCAATTTCGCCCCATTGCTGCCGAATTTCATCCACATAGGCCCGTAGGGCCACCGCCGAGCCGGGATTGTGGGCACCGTCGAGCAATAAGGGCCGATCGCCCCAGGGCACCCACTGGAGACGGGCAGGCCATTGGGCTGTGGCAAACCCCCGTTGCAGGGCCGCGTCATCAATCTGCCAACCCCGTTGGCGCAGGTTTTGGATTACGGCAAGGGCGAGGGCTGAGTTTTGCTGTTGGGGAGCGCCTTGGAGGGCAATGCGGTAGGTGATGCCTTGGCTGCTGAGGGTTTGGAGGGGGGGGAAGGGGAGAGTTGGGGGGCGATCGGGGCTAAAAGTATCGGGGCTAAAAGCATCGAGGCTTGGGCGATCGGGACTAGGGCGATCGGGGCTAGAAGAACTAGCACGATCGGAACAAGAGGGATCGGCATCGGGACCCTGGACAAAAGGGACCGGAACCGCCGGATCAACCCAGGTTAACGGACAGGGCACAGCACAGGCACGATCGGCCACCACCGCCGCCGCCTCCGGCGGCAACCGCCCCACAAAGGCCGGACAGCCCGCCTTGAAAATTCCCGCCTTTTCCCCCGCAATTTCCCCCAGCGTTTCCCCCAAAACCTGCCAATGATCGCGGCTAATGGAGGTAATCACCGTTGCCAGGGGCCGATCGCAAACATTAGTCGCATCCAAACGCCCCCCCAGTCCCACCTCCATCACCGCCACCTCCACCTCACACTCCGCAAAATACAGCCAAGTCGCCGCACTCATCACCTCAAATAAGGTCGGCAGGGGTTGGTTGGGATCGATCGCCGCGATCGTCCGTTGCAACACCCGCCGCAGGTCAGCCCCCGCGATCGGCACTTGGTTAACCGTAATCCGTTCGCACCAACTGACCAAATGGGGCGACGTGTGGCAGCCCACCCGATAGCCCGCAGCCGTGAGAATCGCCGTAAGGTAGGCACAAACCGAGCCTTTGCCATTGGTTCCGGCCACATGGAGCAGGGGAACGCGATCCTGGGGATTACCCAGGGCAGCCAGGAGGGTTTGAATGCGGCTCAGGCCCAGGTTTACGCCAAAGTGCTGAAAGGGCAGGAGCAGATCGTCAAGGTCGATCGGGGCGGGAAAAGTCGGGAGGGCAAAGGGGGCGGGGAGGAGCATAGGGCGATCGGTTCAGTCCTGGGTTGGGAGGGTTTTAAGGGAAGTGGATACAATAACAGGAGGATGCCTCACATTTGAAGCCCGTGACACTGGTTTACAGCCCGTAAACTCGCTGATCTGTGAAGCCCCCTAACCCGCTCGTTGGACCGCCTTAAGGGAGACTGCCATGGGATTACTGGACGATGCGCTGCGATCGGCTCGTGCCAACCTCAACCGCTGGCTGAATCAGGCGGACGATCCAGAAAAGATGCTGGAGCAGATGATTCAGGAGATGCAAGACCAAATGATCCAACTGCGGCAAGCCGTGGCCCAAGCCGTCGCAACCCAAAAGCGGACCGAGCGCCAATGTCGGCAGGCGATCGATCGGGCGCGGGACTGGCATCAGCGGGCGGAAACAGCGGTGCGCCAAGGGCGGGAGGATCAAGCCCGCGAGGCATTGTTACAGCGGCAGTCTCTCCTGGTGACCGTCAAGTCCCTAGAGCAGCAGGGCAAAGACCAACTTCAGTTAGTGCAGCGGTTAAAGGCCGACTTGAAAATGTTGGATCTTAAGCTGGCGGATGCACGGGTCAAGAAGGATCTTTATGTGGTGCGGGCACGATCGGCAGAGGCAACCCAACGGATGACAGAAATGCTGGGCAAGCTGAACCAGGGCAGTGTCGGGGGAGCATTTCAGCAAATGGAAGATCGCATTCAGGATTTAGAAGCCCAAACCGCTGCTATGCGGGAATTAAGCCGGGATTCCCTCGACGATCGCTTTGATCAGTTGGAACAGGCAGACCTCATGGGCACCGTCGATCAAGAGCTAGCGACCCTAAAGCGCCAAGTCTTGCCCGCTGACACGCCCTGGGGCTATGACTAGTACTCTAGGGCGGAAGTTTGGGTACCCCTCCGGGATGCGACTCCGGTTCCCCGCTAGGGAGGGGTTAGGGGTGGGTTGGCTGTTCCCGGCAAGGGGTCGTGTCTTTCCGCCGTGCAAGCCTAGGGAGTAGCACGCTCATTTCTGCCATACTGCATGAGTTGATAACGTCTTGTAGGGGCGTGGTTCCCGCGCCCAAGGCAGCATTTTTTGTCAGTCAACCAGCACCTAGCCTGCACGCTGGTTTGGCACCCTGGGGAACCGATTCGGGGTTGCTGCCGTCCTACAATTTTGAGGATTGAGGTTCCCCAAGATCGCGGGAATTGGTAGAAATTAAGCATTTTTAATCGTATAAACCCTCCCCTTATCTTAAATTATTTCTAGTCTTGCCGTCTTACTGATGTTTTAGCTTCCCCCATTGCCCTCACCTTGGCTCTTAATTTTCCAACTGAAGTTAATTTGCACCCATGACTCACCGTCTACTGTCCCCCTTAAGTTCGCCGCGATCGACCCCGATCGCCCCCCCGATCGCCCAAACCCTCCCCACCCTGCTCTCAGCCACCCTCTCCACCGCCCTCCTCAGTGGTAGCCTGCTCCTGGGTAGTGCGTTCTGGGCACCCGTAACCCTAGCCCAACGCATTACCGATATTAATCCCGGCGTTAATAGCACTAATGTGGTGGCAGAAACCTCAATTTCGGGGCTGTTTGACACCAGCGACGGCTCCAGGATTGATTTAGCCAGCGTTAAGATTCTGCTCGATGGCGCTAACGTCACCGCCGCCAGTTCCATTACCCCTAACTTCTTTAGTTACAAGCCCGCCACTCCCCTCGCCCCCGGTGCCCATACCGTCCAAGTTGAATATAAAAATACTGCGGGCTTGCAACGGGTCGCCAGTTGGAGCTTTACAGTCCAAAATCCCCAGCCTGCCCTTAATATCACCGGCATTACCCACAATGCAACCACGGCCCTCGGTCCCGGCTCCACCCTGCTCGCAACCTTAAACGGCACCCCCGGTGCCCAAGCCTCCATTATCCTCATCGAAGGATGGCAAGGAGTCCGGGAAATTCAAGCCCAGGAAGTTGCGCCGGGGGTTTATGTGGCAACTTTTGTGATGCCACAGAATCTTACGCCCCAGGAAGCGGTCATTATGGGGCAGTTACAAAAGGGTCCACAGAAAATCTACGGCGCAGCCCGTCAACCCATTACCCTCAGCGCCACGGCCACCACAGACCCCACCATTACCCAAACTCCCGGCCCAACTCCCCCAGCAACACCCCCCGCCACTACCCCCACCATTCCCCTTCAACCCCAGTTCACCAGCCACCAAACCGGCGATCGCATCACCTCCCAGGGCTTCCGCCTCACAGGCCAAACCCGTCCCAACGTAACAGTTCGGGTCAAAGTAACCTCGATTACGCCGGTTTTGGGGGGATTTGTCAATGTGGGGGGCACAACCTTGGTCGATCGGGAGTTTACTGCCGATGGAAACGGAGTGTTTAGTGTCCAAGTCCCCGCCCCCCTAGTGCTCAACAGTAACACTCGCTATGAGATCCAAGCCGTAGCCGTTGAGGGCAGCACCACTAGCCCCGTCACTGCTCTACAACTGCAACAGAGATAGCCCGCTGGGCTAGCCCACGGGGATTAATTCGGCATCTGTTGCTGAGCTAGCCGATCGGAGCAGGGAATTTGCACGGTTACCGTCGTTCCCTCTCCGTCTTGGCTCATCAAGGAAATCGTTCCCCCCAGCGTCGCTAAACAGCGATGGACCACCGACAGCCCCACCCCCAATCCGGGCGCATTGCCAACATTAGCCGCCCGGTAAAACGGCTCAAAAATCTTCTTCTGCTCGTTCAAGGGAATCCCAATCCCCCGATCGCGGACGGTGAGCCTTAAAATCTCCTCTGCAACCGACAGGGTACAGTCCACCGGCTGCGGAGCCTCGGAAAACTTGAGGCCATTGCTGAGCAGGTTGAGCAGCACTTTGTGGGTCAGGATCGGGTCGAGGTATTGGGCCGTGGGGGGGCTGGCCCAGTGGATTTGAATGCGATCGAGGTGGGAAAAGGAAAGGCTCAACTCCTGGAGCACAAGATTCATGAACTGTTGCAGATCCACTAGGGTAAAACCATGCAATTGGGCGTGGGCATCCGCTGGACTGAGAAAGAGGGAATCCTCAATTAGACGGGTCATGTGTTTCACCGCATCTTGAATCCGCCCCAAATGTTTACGGCGCATTTCATCGGGCAAGCGATCGTAATACTCCTCTAGGAGGCCCGTGGAACTGCTAATAATACCCAGGGGCGTGCGATATTCATGGGAAATTGTGGTGATAATCCGGGATTTGAGGTTACTGAGTTCCTGTTCCTGATCCAGGGCCGATCGAAGCTGCTCCCCCATGGCCTGAAGCTGCGCATTGGCTTGGGTTAACTCCTGGGTCCGCTGGCCCACCCGCTCTTCCAAACTTTGGTTAATTTCCTGGAGAGAGGCTTCGGCCCGCTGCCGTTCTCGCACCTCCTGTTGCAGTTGGTAATTTTGGCTCAGGAGTTGCTGCTGAAGCCGGACAATACGCAGTTGGTTCTCGATCCGGGCCACCACTTCCAGAATTTCAAAGGGCTTGGTGATGTAGTCTTCGGCCCCTACGGAGAAGGCTCGGATCTTATCCAGGGTTTCATCGGAGGCACTCAGGAAAATAATGGGGATTTCGCGGGTTTTCGGGTCATTTTTCAATTGCTGGCAGACCTCAAAGCCATTCATCTTCGGCATGATGATATCCAGCAAAATCAAATCCGGTGGATTCACCTCCACCACCCCAAACACCAGTTCTCCCTGCAAAACTTTCCGCACTTTATAGCCTTGCTCAGTCAGCATTGTAGACAGCAGACGCAGGTTATCTGCCATGTCATCTACCACGAGGATGTCGCCCTTAAAGGCTGAAAATGCAGGAGAGGCCATAAGCATCGCGGGTCAATGAAGGACGGGAGTAGCTCGCCGTTAGCGGGTCTGGGGCCATTTTAAGCCATGGAGTTGGAGGGCGGGGCGGGGGGTCTGAGGGCGATCGCCGTGTAGGACTGGGGCGAGAGATAGCGGCTTAGCACCGATCGTAGCGTCTCCGGTTGCATTTGCTCTAACACCGCAAAATAGGCCGCTGACCACTCCACGCGGGCGATCGCGTCATAGTACCCATACAGTCCCGCTAACTGACCATGGGTTTCCGTTGCAAAGATAAATTCATGGCGCAGGAGCCGCTTAGCCTGCTTTAGAACTTCCTGCTCAACTAACTGGGTCTGCCAGCGCTGAAGATCGGCGCAAATCCAGCCAATCACCGCCTCTAGCTGATCGACTTCGGGCCAAAGATTCACCGAAAAGAGGCTCGATTGCCGCTGTTGGAGAAAGTTGGTACTGATGCCCTGGACCCACTGGCGTTCCTCCCGCAAGGTCTGGACCCAAGGGGACGATCGGCCTGAAGCCAGAATCACCGACCACAGTTCAAGGGCCAAAATTTCCACTAAATTACCCAAATCCCCCAAATTACTCAAGTTACCGGGATCCGTGATCTGCTGAAGTTGCTGCTCTAGGGTTAGGGGCTGGGGTCTAGCCCTTGGGCTACCCTCCAGATGGGTAATATTCCCGTTGGATAGATTCTGTTCGACAGCCTGGGGAGAGGCCAAAAGCCAAAAATAGGGTGTATTGGCCCCCTTTTCGCCATCCAGAGCCTCTAGACACTGCACCGATGGGCCGCGCCAGCCCAGAACAACGCGGATGTGTTCCACCTGGGGCAAATGCAGATCAGTCCAGCGGGGGGTGGTAGGGCGAGGGGGGAAAAGGGAAGAAGGGAAAGCAACGGCAGCGGGTTCAGAGGCTGAGGTCGAGATCGGTAAGTCCAGAGCTAAGGGAGCAGCAGCAGGCAAGCTAGGGGCCGATCGGGGCCGGTTTTCCGCAGACTGGGGGCTAGAGGCAGGGGTAAAGCTCCGATCGACCCACTTCCGGCAGTCCTCTAGGGCCATACCCCCAACCACCACCACGGTCAAGTTAGACGCTTGGTAATAGCGCTGGTAAAACTGACGCAGGGTTGTCGCGCTATGGCTGCGGAGATGCTGCGGTGTGCCGAGCAGCGATCGGCCATAGGGATGTTCGCCGTAAATTTGGCTTAAAAGATGCTGAAAGGCCACCCAATCAGGATTATCCTGGGCTTGGCGAATTTCTTCCAGAACCACTTCCCGCTCCCGATCGATCTCCTCCAGCGCCAACTCTGCCCCCAGCAACAAGTCCCCCAACGCCGCCAACACCTCTGGAAGCTGACTAACGGCAGTATTGACAAAAAAATGGGCATAATCATAGCTCGTCGCCGCATTGGTGACTCCCCCCTGGTTTTCCACCAATTGATCGAACTCTCCCGGCCCCAGTCGCCCAGACCCCTTGAAGATCAAATGCTCCAAAAAATGGGCCATGCCCTGCTGATCGGGCAGTTCCTGGGCCGCTCCCGCCTTAACCCAAACATCCGCAACCACCGTAGGACTGGGGCGAAACTGATGGATCAGGGTAATGCCTGAGGGGAGTGTCAGGACTTGGGGCAGGGCAAAGGGCCGAAAGGCTGGGGTTAGACCGGGGGCAGAACTCAAAAGCAAAATAGAACCCAGAAATTAGCTGTTTCCGTAAACTTCAGCGGAGTTATTGGGACTTTCGATCAGCTTGACCTTGTGGAGCTTAGCCCCGGTGAGGGCGATCGGCCCTTGGAGCAAGTCCCGAATATGGACAGCAATATTTTCAGCGGTGGGGACGACCTGTTCAAAATATGCAATGTCTTTATTTAAGAATGTATGGTCGAAGGGTTCAACCACATGGAAGTTAATCAGGTGCTGAAGCTTACTCAAGTCAGCGATCATGCCGGTGCGGGGGTCGATCGTGCCGGTAACCGTGACTTCTAGGTGATAATTATGGCCGTGGCCGTGGGGACGGGCGCATTTGCCATAAATCTCGCAGTTTTCCTCATAGCTGAGGTGGGGCAGGGCGAGGCGGTGGGCGGCGCTGAAGTGGGTGCTGAGGGTGAGAGAGGCTTCCATGGCGTTTCCTTGGTAGTCGGCCCAGAGTTGGGGGTGTTCAAAAAGCTGAATATTGACGATCGGCAGGTGGGGCGAGAGGCGCTGCCAGATGCAATAGGCCAGAAATTCCGTTGTGGGCAGGGTGGTTTTGAACTCCGGCCAAGCTTCATTGAGGTAAGAAAAATCAAGCTGACTGGTGATTTCCCGCTTAATCGTGTGCTTGACCTCAGACAGGTTCAAAACCATGCCATATTGATCAAGATCGCCTTCCATGGCGACATAGAGCACGTAATTATGGCCATGGCCCGGAGCGCGGGCGCAGGCTCCAAACTGTTCTTGATTTTCGGCCTCGCTCAGTTCAGGCAACCAATAGCGATGGCTGGCGGAGAACTGGGCGCGGCGGTTAATGGTGCATTTCATGGGTGAGGGTAGCGGCAAGGGGGCGAAGATAGGGAATTGCAGGGAAATCGAATCTGTAATTTTCTGTAACAATTCCCTGTCTAGTTTACCGCTGTCTGGGGCTGCTGGGGGAGCGTAGCCTAAGGGTTAATGCTACGATCGCGCCCAACCCTTATCTCTCCCCTCACCATGGCAAGCCCCGATCGCCCAACTCTGCCCAACCCCAATCAACTCCTACAGACCCTGACCGTGGAGCAGTTCCAGATGCTGATCCGGTTCACCGTTGAGGAGCTACTCTTGGAATTTCTAGGCGATCCGGACGAAGGGCTAACGCTAAAACCGGAAGTTCAGGCTCGGCTTTTAGAACAGCAGGCCGATCGTCAAAGGACGGGTGAAATCGGCTTCTCGACCCAACAGGTTCTACGAGAACTAGGGCTAGAGTAAACCATGACCTATACGGTTCAGTACCAGACCCAGGCACTCTCTGACTTAAAGAAGCTAGATAAACAGACCCAAAAGCGAATTATCAACAAAGTCAACTGGCTTGCTGTCAATTTTGAACAAATTACACCTCTGCCGCTGTCGGAGAATTGGGCTGGCTTCTACAAGCTACGGGTTGGAGATTATCGTGTGATCTACAGCTTGGAGCAGACGCTTTCGATTCTCTGGATCGAGAAAATCGGTCACCGCCGGGATATTTATGAGACTTGATTTGCCGATCGTGCAGTTCATGGGTAAGGATAGCGGGGACGGGCGGGGGGTGAGAATCAAATCTGGGACGGTGCCGACCCGCTGGGGACCAAAACCGGGGCAACCACGGGGGGATTGCCCCTACCTCATCCTGTTCATCAGCAATGTTGGATTTGTAATTTTCTGTAACAATTCCCTGTCTAGTTTACCGCTGTCTGGGGCTGCTGGGGGAGCGGCCTGAGGGTTAATGCTACAGACCTTCCTCAGTGTCTTGCCCCGTGGCCTAGTGCTTCTGGGTCCATGGGGTGGGTGTTGAGGACTGAGCCGAGACAATCTCCTCCCTAGGGAATTTAGGCTATTCTGGGGGTGTTTTGTTGATCTTGAATCCCAGGCATTGATCTTCTCCGTCTTGTTGGGGGTGCATCCCCAGATTCCAGGCTTGATCAATTCCTGATCCATCCCCGATCCACTCCCTGAATCCCAGCAGAGGTTTTATGGCGTTCCTTGATCCCAAAACAGACTTTGCGTTTAAGAAAATCTTTGGATCTAGCCAAAGTAAGGAAGTTTTGCGGGAATTTCTCAATGCCATGCTCCATGGCGGCGAGGAAGTGATTATCGACCTGGAAATTCTGGATCCCTACCAGCCACCAACGCTGTTGGGGATGAAAGATACTTTTTTGGATGTGCGGGCCAAGCTCAACACGGAGGAGTTGGTGCTGATTGAGATGCAGGTGTTGCATCCTTTGGATTTTAATAAGCG
>JAYKJG010000401.1:0-5446 GCA_035286285.1 Prochlorothrix sp.
AGTTCCAAGGACAGATCCTTGTCGGCCCAGATGCGATCGACCCCATCATTGATCAGTGGGCAGACAATATTAAGGAGCAATTGCAGGCCAGTGCCCAGTTTGCAGAGGACGCAGCCAACGCAGCAGCCAGTAGCGCCCCCACGGGGAAAGCCAAAGCAACCCGAGGCCGCAGTGCTCGTAAAGCTCCGGTAGGACGACGCACAGCCACAGCCAAGACAACTGAAAAGGGCAGCAGTCCAGCCAAAAAAGCCTCCTCCAAAGCAGTGGAAACCAAAAAACCCGCCGCTAAACCCCCAGCAGCTAAGGGAGGGCGGGGCAAAGGCCGCAGTAAGGTAGCCAGCAAGTCCAAAGCACCGGGAATCCCTAACCCTACCCCAGCAGCCAGCATTAAGGACAGTTTGGGGGGTGATCAGTTAGCCTTACCCCCCGGTTTTGCAGATATGGTGTCCACGCGCTACGACTCCACCCTGTCGAAGGTACTCCCGTCGGATCCCAGCGATCGCAAGCAGTATCTGGCAGAAATCACCCAGGAAAGCCAGGTGGGACAAAATTTCCTCAATCAGTTGGCCGTTACCCTGGAGCGCAAATATAAGGGTCGGGTCAGTCAGCAACGGGCCTATGACAAACTCCTCGCTGCTGCCACTGCACTTGCAGCCTAAACAGTCCTAGGCGGTGCTGATCCAAACGATCGTTTGAGGTTCGGGCGGCTTTGCCGCCTCCACTGAAGTTCGGGCGGCTTTGCCGCCTCTACAAAGGCAAATTTCAGCAATGTACTCCTCCCTGATCAATGGTGATCTGATCAATGGTGATTCCAGGACCTAAACTTAACCAGCCCAATTGGTGGGGTATGGTTTTCCAGCTACGCGGCTCGATCGTCATGACGGTTTTGCCGCGTATTTTGGCTTTTTGTGGCTTAACGGCAACCCTAGCCCTGCTCAAAAGCTTCAACCAGCCCCTCTACTTGGAACAACTCGGTAATCTCAATTCCAGTACCATTTACAACCTCACCCTCGGTTTACTGGTGGTCTTTCGCACCAATACCTCCTACGAACGCTTCTGGAGTGGTCGCAAGGCATGGGGGGGACTGGTGATCAATATTCGGAACTTAGCGCGGGAAATTCAATTTGGCGTGGATGAGCCAGCCGAAGGTACGCCAGCCGAAGATAAGTCAAGCGAAGATAAGTCAAGCGAAGATACGCCAGCCGGAACACATTCTACGGCCAAGCAGGCCACCTTACGACTGTTATCCGCCTTTGCGATCGCCACTAAACTCCATCTGCGCAACGAAGCCAACACCGATGAACTCAAGAGCCTGATCACACCCGACCAAGCCCAAGCCCTCGATCCGGCTCAAAACCGTCCCCTGCTCATTTCCTTTTGGATTCGCCAGTATTTGCAGCAGCAGTTTGTGGCAGGCCAGATTCCAGCCGCCATCTTGGCCAATATGCTCACCTTGCTCAATAACTTAACGAATGACGTAAGTGGCTGTGAACTCATCATCAGCACACCGATTCCCATTGCCTATCGCCTCTATTTGCGCCGTTTAATTCTGATTTACTGCCTGACCTTACCCTTCCGCATTGTGCCGGAGTCTGGCTGGTGGGCAATTCCGATCATGGCCTTTGTCAGTTTCCTGCTCATGGGCCTTGAAGAACTGGGCCAGGAGTTAGAGAACCCCTTTGGGTATGATGTCAATGATTTAGCCTTGGATGAGATTTGCCAGACCATCACCCGCAACGTCGAGATGACGATCGCCCTCACCCAGTCCCCAGCGGCGATCGACCCAGCGGAACCCCTAACAAACTCCAGCAAAGAGGGCGGGTTGGGGGAAATTATCTGAATCTCAGCAGAAGTTCCAGCCCAAAACCCGCCCCTACAAGAACTTTAAGTCAGCCTAGGGTGTGTCATTAATTAACCGTAGAAACCTTGGGATATCAGAGTGACACGCCCGCCCCAGTTTTAGCGGCTAGGGGCTGTAATCCTGACACTCAGGGCCTTCTCAAATTAAATGATGACGGCCCCTAGCGTAGAGCCGACAGCGATCGTTGCAGCGCTTCCAAGAGCCGATCGACATTGTGCTCGTAACTATTGGCCCCCATCAGTCCAATCCGCCAGACCTGACCCGCCAAGTCTCCTAACCCACCGCCAACTTCAATGTTGTAGTTCTCCAACAGATGACGGCTCAACGCCTTAGCATCCATGCCCTCCGGCACCCGCACCGTCGTCAGGGTCGGCAGACGGAACTCGCGCTCTACATGGCACTGAAGGCCCAGATCCTCTAGACCCGCCCACAGCTTCTCGGCATTGGTCCGGTGCCGCTTCCACCGCGCTTCCAAGCCCTCCTCAGCCAGCAACCGCAGCGCTTCCCGCAGGGCATAGGTCATATTCACCGGCGCAGTGTGGTGATAGGTGCGATCGGTGCCCCAGTACTGGCGCAGCATCGTTGTATCCAAATACCAGTTCGCCACCTGAGTTGTGCGCTCATCCAGCTTGGCCAGACCACGGGGGCTAATGGTAAAGGGGGAAATTCCCGGCGGGCAACTGAGACCCTTTTGGCTACAACTGTAGGCCAAATCCACCTTCCACTTATCCAGTAGCACCGGCAGACCCCCCAGACTCGTCACCGTATCGATCAGCAGCAAGCAGTCAAATTCGTGGCACAAGTCCCCCACGCCCTCTAGGGGTTGGCGCACCCCCGTTGAGGTTTCCGCGTGGACTAGGGCAAGCACCTTGGGACGATGGGTTTCCAGGGCCGTGCGCAATTCGCCCAGGTCAAAGGCTTGGCCCCAGGGCTTGGTAATAACCCGGACATCACCGCCGTAGCGTCCGGCCATGTCCACCATCCGCTTGCCAAAATAGCCCTTAACCCCCACTAAGACCACATCGCCCGGTTCCACGACATTGGCAAAGGTGGCCTCCATGGCAGCGGAACCTGTGCCCGGTACGGGGTAGGTGAGGGGGTTTTTCGTTTGCCACGCATAGCGGAGTAGGGTTTGCACCTCGTCCATTAATTTGAGGTAGGCAGGATCCAAGTGGCCGATCGGCTGGCGGTTCATCGCCTCAACCACGGCAGGATCAGCATTGGACGGCCCTGGCCCCAGCAGCAGCCGCTCCGGCATATCCAGAGGCTTTAACTGAAGGCGATAGGTCTCATCAAGGGTTTGCGGAGCTGCGGGGGCAGTGAAAGTCATGGGTGTCTATTTAAGTCTGAGTAAAATGCTACAAACTCCATTGTTAACCCTGAGGGGACAACGGAGCTAGCCCCTATCAAAATTTCCGGACCCAGGGAATTCTAGCCCACAGCGCCGACTTCACCAGCGCATCCCTTCAGAACCTCGATCGCCGCCAAGCCCAGGTCGAGGGCACCGGATTAGCCATTGGCAGCGACTAGACCCCGGAAGTCACCGCTGAACGTTCCCAGGGGGCGATCGCCTTGTTAGAATCTTTGGGCATTCACGCCCCCTTTGGCGTGTTCTGCGCACTGCAACAGCAATTACCCCAGGACTTTAGCTGGTATGACTCGGTTTGATCCCTCCCCCACCCCTATGCAACCACGATTTTGGCCCCTTTTACGCCGCTGGCAACGGTTTTGGCTAGTCTTGGTCAGTTGCCTTTGGTTAACCGTTGCCTGCCAAGGCTCTAACCCCTCTGCACCCCCTAACGGAACCAGTGGCATCGATCTAGCCCGGATTACCCTTGGAACAACCGGCGCAATTCGGACCCTGGATCCTGCTGACTCCTACGAAATTATCTCCGGCAATTTGCTCTATAACCTGGGCGATCGCCTTTATAGCAACAAGCTGGGCACCGCAGAATTGGAACCCCAATTGGCCACTGCCCTGCCCACGGTCAGCGACGATGGCCTCACCTATACGATTCCGCTGCGGGAAGGGGTCAAATTCCACGATGGGACTGACTTTAATGCCGAAGCCATGGCCTTTTCCCTGCAACGGTTCATGGAGAAGGGGGGACAACCGTCCTTTTTGCTCACCAATGTGGTGGAATCCGTCGAAGCCAGCGGAGAGTATGAGCTAACCATGCGTTTGCAATCTCCCTTTGCGGCTTTTCCGTCGCTGCTGTCCTTTTCGGGACTCTGTGCGGTGTCGCCCACGGCCTATGGCGAAGCCCCTGACTTTTTACCAGACACCTTTGTGGGCACCGGTCCCTATCGCTTGGCAGAAATGACGACAGATGGGGTCAAGATCGATCGCTTTGAAGACTACTGGGGCGAACCAGCCCAAAATCCCGGCGTAAACCTTCAAGTTCTCTCCAGTTCTGCCAATCTCTTCAGTGCGCTGCAAACCGGAGCAGTTGATCTCGGTTACCAAAGCCTAGACCCGGAACAGGTGAAAAGCCTCCAAGCAGAAGCTGATACCGGTAAGATTCAGGCAGTTTCCGGCCAAGGTAACGGGATTCACTACCTCAGCGTTAATGTTCTCAGTGCGCCCCTCAATCAACTGCCCGTCCGGCAAGCCTTGGCGGCGGCGATCGATCGCCAGTTGCTGAGCGATCGCGTTTTCCAGGGCCAAGTCGAACCCCTCTACAGCCTAGTACCCCCCAGCCTAGACACCGCAGTTCCCAGTTTTGAGGAGCGCTATGGTACCGGCAATCCAGAACAAGCCCTCCAATTCCTGGCCTCCGCTGGATTTTCTGCTGAAAGTCCGGCCACGATCGACTTCTGGTACCGCTCCAACATCAACAGTAATGCCCTAGCTGCCACAACTTTGAAGGCGATCGTCGAAGACCGTACCAACGGAGCCTTAATCCTCAACCTCCAGGGCGTAGAGTCAGCAACGGCCTACGAAAACCTAGATAAAGGAGCCTATCCCCTCTTTTTGCTGGACTGGGCACCGGATTTCCTGGAGGCGGATAACTATTTGGAGCCGTTCCTAAGCTGTACAGAAGGATCGGCCAGTGAGGGCTGCACGATCGGCGCGAGTCAGTACCAAGGCTCGTTTTACTACAGCGATCGCGTCAACACCCTCATCACCC
Organism: Prochlorothrix sp.; assembly: GCA_035286285.1. Taxonomy (GTDB): domain Bacteria; phylum Cyanobacteriota; class Cyanobacteriia; order Prochlorotrichales; family Prochlorotrichaceae; genus Prochlorothrix. Next base: position 4,993 of record JAYKJG010000401.1, read on the forward strand.
AACAACGCCAAGAACTCGATCCCGCCACTCGCAAAACCCTCCTGGGCGAACTCCAAACGATCGTGGCCGAAGAGGTTCCCTTTATCCCCCTCTGGGCCAACCGGGAGTTCCTCTTCGGCCAACCCAACATCCAAAACCTCAGCCTCGAACCCACCCAGCAAGTCGCCCTCTGGCCCCTCACCAAATCCTAACTTAGGATCTTGTAGAGGCAGGTTTTCGAGGTAAATCCTTGTTCCTATCAGGTTATCCTCCTAAACTCGTCTTCTTGCCCATGAGTTCAACAAAGGCAGGCTGTAGGATTGTCCTCAATTGTTAGGGTAAGGACTAAAGTCCTGACTATACCAAATCCGACTAATCTCGATTCGTTTTGGTAGGGGCAATCCCCCCGTGGTTGCCCCTGTATTTGGCGGTCAGAGGGTCGGCACAGGGGCACGACCCCTACCCATTTATTCTG
>JAYKJG010000402.1:0-5066 GCA_035286285.1 Prochlorothrix sp.
TGGGAACTCGGTTCCCTAAAGATAACCCTCCAGCAGGAAATCATCCCCGATCATCCGCCACTGAACCTCCCTTAACCGCAGCGCCTGATCCATCTGGGTTAGCCCCAAATCCCCCACTGGCCCCGGAGCCGCACTGCCGCCAATCAACTTGGGAGCCACAAAGGCCCAGATCTTTTGCACTGCCCCCGCCGCGATCGCCGCTGCCCCCAACCGGCCCCCACATTCCCACAGCACCGACAGCAGTCCCCGCTGCTGCAACTCCGCCATCACGGCTTCGATCGTCACCTGCTCCAGTGTCACCACTTCCACTCCCCGATCGCGCAACCGCTGCTGGAATGACGGATTTGCGTCGGGCTGCGTAAAAACCAGGGTTGGAGCCGTAGAAACCTCCCATAAGTGGGCCTCTTCCGGCAAGTCGAGCGATCGGCTCAGGACAATGCGCAGGGGTTGATGCTCCGTGAGGCCGTGGGTGGTGAGGTGGGGGTTATCGCGCCGGACGGTGTTCCCCCCAACAATAACGGCATCACAGGTCGATCGCAGCCGATGCACAGCCTGCCGCGCCGGAGGAGCCGTAATCCAAGCACTGTGGCCCGTGGTCGTGGCAATTTTGCCGTCTAGGGTCATGGCGTACTTCAAGATGCCCCAGGGTTGCCCCTGGGTGACCCGGTGGATAAAAGCTTCATTGAGGCGGCGACATTGGGCTTCTTCAAGGCCGACCTCGACGGGGATGCCCGCTTGGCGCAGCCGATCGATCCCACTCCCCGCCACCCTGGGGTCCGGATCCACCATTCCCACCACCACACGGGCGACCCCTGCTTGAATCAAGGCTTCAGTACAGGGGGGGGTGCGGCCATAGTGGTTACACGGCTCTAGGCTGACATAGACCGTTGCCCCCTGGGCACGATCGCCCGCCGCCCGCAGGGCAAAGACCTCGGCATGGGGCTGACCGGCACCGGGATGGAAGCCTTCCCCCACGATCGTTTCGTCTTGCACCACGACGGATCCCACCATGGGATTGGGGGCGGTGCGGCCTGCGGCCCGTTGGGCTAGTTCAAGACAGCGCCGCATCATGGCTTGGTCAAAGGAGGAACTGGACATTGCCTGAATTGAAGGTGAGCAGCAAGGGGCCAATCTAGGGCAAATACTTTTGCACCACCACCCAGCCGGTCCAGGAGACCAAGGCGAGGGCTACCCCTAGGGCGGCATTGAGGGAGAGGTGCAGTTGGCGCGATCGGGGCCGATCGGGGTGAATGCGGCGAGCGGACCAAGCGGAGGCCAGGGTCAAAGCGACAACGGTTAAGCCCATGGGTAAGTGGGCTGAGTGGCCCAGGTTGCCGAAGTGGCCGAGGGTGCCAATAATGCCGATCGTCAGCAGGATCAAAACCAGCGCAACCAAGAGAACTCCCAAAACAAGATGCATGGCCCGGAAATTCAGGCCCTCTAAAACCGTGGTGAGGCGGGGGGTTGGGGCAATGGGGGAGGGATCTGCTGTGGATGGGGCGGGATCGCGATCGAGGACTGAGGGGGTGGTGCCGCGATCGGGCGTAACAGTATCAGGGGCAACAGCATCGGGGGCAACAGCATCGGGGGCAACAGAACCGGGCGTAACAGAATTGCTGGTGCTGACTGCTGAGTGTGTCGGTCTGGGCTGGGCTGTAATGGGTTGTGAGGTGTCGGGTTGTGAACTTGTGGATGCCGAAGTTTCAGACTGTGAACTAGAAAGTTGTGGGGTAGCAGACTGTGGGGTAACAGACTGTGAACTAGAAGGTTGTGGGGTAGCAGACTGTGGGGTAACAGACTGTAAAGTCACAGCTTCAAGGCGCGATCGTTGCCACCGCAACCCCACCCCCACGACCAAGAGCAGACCATAGAGGGTTACCGTGAGTCCCATGGACCAAGCAGCAATGCGCCACAGCCAGATAAAAGACGGTAGATTCACAAAATTCCGTAGAAGATTCCTATCAGGGACGTTCTGGCGGTGCCTTAGCTGCTCAGTGCCACTTCGCGCAGGATGGGCACCACCTTGCCTCGGTTCTCGATCGTCTGGGCTTTAGCCCAATTGTGATAATCCTGAAGGAGTTGGCGCTCTAGGCGCTGGCGCATGGTTGTCAAAATATTTTTGAGCAGGGCGTTGCCCGTTGATTGCACCAAAGTCCGGGACATGAAGACAAGGGAAGGGGGGAGGTCCACTTGGACCATTAAGTCAGCACGGCCCCGCAGTTGGGTATTCTTGCCTTGGCGATGGGGTTCTAGGTAGCCCTTTAGCTCTAGATGAAAGGCGGAGTCAAATGCCTCTAGCCCTCGCAACTCCGTAGAGACCGATCGCAGCCGCAAGGTGTGATTCTCATCAGTCCAAACCTGCAAGTCAACGGTGGGCTGGATTTTCAGCATCAGAAACTTCAGGGGGCTGAGCTTAAACCGAAAGAGAGAGGGACTGAGTTGCTCGACCCGACTGGGTTCGATGAGGGCGTGAATTAAGCGCTGGGGTTGGCGTAGGTAGTGCTCAACCGGGAGAGCTTCCTCTTGAATGGACAGGGCTACGGTTTGGAGAGCAGTAAACTGTGTTCTCATATTGAGGATATGTAAAGTACCTTCGCAAAGTCCTTGGGGAAGCCTCCCCCACCTTTGGGGTTTGGCTGAAGGAGGACAGGGGCGATCGCAGGAACGCCGGGGCAAGAGGTGGGAATTCTGAGAATTTGGTTACAAAGATTCTTAAAGAGGATGGAAACCTGAAGAGAAGCCCAGGGGATTGAACCGAAACTCGTCAGCCCAGCAGCCTTAATCTGAGAAGTTGTGTAACAACCTTGTTTAGGATTATGACAGGGTGAGCCTTAGCTACATCTTATATTAACTTTATTTAACGATTCTGTCAGATTTCGGGAAAGGGGGTTAGGGGGGCGATCGACTGCCCAAGAAACCCACCCAAGAAACCCACCCAAGAAACCCACCCAAGAAAAAAGATGGGCCGCTGGCCCATCCCCGACTGCGATCGATTCAAAGGGTGTCTTTCACTTTTGCCAAGGGGCGGACTAAAGTCCGCACTACGAGTCTTTTGAGCCAGGTTCGGGGCTGGACTGTTCCAAAGTGAAATGCACCCGATTCAAAAGCGTTGAACTCAATGGGTTTTGAGGTGGGATCGGCTCCCTCCTCTTCCCCATCTCCAAAGCGGATAGCGGGCAGGAGCCTAGGAGCCAAGCTCCCCGGTGACGACATCGATCTGTTGCGTCTGCTGACCTCGGTAGATTTTCAGCTTCAGGCTGGTGCCGACTTGGCTCTTTTCTACGGTCTGCTGGAGTTGGCTGGCACTGCTGATGGCTTGGCCGTTAATTTCGGTGATCACATCGCCACGGCGCAAACCCGATTGCTCTGCTGGGGTATCCGGCATGACCCGCACCACTAGAACCCCGTTGATTTCGGGTAGGCGGAAGGTGGAGTTGGGGTCTTCATTATTCTTGCGGGCAGACTCCGGATCCAGGGTGATCATCTGGATGCCAATGTAAGGGTGGGCAACCTTTCCGTTGGTGAGCAGTTGGGTTTCAATTTCCTTGGCTTTGTTAATGGGAATCGCAAAGCCAATCCCCGTGGCATCAGCCCGAATGGCGGTGTTAATGCCAATCACGGCTCCCCGCGCATCCACGAGGGGACCGCCAGAGTTGCCCGGATTAATGGCGGCATCGGTTTGGATGAAGTCTAGGCGCTTGTCGGGAATCCCAATCTCGGAGCTAGGACGACCGAGGGTGCTGACGATGCCGAGGGTGACGGTGTTGTCGAGGCCCAGGGGGTTCCCCACGGCGATCGCCCAATCTCCCACTTCAACGCGATCGGAGTTGCCCAACTGCGCGACCGGTAACGTTGTGCCTTGGGGATCAATCTTAACAACGGCCAAATCCGTAACCGGATCAACCCCGCGAACCTCACCGTTATATTCTTGGCCATTTTTGAGGGTTACGGTCACCCGATCGGCTTGATCCACAACGTGGGCATTGGTCAAAATCACCCCCGTACCATCGACGATAAACCCCGATCCCTGGCCCCGTTGAAGCTGTTCCTTAGGCATTTGGGGCATAAAGTCATCTCCCCCAAAGAAGCGCCGAAAGAACGGATCATCAAAGAAGGGATCGTAGTTGCGGGTTACGGTTCGCTCAGTGTCGATGCGTACCACCGCAGGACCGATTTGCTTAACGGCTTCCGCCACAAAACTGGAGGGTACACCGGGGGCGGCGGCGAGCAGGGTTGGGTTCCCAGTGGCCTGAGGGGCAGACTGCTGAAGTTCGGTGACGGTCCCTGCCTGGGTTGGTAAGGTGTGGACTAAACCCATGGTAACGACTACGCCAAAGAGAATCGCACAGCCATGGCTTAGGATCTGGCGCACGGACCAGCGGCCCAAGGATTTGCGGTTTGAACGAAAAGGTCTCATAGATTCAACTACACCATTAAGAGAATGAAGGGGAGCGAAATCTGGGTTGATGGAACCGGGAGTTCCTGTGATACCTGGGGAGCATCCCACTTTAGCGATTTAACAGATCGGGTCGGGGCAATCCCCCCGTGGTTACCCCGGTTTTGGGCCGAAGAGGGTTGGCACGGGGGCACGACCCCTACCAAGATATCTTCAAAGTGGGAGGCACCCGATACCTGACTGTTGTATGACAGTTGTATGGCCAGTTGGAGGGCAGTTTTATGACAGTTTTGTCATCTAACGATTTTGGCCTGTAACCACTCTGTCGTACCCGTGGGGGCAAGGTTCCGCAGGTTTTTTTGAAAAGGTGCGTCTTATGGGTAGGGTTGGGTAGGGCTGGACTGGCTAGCAGCTTGCTGGACCCAGGGTTCAAAAAAGATCTGGCGGGCTGCCCTTGGCCTGTGGGGTTAGTCCTTGGTCCGCGCCCAACGGGGCAGTGACATTACTCCATCTCTGTTGCATCCACGGCATGGGTCTCCACGAAACTAGTATTAAGGAACCAGTGTAATGATTTCACCTGCCCCTGACAGTACGGTTTAGGTTCGTGATTCCGAAGGGAGGGAATGCTGCTGGGTTGGGGGGCTTGTGGGGGGGCTTGTGGGGGATGATG
>JAYKJG010000403.1:0-20620 GCA_035286285.1 Prochlorothrix sp.
TTGGGGCCACTCGCCCATTGTTTCGCCACTTGAGCAGGCCAAACTTGACGACCATCGGACGTGAGAACCAAGTCGCCGGGTTGAATGTGTTCGATCGGTGTAGTGGAGCCATCGGGTCGATCGATTAACGTCCCTTCCGGCAAACACAAAATGCCGTAAGTCTCATTGAGAATGGTCTCCAACTTGGGATGCTCATACTCAATGCGCTCCCGCCCGTGCTTACGGTTAATAAACTTGGGAATTAGCCCCGCATCCAGCGGACCCGGACGGTAGAGGGCCAAAATTGAGGAAATATCTTCTAGGTTCGACGGCTTGAGGTCGCGGACAATTTGGCGCATCCCAGAGGACTCAATTTGAAAGACTCCCTCCAAGTCTCCCTTGGCCAGGAGTTGGTAGGTCTTGGCATCGAGCATATCCAGATCGTCGGGATCGATCGACTCACCCCGATACTGCTCAATTAGCTCCACGGACTTTTGGATCATGGTGAGATTTTTCAGGCCCAAAAAGTCCATTTTCAGCAACCCCATGGCCTCCACATCTTCCATGTAGTACTGGGTAATGACCGAGCCGTCATTATTGCGCTGGAGCGGTACTAACTGGTCCAACGGTTCCGCCGCAATCACCACCCCCGCTGCATGGACCCCAAAGGTTTTGTTGGTGCCTTCAATACGCATGGCCATATCAATCCAACGGCGGTAGGGCACCGGGGGATCGGTATGGGGCACCATCATATTATCTTGGTAGCGCTTGCTAAATTCTGGGTCTGGGCTTTCCGCCGGGTCGATCATCACCTTTAGCTTGGCCGGTTTCCCCCGCAAAGTGGGGATCATTTTGGCCATAAAGTCCACTTCTTTGAGGGGAATATCCAGCACTCGCCCCACATCCCGCAGCACCGCTTTGGAAGTCATGCGGTTAAAGGTGATAATTTGGGCCACCCGATCGGCCCCGTATTTCCGCGTTACATAGTCGATGACTTCTTCCCGGCGCGAGATACAAAAGTCTGTATCAATATCGGGCATAGACTTCCGTTCTGGGTTCAAAAACCGCTCAAAGAGCAAGCCATGGTGAACGGGATCAATATTGGTAATGGCCATGGCATAGGCCACCAGGGAACCAGCAGCAGAACCACGACCGGGGCCAACGGGAATATTGTTATCTCGCGCAAACTTAATATAGTCCCATACCACCAAAAAGTAGCTGGCAAACCCCATGTTTTGCATCATTTCAATTTCGTATTCCAGCCGCTCCCGATACTCCGGATCCACCGCCCCATAGGTGCCGCACTTAAGCCGATCGACCAAGCCATCCCGTGCAACCTTGGCCATATAGTCATTGTCGGTATAGCCTGCGGGCACGGGATAATCTAGGGAGCGGGGGGGACTGAGAATGTCGTAGGGTTCGACTTTCTCAGCGACGGCTAGGGTATTGGCGATCGCCTCCTCAATCACCTCCGCTTCCAAGTGATCCCGAAAGAGTAGCCGCATTTCCTCCGCAGATTTCAGATACTCAGTGCCACTATAGCGCAGCCGCTTTTCATCGGTAATCCGCTTGCCCGTGAGGATACACAGTAGGGCATCGTGGGCCTCTACGTCATAGCAGGAAATATAGTGGGAATCGTTGGTGGCAATAATCTGAATATCCAGTTCCCGCGCAATTTTGACTAGCTCCACATTAACGATGCGGTCTTCCTTGGAGCCATGGTCTTGGATCTCAATATAGTAATCCTCGCCAAAGAGATCCTTATACCACTGTGCAACCTCACGGGCAACCTCAAACTTACCTTGGAGGATAGCTTGGGGCACTTCTCCCCCTAAACAGGCACTGGTTGTGATCAGACCTTCGTGATATTGGACAAGAAGATCTTTGTCAATGCAGGGACGGGCAAAAATGCCCTTGCCGCGTACCCCTTCTAGATGGGAAATACTGGTGAGCTTGGTCAGATTCTGGTAGCCAATTTTGTTTTTGGCAAGGGTCACTTGGTGATATTTCTTGACCCGCTTTTTATTCTCCGGATCGTCACTTAAGCGCCCATTGATGACATACATTTCGTTGCCAATAATGGGCTTGACGCTGCGGCCTTTGCAGGTTTTGAGAAGTTCGATCGCCCCATACATGACCCCATGATCCGTAAGGGCGATCGCGGGCATTCCCAGTTTTTCCGCTTGGCCTACCAACTGTTTCAATTGACTAGCTCCATCCAGAAGACTGTAGTCGCTGTGGATGTGCAAACCAACAAAAGACATAGCCGTTGCTCCAAGTGCTGCGAAGGAAAAAAAGGGTGTATTTCACTTTTGCCAATAGGCGGACTAAAGTCCGCACTACGAGCCTTTTGAACCAGGTTAGGGGCTGGGTTGCTCCAAAGTGAAATGCACCCAAACAAAGGGAGATGCACCCAAATTGGGGGAAAATGGGGGGCTTCCCGACGGAAGAGGGTCTATAACTCGAAGGATTGACCGCAATTGCAGGTTTGGGTGGCTTTGGAGTTTTCAAAGCGGAAGGTACCCCCGGTCAGGTCTTCCACGTAGTCTAGGGTGAGGGTGCCAAGGTAGGGCTGGGATGTGGAGGAGACCAGAATTTGAATATTGTCTTGATCATAGCGAAGACTTTCCAGATCTTCTGGCTGGGAGTCGGGACCGAACTCCAAGGTATAGTGCAAGCCTGCGCAGCCTCCAGGTTGGACATCAAGGCGCACGCGATAGGGGGGCTGGGGACAGTGGCGACTGAAGCGCACAATTTCGGCACGGGCCGCAGAACTGAGTTGAATAACCACGGTGATGTTAGGGGATCTTCAGATGAGATAGACAAAGATGATAGTAGCGGTTTGGCTGACCAAGACTCCGCCTGGGGTGCGGAAACCACGCCCCTACAAGGGGTTAAGGACTCAGGATCAAAGGCCCAAGGTTTGGAGGAGGGGCTGGGGGCTGACGATGTGGTTGCTGAGGCCCAAGGCTTTGGGGGAGATGCCCAGGGCCAGGGCGACCAGTTGGGGCAGGTGCAGGATGGGAATGCCGAGTTTTTGGCCGATCGCGGCTTCGACTTCGGGCTGACGGGAGTCTAGATTCAGGTGGCACAGGGGACAGGGGGTTACGATGCAATCGGCTCCGGCCTCGATCGCCGATCGCAAATGTTGCCCCGCCATGGCAAAGGCTTGATCCGTTGCATAGCTGGACAGCGGCCAGCCACAGCACTGGGTCCGTCCGGGGTAGTCGATCGGTGTTGCCCCCACCGCCGTAAAAACGCGCTCTAGGGACTGGGGGTTAAAGGGGTCATCGTAGGGCAGATGCTTCTGGCCCCGCAACAGGTAACAGCCATAGAAAGCCGCGCATTTTAACCCCCGCAAGGGTCGGGTAATCTTTTGGGCTAAGGTCTCTAGTCCATAGTCTCCCACTAAGGCCCACAGAAGATGGCGCACTTCGGTGCTGCCCTGGTAGGGGGAACAGCCCTCTTTGCAGAGGAGACCGTTGATTTGTTCTAAATATTGGGGATTCTGCTGTTTTGCGGCCTTTAAGCGCTCATCTACATGGCCGATCACGCCCTGGCAGGTGCTGCAATGGGTCAGCAGCGGTAAGTTTAAGCTTTCGGCCAAGGCAATGTTGCGGGCGTTGACCGTATCTTCCAAAAGCTGGGAATCTTCCTTGAAGGTGCCTGAACCACAGCAGGAGGCTTTTTTTAGCTCAATGAGTTCAATTCCCAGCGCCTGACTCAATACCTGGGTCGATTGGTGCAATTCCCGGCAAGCCCCCTGGGCAACACAACCGGGATAGTAGGCATAGCGCAAGGAAGAGGTAGACATGGCGATCGGGGATAGAGAGCAGCAAGGTGGAGCGGTGAAGCTGAATGCCAGTGTACACCTTTTCCTTCTAACACTAACTACCCTCGATCGGGCCGATCTTCGTACACCTTATTCTCTCTGGTGGCCCCGTGGGAGCGTGGGGGGACTGGATGCTCACGGGGGATGGGTCAAACAGTGCTAACAGAGGCTAGATGGCTGTGGGTGCAGGGATACAGCCCTAGGGCAGGGGATGGCTAGCGCGAGTTTTCACCTAGCGCGAGTTTTCATCTAGCGCGAGTTTTCACCTAGCGCGAGTTTTCACAATTGGGCAATGCAGACATTTTATCGCTGACTTGCAGGCGACCCCGACGCACGGAGTACAGAAGGCGGTTGACACACTGCTCTTCTTCTTCCGTTAAGGAGCCGGAAAGGAGTGCAGCCTGGAGGGCGTGGCGATCGGCTACGGTTAGCTCGTCAGTGTCATTGACCTGGGCGTAGAGAGCAGCGATCGCACCAGGCAGGGGAAGAGAATTCAACATGGTGTGGCCTCTGATGACAGAGCAACGGCTTTCTTGGGGGAAGAGTAGGCCGATTGCACAAACTCAACCGTTGTCCTGCATCCAGTATGGCGGTGGAGGTCTAGATTTGCCGTGATGGTGTGGGTCTGGGGGGGTGATAATCTTGGGGTTTAGGGGTGATCAACTGAGGATGTTTAGGTGAGCACGGTGGCTAAAACCTGTGATTTAAATCAGAAACAGCAGGAATTCACCCCTTTCAACCCGCTGCCAGAGGCCGGTGAGCAGCAGGGAAATGAGGCCGATCGCAAGGGTGCAGTTCACGTTTGCCACGGGGCGGACTAAAGTCCGCACTACGAGTCTTTTGAGCCAGGTTAGGGGCTGGGTTGCGCCAAAGTGAAATACACCCGATCGCAAAGGGGTGATTTCAGGGGGAGTTGTCCCAGATGCCCTGGGCTAAAAACTCAGCCGGAACAGGAGAAATTCGGTTTCTTCGCGAGGGTTGAAATTATTGTCGCTGACGATCAACAGGCTTCTGCTGCCGTCGGGGAGGCGGGGGCCAAAGCTCATGCCTTCCAGATTGCGAACCGGCGTGTCCCCTAGGGTGTCTGCCCCATTGAAGTTGTAAACCAGACGCTTGTGGATGCGGGTTGCGTTAATGTCGCCCTTGAGGCTGCTGACGCTGGAAATATCCGTCGCTCCGGCTAAGGCAACTTCAAAGAGCTTGACCTGAAGTCCGAGGGGTGTGAGAGCGCGTTCTAGGGTTAGGAAGTGGCCGCCGTTGTCGAGGGCCAAAATTTCGCTGATGCCGTTCACGAGGGCAAAGGGCACCGGATCGAGGCTGTAGAGGTGTTCTGCGACTAAGAGGGGTGGACCTTGGCCGAGGTAATAGTGGAGGAAGCGGGTGCGGCCCCCTTCTTCGGTGTCGGGATCCAAGTCCTGGACGAGGGGGGCTTCGTTGAGGGTGAACAGGCGGAGGGGGTCTTCGGTGGGGGAGGCGGCACCGCTGGCGACGAGGGTTAAGCCTTCTAAGCCTTGGTTGGATTGGATGCCCTGTTGCTGGCGGCGGGTGGTTTCGTCGAAGCTGATGGTGAAGCTGCGGGGGATGGGCAAGGTGCGCAGGAGGGTGCCGCTGGTGCGATCGAATTCGCCCAAAAAGGGCTGAATGTCTTTGCGGTGGATGCCTTCGCTGGAGAGGTAGAGGGTGTTGCTGGGGCTGAGGGCTAAGCCTTCAGGGTCGAGGGCATCGGGGGCGAGGGGTTGGCCGGATTCGTCGCGCAGGAAGGTGACGGACTCGATCGCGAGGTCTTCAAAGCCGGTCTGGGCTGGATCGTCGGTGAGGTCGATCGTCAGGGTATAGAAGTGGGGGGTGGTGACCCCATCGTGCTCGTCGGAGAGGGCCAAGAGGCGATCGGTGCGGGGATCGTAGGCTAGGGCTGAAATGCCACCAAACTGGGTGCCCCCCAGAATGCTGTTGTCTAGGCTGACCCGATCGAGCAAGTCCACGCTCACATCCGTAAAGAGGCGCTCCTGGGCTGACACTTGGGGAACCGCACAGGCCGTAGCCAGAAGACTTAAACCCACAGCTAGCAGTAGTGTTAACCAGCGACGGGGTGCCAAACAAACCATAAGCAGTGCAACGCGGCAGAAGCAGCGAGAATGAGGGCAAGGAAAATCGATGCAGTCGATAAAGGGCTACCGTAGCACGAGCCTTTTGGGGCATGGCTTAGCCTTGGGCCTGCCTAGGGCTGCCACCAGGGCTGCCATCCAGCCTACCATTGTTGTCCGGGTTGGCGCTGTTGCTTGAGGTACTCAAACACGCTTTTATCGCCAATGTCATCGGCGATCGCCTGGAGCAATTTCCGCAGACTGAAAATCAAAAACAACCCCGCCCACAGGCCCAGCAGCACGGTCTCCACGGCGATCGGCAGGGTGCCCAGCCAATGCCCCAGCAACAGAATTGGCACCAGGGGCGTTAGGGCTTTGGTTTCCAGGCGATTAAAGCAAAAGGCTTCCTTGAAGAAAATACCGGTCAAGGCTGCAAAAATAAAGCCAACGCCCAACAGGGTCGTGGGGTGATGGTAGATGTAAAGGGCGAGGGGGTCGGGCTGGCTCAGGCGCAGGATCAGGGCGCTGAGGCTACCCACGAGCCAAAAACCTTTGAGCAACTGGTGCAGGGGGCGCAGGTAGATGTGAATGGTCCAGAGGCTCACCCCCAGGGCCAGACAAAAGAGCGCAAAGAGCCGATCCAGCAGGATCAAGGTTCCGTAGGCTTCGCCTTGGGTGAGGGCGAGGACGGTGCCCAGGGCAAAGCAAAGGGCAGCGGTGGCGAGACTGGCACGGTAGATCTGCACTTCCCGGCGATCGTGTTGGGTGATGGTAAAAGAGCCAAACTGGCCTTGATACAAGGGGTTGGGTGCAGAAAGGGACGGTTCCATGGCGTTGTAGTAGGGGCTTGAAGAACGGGGCTGAAGCGGTGGACAAAGCAGCAAGGTTCTGAGGAGATATCCTTACCGAACTTGCTCCAGATATCAAGCCATTAGGGGGGTTGACTGGGTGGGGGGTGACCGGGTGGCGGGTTAAATGATTGTGGATCCACCCGGACCATCGGACAAAATCCGGCTTATAGTAGGGACTTGGCACCGTGTTGTGATGGGTCAAGCCTCTCAGGGGTCTCACCCCCTAATCACCCCCTAATCACCCCCTAAGCGGTGCGTTACGGCGCTCCCTAACACAACTGATGTGTTGCATTTACTGTCATTTTCTTAGCCTGTTGTTTCCTAGGCGTACGATTTCTAAAGCTGGCCACTTCCCTACCCCCTTGCCTGAATCCCTATGGACGCTCAACCCCGGTCTCTTTTACAACTGCAAGGCCACGATGCTGAAGTTGTTTGGCGGCTAGCCCATGGTTTGGATGGTCAAATTGAGGCGGCCCAGCGGCGGGTTGCGACGGTTCAGGGGCTGCTGGATGGGGTGGGGCCGTGGATTTTGCAGGAAATTGGGGCTAGGGGGCTGGGGTTGCTGCTGACGGAGACGGCGGTTTTGGCTGAAACGATCGACCCTGCCTGGGTTGCGACGGTGGGCGGGAAGGCCGATCGTGGGCAGATCCAGCCCCAAGGTTTTGGGGTTTCGTCTGGGGTTTCGTCTGGGGTTCCCCAGGGCGATCGCGCTGCTGGTGCTGACGCGAGTTTGTTTTTTGTCGGCGACGATCGCCAAGCCCTAGAAAACCATCTGCACCAGCTTCTCCAGACGGCCCCCCCCTCACCAGGGCACTTGCCGGAGCCGATCGCCCCCCCTGCTCCATCCCTTGACCCCATTCCGGCCCCGCTTCCCGACGCTGGGCAAGGGGATACGCTGCATTTGGTGGCGGTGCCCCTGGAGGTCCACGACGAGACGATCGGGATCCTGGCTGCTAGCTTTGAGACCTTGCCCCCATCCCCTGGTGCCGCAGTGCTGCTGACCGTGGCGGGGGAAGAGCTAAATAATTTGTTCTATGAGTTTCGACGGGCCAGAATTCGCCATCGGCAACTGCTTCAGGTGGGGCGACTGCTGCAAAATCGGGTTTTAGACAAGGCTCTAGAGGATGCTATGGCCTATTTGCTCTCCCATGCGGCCCTATCGGCTTTAATTCTTGCCTACCACGAAGACAGTGACCAGGAAACGCGGCTGTGTATCCGCACCTATCGCCCCGATCGGCCCTGTAGCGAGACTTTCCAGGGAGATGACACGCCTTTGGGGCAATTGTTTGCGCGATCGCAGATTCCCAGCTTGGCAGAACTGCTAGCGGCAGCGGATGTTGAGGGGTATGGCATTGATCCGGTGCCCCTGAAGAGCCTACTCTACTCCCAACCCGATCAAAGCCTGCTCTGTGGGGTCACGCCCACATCGAGCAACTTAACCACAACCCAAGAACTCCTGGAACAGTTCGCCAATGCCCTCAATCAGCGGCTGATGGACTACCACAAGGACCGTCGCTATCTCCAAACCTTTTTTGCTCCGGCCCATGTCTCCCGCCTCCTGTCCGTGGGAGATTACTACCCCTATCTGGTGCCCCAGCTTCAGGATGTGGCGATGCTCTACACCGATATCAACTCCTTTACTAAAATCAGTGAGCAAGTCCTCGATACGCCGCAGGAAGTGGGGGAGTTGATTGATTATTGGTCTGCGGGGGCGGTGAAGATTATCCATGACCATTGGGGGGTTTTTGACAAAATGGTGGGGGATTGCATTATTGGGCTGTTTGGTCCGCCGTTTAATGAGATGCGGGCCGTGGAGAAGGTGGCAGCAGCGGTGGAGGCGGCTCTGAAGATTAATGCCTATACCCGTGACTTAATGGGGCCGTATGTGGTGGAAAAGGTGCGCCAGAGTTCCTTAATCTCCGGGTTAGGGGTGGCGACGGGAATTCACTACGGCAGTGTGATGGTGGGGCAGTTTGGGCCAAACCATGACTTTACGGCCTTTGGGCGGGAGATGAATAGTACGGCGCGGTTGCAGGGGGTGGCGGGTTTTCGGGAGATTTTGGTGATGGAGGCGGCCTATGGGATGTTGGCGATGGCGAATCATCCCTTGGTGCGGGAGGTGGTTTGGAGCGATCGTCGGGAGGCTGTGGTTAAGAATGTGCGGGATCCGTTGTCGTATCGATCGATCGGGGTCTGAGCCAATAATTTTGCGAGAATTTGGCGAGAATTTGGCGAGGATCTTGCGAGAATTTGGCGGCGGTCGATCGAGAATCCTGGTTTCTGGCGCAAGCCTACCAGCCCAGAAGTCCCCTATCCTCGTAAAAAAACCACCTGCATATAAAACGCCATCACAACCAACTGCAACAGCATCACCGGAATGCCGTAATACAAAAAAGTGCTAAACGTAATGCGCTTACCATGCTGCTCCGCAATCCCAGCAGCAACAATATTGGAAGAAGCCCCCACCAACGTGCCATTCCCGCCCAAAGTTGCCCCATACATCATGGCATAGAAGAGCGGAAGCACCTCCAGGGGGAGTTGCCCCGTAAAACCAGGATCGAGAATCTCAGGGCCAACAAACCCCGCATTAACGATGTATTCCTTCAGCAGCGGCACCATGGCGACGACTAGGGGGATATTGGGGATAACACTGGATAACAGGCCGATCGTAAACAGCAGCACAATGGACCCCAGCGCCACATTTTTGCCTAAAATGAGCGCCAATAACCCCGAAGCACTACTCACAACCCCGGTTTTCTGGAGGGCACCGATGAGGATAAAGGTGCTCATAAAGAAAATCAGCGTGCTCCAGTCCACATCCCGCAGAATGTTGTTGAGGGTGTCGATTTTGCTGTGGTGAGCCACCAGTAAACAGAGAGCCGCCCCCAAGAGCGCCACAGTTGCCGGGGACAGGGGAATCGGCAGGGACTCCCCAATGACGAAGAAGATCAAAACCAAAATAATCACCCCAGTGCCGATGACTAACATGTGGGGATGGTTCACCTGGGGATGGGGAAGGGTGTCGAGGTTGGTTAGTTCTGTGCGCCAGATTTTTTTGAACAGGAAAGGCAGAGTGACCACAACCACTAAGACGGCGATCGCCCCCCCCACACTGAGCCGTTGCAGATAATCCATAAAGCTCATGTTGATGGAGGAACCCACAATGAAGGTCGCTGGATCGCCCACCAGGGTTAACAGGCCGGAACTGTTGGCAATAAAGACCATTAGAACCAACAGAGGAACAAAATCCACCTGAATTTCCTGGGCCAGAGGCGGAATCAGGGGAGCCAAGAGCATCACGGTGGTTGCATTGGGTAAAACCGCACAAATCGGCGTTGTAATCGCCACGATCCCCAGCAGCAGGCGCTTCCCTTTACCCTTCGCCAAGATCACAATTTGGGTTGCGAGATAATCAAAGACCTTGGTGGGTTCAAAGGCCCGCACCATGACCATGACCCCAAAAAAGAGTCCCAAGGTGGTGTGGCTTTTGGCGATATAGTCGATCGCCTCGTCCAAGGTGAGGATATTCAGCACCACCAGCAGCAATGCCCCCAGCAGGGCAGCAATGGTAAGCTGAATCCATTCCGTCATAATGACAAGAATGACGGTTGCAAAAATCGCTGTTGCCGCGATCGCCTGCCAAGTGTCCATAGGGCACCTCAAAGATAAACACTGATCAGTGAAGTGAGTCGTCTTGATCAGAGATCCTGAGGAGCCGCAAAGGTCAAAAAAACAACGCCCGCAGGCGCACGGCTCTCAGTCCTCTCTCAATGCTGACGGAGTTAGCTGACGGGCTAGAGTTGAGAGATACTCTCTCGCGATCGGCGAGCCTAACGCACTAGGAGGATGGATACCCCTGCCTAGGTTAGGTCTGAGCCTTCGGAGTTCGCCCCACAAAAATGGTTCCCCCGCTGCACAGGGCTATGGGGTGGTCTCCAGTGCTGCCGGAAACGCCGATTCCCTGTGGATTAAGCTGACTGACTCAATTAGTTTTCCAAACTGTAGCATAGCTGGGGGATTGATCAAGAACTCTGGGGCACCTTAATTAATCGGGTCGGTTCTAATCGGGCCGGTTCGACTGCGCTTACCGACCTAACCCTGATGCTGCCCTGGCTACTCTTGCTAAAACCTAGATTTTTCGAGGTGCCCGCTGGTGTCTGCGGTGAAGGTGTCGATTCTAACCTAGCTTGCGCCTAAGATAATTGCCGTTGCGGCTCCCAGGGCCACCATCACCCCCGCAGGCATCCATTTGCCTGTTTTCTGGAGCCGAACCCCAAAGGTGATCACCAGGGCGATCGTCAGCCCTAGGGCCAACCAGCGGCCCCAGCCCAGCCCCAGCCCCTGGAGCACCCCACAGGCCAAGAGCAGCGCCCCGCTGACCAATCCCGATATCAAGGAAACCTTACTTTTTGCCTTGACATAGCCATAGACCCCGCCTAGGGCACTGAGGCAGCCGTAGACGATCGTGGCAACTAAACTGGGGGATAGGGAGACCATAACGTGTGACTCAGGGTATGTAAAACAGTGTCAGGCTGAAAAGGGGCTGGAGTATTGGGACGATCAAGCTGATGGAGGGGTTTTGGGGCTGGGGAGCCGGTAAAACAGGTTGCTGGGTTGCGATCGGCCTCGATCGCCGGATCCCGATCGCCGCCGCCGCCCCGATCGGCCCCCCAGCGGCCCTAGGAAATCTTTAACATCTTCTTCCAAAGGATTCCCAGGCGATCGGGCTACCCTGAGGCATAACGGAAGAATTCATCCCCCCGTATTCAGCGGCGGGGGTTAGCTGGATGCTGCTTCAATGCCCATCATCCTGTGGTCCCACAGCCCGATCGCTGGCCCTTTGCCTCGGAATTCTAACATTTGAATACGGGATTGTACTGATAGCGAACGAAGGTACCCAAAAGACTCTATGGCAAAGCAAAACTTCGGCCTCATTGGACTAGCAGTGATGGGGGAGAATTTGGCCCTCAATGTGGAGCGCAACGGCTTCGCGGTCTCGGTCTATAACCGCTCCACCGATAAAGTGGATGCCTTTATTAACGGACGCGCCCAGGGTAAAAACTTCTTTGGTGCCCACTCGATCGAGGAATTTGTCGAGTCTTTGGAGCGGCCTCGGCGGATTTTGGTCATGGTTAAGGCGGGTGCGCCTGTGGATGCCGTCATTGAGCAGCTTAAGCCTTTGCTCGACGAGGGAGACATGATTATCGATGGGGGTAACTCCCTCTATACCGACACCGAGCGGCGCGTGCAAGACCTGGAAAGCCGGGGGTTGCGTTTTATTGGCATGGGGGTGAGCGGTGGTGAAGAGGGTGCCCTCAATGGGCCGAGTATGATGCCCGGTGGAACCGAGGCGGCTTATCGGGAAATTGAGCCGATCGTGACCAAAATTGCGGCCCAAGTCGATGATGGCCCCTGTGTAACCTATATTGGTTCCGGTGGCTCTGGCCATTACGTTAAGATGGTCCACAATGGCATTGAGTATGGGGATATGCAGCTTATTGCTGAAGCCTACGATCTGCTGCAAACGGTGGCGGGGCTAGACCATAACCAACTGCACCAAGTCTTTAGTGAGTGGAATCAAACGGAGGAGTTAAACTCCTTTTTGATTGAAATTACAGCGGATATCTTCAAAAAGCTGGATCCTAGCACGGGGGGTCCGCTGGTGGAGCTAATTCGGGATTCTGCGGGCCAAAAGGGAACTGGACGCTGGACAGTGATTAGCGCCCTGGAGTTGGGGATTTCGGTGCCGACCATTACCGCAGCGGTCAATGCGCGGATTATGTCGGGCTTGAAGGATGAGCGGGTGGCGGCGGCTCAGCAAATTAGCGGCCCTGCGCTGACCTATAGCGGTGATGTGGCGACTTTTGTTAATCAGGTCCGGGATGCGCTCTATTGCTCCAAAATCTGCTCCTATGCCCAGGGAATGGCGTTGATTGCGGCGGCGGGCAAGGAGTTTAACTATGGGCTGAATTTGGGCGAAACGGCTCGAATTTGGAAGGGAGGCTGCATTATTCGGGCGGGTTTCTTGAATAAGATTAAGAAAGCCTACGATGAGAACCCCGATCTGCCCAATTTGCTCCTTGCGCCGGAGTTTAAGCAGACGATTCTCGATCGCCAAGGGGCATGGCGGGAGGTGGTGGCCACGGCGGCCCAGTTTGGCATTGCGGTCCCGGCTTTTAGTGCTTCGTTGGATTATTTCGACAGCTACCGCCGCGATCGTCTGCCCCAAAACCTCACCCAAGCCCAGCGCGACTACTTTGGTGCCCACACCTATGAGCGCTTGGATCAAGCGGGCACGTTCCACACCGAATGGGCCGTTTAAGGGCTGTCCAATTAACCCCAATGCTCTAAGGGGGCAGGGATCAGGGAATGAGTTCCTTGATCCTTTTTTTTGGGTGCTGGGCTACTGCTGCGATCGCTCACAAGACTATATACTTTTATATACTTTTGTAACGGTGTTCTTGGGGCCGAGCACTTGGCTCTGGGCGGCAAGAAACATCGGGTTGTCGCTGGGGAAGCTCCCCCAAGGAGTGGTATGGGACTGCGATCGCAAACGACTGTCGGGCCGGGGGTGGACCGTCAACTGGGTTATAAAACCAGTCAGAAAACGGGACGCAAAGCGAGGTACAGCCCTTGGCGCAAAATGTGGCTGGGCCTTAAATTTAGGGCTTGGCGGGGGATAAAACGGCTCCTGCGCCGGAAAGCTCTGCTCCATCCCTACCAAAATCCCTTGGACTCCCTGGGGCCGTGGCTGATTGCCCTGGTGTTCATGGTGGTTGCAGTCAGTGCAGGGGTGGCTTGGGGCTTCAGTCCCGATCGCAGCCCTTCCCCCCAGTTCTTACCGGTCCCCCTGTTGCCCACCGCGCCCCAAGCCCCAGACCTTAGCCCATCGGGTCGTTATCAACTGAATTTAGGCAGTCCCCAGGGCAATCTTGCCGTAGAGGTGGATGCCCAGACGGGAGGGCGAATTACGCGCTTTGCCTTGGATGGTCGCAATGTGCTCCAGGGGCCAGAGATTGATGGCCAGAACTATGGTTCGACGCTGTGGGTGAGTCCCCAAGCGGTTTGGGACTGGCCACCTCCGGCGGCGATCGATCGTGCCCCCTACCGAGTCACGGCCTTTGTAGCGCCCTCCAACTCCAGTTACAGCCTCGACTCCAGCCCCGATCGCGCCCCAACCCTCAGCCTCACCAGCCCCCCCAGCCCCACCCTGGGCCTGCAAATCCACAAAACCTTCCGCCTCGATCGCACCCCCGCCGACCTTTCCCCCCGCCTCACCCTCACCTACCACCTCACCAATACCCAAACCCACCCCGTCTCCTATGCCCCCTGGGAAGTGTCCCGCGTTTCCCCCACGGGGCTAACTTTCTATGGAGCCAGTACCGATCCCTGGGGGGTAGCGGCCTTTGCAGCGCCCCCGACCCAGCGCCGGGATGGGGTGGTGTGGTGGGACCATGGCCGATCGGGTCAAGGGGCAGAGGGAGCAGCCATTGCCCCAGGGTTGAGTCAATCCCCAGGGGCGATCGGCCCCGATCAAAAGCTCTTTGGTGATGCTAGCGAGGGCTGGTTAGCCCATTTAGAAGGGAATTTGCTGTTTTTGAAGGTTTTCGATGATGTAGAGGCAGCGGCCCAAGCCCCCGGAGAAGGGGAAATCGAAGTCTATGCCAATGGGGGGCGAAGCTATGTGGAAATGGAGGTGCAGGGTGCCTATGAACGGCTAGCACCGGGTCAATCGCGCCAGTGGCAGGTGCAGTGGTCCCTCCATCGGCTCCCGGCGGCTTTGGCCCATGCTCAGGCGGGCGATCGGGCGCTGACCCAATGGGTCCGTCAGGTGCTGGCTCAGGTGACGGCCTAGGTTTTAGTAAATTTCAACATAAACCAGGCCAATAATATTGGTGTACTGAACGGTGACCCGATCGAGGCGATGGCGCTGCGATCGGGACTCTGCCCTAACTCAAAAGGCTCGTAGTGCGGACTTTAGTCCGTCCCATCCCATCCCATCGTAGTGCGGACTTTAGTCCGCAGGCAAAAGTGAAATACACCCTGCCAAACCGGGGCAATCGGTGCCAAAACCAGGTCAACCACGGGGGGATTGCCCCTACCGATCGTCCCGATCGCGATGCAAAACCAGGTCAACCACGGGGGGATTGCCCCTACCGATCGTCCCTCGCGATGCAGAATCGGGGCAACCACGGGGGGATTGCCCCTACCGATCGTCCCGATCGCGATGCAGAATCGGGGCAACCACGGGGGGATTGCCCCTACCGATCGTCCCTCGCGATGCAAAACCAGGGCAACCACGGGGGGATTGCCCCTACCGATCGTCCTGCAAAACCGGGGGAGGCATCCCCTATCGGCATTTGGCGGAACTTGTCGAATTCTTCAGGGTAACGGCCAGGAGGCTGGAAAAGGGATAAAGGCAATTTGTTAATAAAGTGGGGTTGTCAATTTTGGTAGAAATTACTATTATTGATGTAGACCCTGATATCCCCTGCCTTTGCAACTTATCCCCCTTCCCCATTCGGAGGTCTCAGCCATGCTCGCCCCCCCCCTTGCTCCCCCCATCCCCCATTCCACGTCCCTCGTTCCCACCCTAGACACCTGTAGCCTCCTCACCGACCTGTACCAACTCACCATGGCTGCTTGCTATTGCGGCGAAGGCTTGGAGCAGCGCACCGCCCGTTTTGAATTATTTGTGCGGAAACTGCCCCGCAACTTTGGCTATTTGATCGCCATGGGCTTAGCCCAAGCCTTGGAGTACCTCGAACACTTCCGGTTTACCTCGGAGCAGGTCGCTGCCCTCCAAGGAATGGGGATTTTTGACCATGTTCCCGATCGATTCTGGGCATTACTAGAACATGGTCAGTTTAGCGGCGATATTTGGGCGGTGCCGGAAGGGACTGTGGTCTTTGCCAATGAGCCAATTCTGCGGGTTGAGGCTCCCCTCTGGCAGGCCCAAATTGTCGAAACCTATTTGCTCAACGTGATTAATTACCAAACCCTGCTGGCAACCCGTGCGGCCCGAATCCGGGATATTGCCGGAGAAGAAGCCGTTTTGCTGGAATTTGGCACCCGTCGCGCCTTTGGTCCCCAGGCTTCCCTGTGGGCGGCCCGTGCGACCTTGGCGGCGGGCTTTGATGCAACGTCCAATGTGCTGGCGGCGATCGATCTGGGCCACAACCCCAGCGGTACCATGGCCCATGCCCTGGTGATGGCCCTTACGGCGCTGTCTGGCAGTGAAGATCAAGCTTTTACGGCGTTTCACCGCTATTTTCCCGATGCAGCGCTTTTGATTGACACCTATGACACGGTTGCGGCTGCCGATCGCCTTGCCCAAAAAGTCCAAGCCGGTGACCTCCAAGTTAAGGGAGTGCGCCTGGACTCCGGCGATTTGGTCAGTTTGTCCAAGGCGGTGCTCGATCGCCTGCCGGAAGCCCAGATTTTTGCCAGTGGTGATCTGGATGAGTATGAAATTGAGCGGCTCCAGCGCGAGGGGGCAACCATCCATGGCTACGGTCTGGGCACTAAACTGGTATCCGGTAGCCCCGTCAACGGGGTCTATAAACTGGTGGATATTGATGGGGTGCCGGTGATGAAGGAAGCCGAGGGCAAGATTACCTATCCCGGCTGTAAGCAGGTGTTTCGCACGGGGGGGGCATTGGGCAATGGCAGTGGGGCTGAGGGTTTCCACGATCGCCTAGGGCTACAGACAGAAGCCCCACGATCGGGGGAAATCCCCTTGCTCCAACCCGTCATGCAAGCAGGGCAGCGGCTTCCCTCCGCTGTGGACTCCTGCTCCCCCGCCCTGAGTTTGGCCGCGATCGCCCAGCGCACCCGCGCCCAAGTCCAGCAACTCCCCGCCAGCCTGCGCCAAGTCACCAACCCCGGCCCCAGCCCGGTCACCCTCTCCGCCGACTTGGAAGCCCTCACCGCTGCCACTCGACGACACCCCCCAGGCCATTAAATGGGCATCCCATTCACGAGTACCCGTTGGCAGATCCCCGAAGCGGGCCGGAAGACCCGGCCCCTATCCAACATATTCCCCCTCATGACGGTCCCAGAGCGCAGTCGAAGGCAGGAGGGGGAGCGGGGGAACGCACGCTCATTTGTGCCCTGCTCCCCTAGGTTCCCCAGTCGCCTCTATCCTTAGGATCTATGACCCTTTCCCTTGCCCTGTTTGGCACTAGCGCCGATCCGCCGACCTGTGGTCATGGTCAGGTGCTGACCTATCTCAGCCAAAATTTTGATCAAGTTGCCCTCTGGGCTTCAGATAATCCCTTTAAGAGCCATGGTGCGACCCTGGATCAGCGTCAGCAGATGTTACGGCTTTTATTGGCGGATTTTGGCCCAATGGGTCACCGAGTGCAGGTCTATCCCCAACTGAGCCACCGCCGCACCCTTCACACCCTGGAGGTTGCCCGCCAGCGCTGGCCTTGGGCTGACTTCACCCTGGTGATTGGGTCGGATTTGGTGCCCCAGTTGCCCCAGTGGTATCAGGTCCAAGCCCTCTTGGCGCAGCTTAAACTGTTGGTGATTCCGCGCCCCAATGCGCCGTTGGATCCTGCCGCGATCGCCCTGCTCCAGGCCCAGACCCCGGTGACGATCGCCCCCTTCCAGGGTCCACCGGTCTCCTCTAGCGCCGTTCGTGAACGGGGGGACACCACCGCCCTTTCCCCCAGCGTCCATCGCTACATTCAGTCCCATCGGCTCTACCCTCGTGTTCCCCCATGTCCGACACTCCCCGCCGTTCCACCGCAGTCCTAGCCACTCCCGCCACCCCTGCCCTTGCAGATTTTAAGGTGGGGGTTGATAATGTCATTTTTTCCGTGGATACCCACCAAAATCGTCTCTTAGTCCTGTTGGTGATGCGACAGCAGGAGGTGTTTCAGGGGCAGTGGGCTTTGCCGGGAACGTTGGTGCGCCGGGGGGAAACCTTGGAGGCGGCTGCCGATCGGGTGCTGGCGGAAAAAATTCGCGTCAACAATCTTTATCTGGAGCAGCTCTACACCTTTGGCGGTCCGGGCCGCGATCCACGGGAAGCCCCCGATAGTTACGGGGTGCGGTATCTGTCGGTCAGTTATTTTGCTTTAGTGCGCTTTGGTGAGGCCGAACTGATTGCGGATGGGGTCCACGGCATTGCCTGGTATCCCTGGGACCAGTTGCCCACCCTGGCCTTTGATCACGGGGAAATTGTGGCCTATGGCTACAGCCGGTTACGCAGTAAGCTGGAGTATAGCCCGATCGCCTTTGAGGTCTTGCCCCAGCACTTTACCTTGGGGGATTTATATCAGTTGTATGCCACGGTTTTAGGGGAGGGATTTTCTGATTATTCCAATTTCCGATCGCGCTTGCTCAAGCTGGGTTTTCTGGTGGATACGGGGCTGAAGGTCTCCCGTGGGGCGGGTCGTCCGGCGAGTCTCTATGAGTTTGATGCCAAAGCCTTTGCTCCCCTGAAGGACAAACCTCTGGTTTTTGTCTAGATTGTATGATTCCTTTCACCATTATGAACATTACCCTAGCTCAACTCAACCCGACGATCGGCGACCTTACCTCTAATAGCCAAGACATTTTAGACTCAGCCCAAGTTGCGATCGATCGTGGCTCCCAGCTTCTGCTGACCCCCGAACTGTCCCTCTGTGGCTACCCCCCCCGCGACCTCTTGCTTAATCCCGGCTTTATCCAAGCGACCCGCCAGCAATTGGAGAATTTAGCCCAACATTTGCCGCCCCAGTTAGCGGTTTTAGTGGGCACTGTGGAGGTGAATCCAGAGGCCGATCGCCAGGGGGAAAAGCCGATTTTTAATAGCATTGCGCTGCTGCGATCGGGCAAAATCGAGGCAATTTTCCATAAAAGACTGCTGCCGACCTATGACGTTTTTGACGAAGATCGCTACTTTGAAGCGGGCAAGGCAGACCATGAGGCTTGGTTTCAGCTTGGGCCAGAATTGCCCAAGATTGGGGTTACCATTTGCGAAGATTTTTGGAATGAAGAATCCTTTTGGGGCAAGCGGAGTTATCCCCACAATCCAATTCAGGACTTGGCCCAGCAAGGGGTTGACCTGATTGTGAATCTGTCGGCTTCGCCCTATACCGTTGGCAAGCAAAAATTGCGGGAAGAGATGCTCAGCCACTCGGCCCGGTTGTACCAAATTCCGATTGTGTATACAAACCAAGTGGGGGGTAATGATGACCTGATTTTTGATGGCCATAGTGTGGTGCTGGATCGATCGGGGCAGGTCATCAGTCGGGCAGCGGGGTTTACAACGGCCTTGCAAACGGTGACCTGGGAGGCCGATCGTCGCGATTTGGGGGCAGCCCCGGCGATCGCGGGCGAGATTGCCGATATGACCCCACCGGCGATCGTGCCCCTGGCGGACTGTGCCGAGGCGGAAATTTGGGAGGCATTGGTGCTGGGGGTGCGGGACTATAGCCGCAAGTGCGGTTTTCGGCAGATTGTCTTGGGCCTGAGCGGGGGCATTGATTCGGCTTTGGTGGCGACGATCGCGGCGGCGGCGATCGGCTCATCCCAGGTGCTAGCGATCCTGATGCCCTCCCCCTACAGTTCTGACCATTCCGTCAGCGATGCCCTGGATTTGGTCCAGAACTTGGGTATCCACAGCCACACGATCGCCATTGAACCCGTGATGGCGGGGTTTGACCAAAGCCTAGCCACCCTCTTTGCAGGGCAGGAACCGGATGTAACGGAAGAAAACCTGCAATCCCGGATTCGGGGCACCTTACTGATGGCGGTGGCCAATAAATTTGGTCATTTATTGCTGTCTACGGGCAATAAATCGGAAATGGCAGTGGGCTACTGTACCCTCTATGGGGACATGGATGGGGGGTTGGCGGCGATCGCCGATGTGCCCAAAACCCAGGTTTACCGGCTCTGTCAGTGGATTAATACCGCTGGCAACCGGCGGGTTCGTGAACAAATTGCGGCCTTTAAGGCTGAGAGCGCCCAATCTAGCCCTTTAGATCCCCACAACTGCACCCAGCCCCTCATTCCGCCCCATATCATCACCAAGCCCCCCAGTGCTGAATTAAAGCCCGATCAGGTGGATCAGGATTCTTTACCGGAGTATGACGTGCTGGATGATATTCTCGATCGGCTGATCCATCAGCACCAATCCCGCGATCAGATTATTGCGGCTGGCTTTGAGGCGGAAGTGGTGCAGAAAGTCTGGAAATTGGTGGTGCGATCGGAGTTTAAGCGGCGACAGGCAGCCCCAGGGCTGAAAATTACCGATCGGGCCTTTGGGACGGGGTGGCGGATGCCGATCGCCAGCCGTTGGTAAACGGGGCCGTAGCCCCCTAGTACCAGTTGGCAGAAGTTCCTGCTTTCCCTGCTCTGCGGCAGTCTTCCAGACGCTCTGCGTCCAGTCCACGGCCCCCGGAGTACCCAGGGAGCAGGTTCGTCGTGCGGACTAAAGTCCGCCCCTTGGCAAACGTGAAATGCACCCAATCCCTCTAGCAGCCCAATTGGCGATCGTTCTCCTTAATCGTCCGAATCTGGGGATGGTTCACCATCTTCCCCGATCCCTAGGGCTTTTTTACTCCGCTTCAGTTGCTTGTAGAGCTTTTTAATTTGTTCGTAGGCTTCTTGGGAGGAGAGCTTGCCGCCGGTTTCTAGGGCGCAGATATAGCCAACAGCTTGGGAAAATTCCTGGAGGTTTGCGTTAAAAGCTAGATTTTGGGGGGTAAATTTGCCGTGGTATTGATGGCGCGGATACAGAAAGCCATCGTTGGCCGCAGACGGGCGTTGACTGCCCGTAGGAGTACCGTTGGGGTCGTTTTGCTCTGAGTGTGCTTCCGAGAAGGTCATATCACATGGGATCTCCAGGGTCTGGACGGGAATGCCCATGGCTGGGCTTT
>JAYKJG010000404.1:0-6374 GCA_035286285.1 Prochlorothrix sp.
GCTAAGTCTCGAATGAGGGAAAGCTTAGAGTTGATGTATTGGACGACCTGATCAGCCTCGGCGGAGTTGAGGATCTGATGCCGCTGGATTTGATTGAGAATCAAACACGACAGGCTGGAGTCATCCAATTGCAGTAAGGCATTGGTCTGGGTTTCCTCAACCTGGGACCAAACCTGGCGCAGAAGTGAGGGGTTCATAGCAGTACGGTTTTAGATTCTCTTAACAATTCGAGGATATAGATACCACCATAGCGGATTGATCGGCGCGTAGCTTAGACAGCAATAAGTTGATACATGGATTTATACAGCTTTATCTTCAAGAGAGGACAATGTTCCGTGCAGTTGACCCCGGCAATGTGGGGGCTTTAGGGGCTGGAACTGAGGGAGGGCGAAGGCAGAAGGCAAGGCTCCTGCTGGAGTTGGGCGATCGCCGCGTCCAACAGCGCCATCCCTTCCGCCACCGACTCAATGCGGGATAACTGCTGTCGCCACTCCGCTGCTCCTTCAAATCCCTTCACGTACCAAGTCAAATGTTTACGAGATTGGTAAAGGCCCCGTTGTCCTTTGTAGGCGACGAGGGCTTGGAGGTGGTCCTGGGCACAGCGGAGGCGATCGGTCCAACTGGGGGGGCTGGGGCGCACCCCCGTTTGTAAAAACTGCTCAATTTCCCCCACCAAAAAGGGATACCCCAGGGTGCCCCGCGCACACATCACCCCATCAGCCCCCGTTTCCACTAAACACTGAAGGGCCGTGTCCAGGGAGGTAATATCCCCGTTAGCAATGACGGGAATCGTCACGGTTTCCTTAACGCGGCGGATCCAGGCCCACTGAGCAGGACCGTTGTAACCCTGGCTACGGGTGCGCCCATGGATCGTTAGCAGTTGCGCTCCGGCGGCTTCCATGCGGCGGGCAAAGTCCAAAATGGTAATCTCCTCCTCAGACCAGCCAATGCGGGTCTTGACGCTGACGGGGACGGGAACTGCTTGGGCCACCCGATCGACGATCGCCTCAGCCACCTCCGGTTGCCGTAGAAGCGACGATCCGCCCCCTTTGCGGGTAACTTTATTGACGGGACAGCCCATATTCAGGTCTATCATCCCGGCTCCGGCTTCAACGGCAGCCTGGGCCGCCGTAGCCATAAAATCCGGGCGACAGTCAAACAACTGGACCCCGATCGGCGCTTCCTCCGGTGTAATGTCCATAATCAAGGTTGCATTCCGTTGGCTGTGGTGGAGGCCCGCCGCCTGGACCATTTCGGTGAAGACCATGGAATTGGGGGCATAGCGCCGCACGAACTGCCGAAAAACCCGATCGCTCACCCCTGCTAAGGGAGACTGAAACACCCGACTGGGTAGCCTCAAGTTCCCCACGGCTAAGGGGGTCTTAAGGTGATGTTGTAGGCTAGGGGACAGTTCAACCATGGCCAAAACCCAGCGATCGGTTCTACCACTCTACGATCTCACTGGACGCTAGACTCACCGGACCCTATCTCACCAGACTCTATACCCACCCAGGTAAATACCCCTGATCCTGCCGTTGCCCCCGCTTAAATGCCATGCCCATGACTTGCCCTCAACCTAGCCTAACGGTGCGATTTCTCCCGCAATCCAGCAATGCTGGACTGCCTTGGGGCTGGTGTTGGGCGATCGTGCCGTGGGGGGGGGCGATCGCGGGCCGAGGGGGGGAAGATCTGCCCCTGGGGGGAATTGTGCTGCGGGTCGGGCTAGGGATGGCCGCGATCGGCGTTGTCCTCTATGTCGCCCTGGCGCTGTTCATTGGCTTGACCCAAGGCCGTCATATTTTCTTTCCGGAGCGGGACTGGAAACAAACCCCCCACGATCGGGGTTATCGCTTTGAAACCGTTAAAATTCCCGTACCCGCCAGCGCCGATCTCAGCCTTGGGACCACCCCCCACCTCCATGGCTGGTGGATTCCCGTCCAAGGGCGATCGGCCTCTCCTGCTGAGACTGTTAACCGGGCCGCTGATCAAACCCTTGCTGATTGGACCCTTGCTGAGACTGTTGCTCAGAACGCTGCCCAGCCCGTTACCACAACGGCTGCTTGTTACCGATCGCGGGTTAACCCAACGCCTCTCTCCCCAGCCCCCCAACCCCAGCCCCCCCGATCGCCCCGGTCCAGGCCGATCGTCCTCTTTTTCCATGGCAATACGGGCACCGTCGCCGATCATCTACACCGCGTGGAGGGCTTTCACCAACTGGGCCTAGATGTGCTGCTGCTGGACTACCGGGGCTATGGCCACAGCAGCCCCCCCTTCCCCCGTGAAGATCGGGTCTATGCCGATGGGCGGGCAGCCGTCGATTACTTAACCCAACAGTGCCAGATTGACCCTGGCCAAATTCTGGTCTATGGCCACTCCCTCGGCGGGGCGATCGCCCTGGAAACCGTGGTGCGATCGGCCCTGCCCTTTGCCGGTCTCGTCGTGGAGGGATCCTTCACCTCCATCTTGGCCATGGCCCACTTCACCAAAAAGTTTAACTACCTGCCCCTGTCCCTGGTTCTGTGGCAACGGTTTGATAACCTCGCCAAGGTGCCCCAGCTTCGGGTTCCCGTCCTCTTTGTCCACGGCACCGCCGATCGTACCGTCCCCTCCAGGATGAGCGAAAGCCTCTACGCCGCCGCCCCAAACCCCAAAACCCTCGCCTTAATCCCCCAGGTTGATCATGACATTACTGAAAGCCAGAATGGAGAGCATTTAATCGTTTTACAGCAATTTCTCCAGGAAAAAGCAAGATTTACCTCTAAAACTCTACCCTGTCAGCTACAGCAGTCCCAGAAAGACTCAATTGAGCCTGAAACGAAATAAACGGGTAGGGGTCGTGCCCCTGTGCCGACCCTCTGACCGCCAAATACAGGGGCAACCACGGGGGGATTGCCCCTACCAAAACGAATCGAGATCAGTCGGATTTGGTATAACCTGGCTCAAACGGCTCGTAGTGCGGACTTGAGTCCGCCCCTTGGCAAATGTGAAATGCACCCTCCCGGCCCGCCATCAACGGTAGGGGCCGGGTCTCCCGGCCCGCTTCGAGGATTGACAAGAGGGGACAAAATCAGGAATTTCTGCCCTGCTGTATGATCGAAGCCGCCCACCCCTGCTCCCACCGTAACCGTGACTGCTCCCCCTCCCACCCCCCACCCCCCTTCCCTCACCCTTGCCATCATTGGCGACATCCACAATCACTGGACCGCAGCCGATGGCGAGATTCTCCAGCATTTGGGGGTCGATTTAGCCCTATTTGTGGGAGATATTGGCAATGAAGCCGTGGATTTAGTGCGATCGATCGCCGCCCTGCCCCTCCCCAAGGCCGTGATCCTGGGCAACCACGATGCTTGGTATACCATGACCGACTGGGGCCGCAAAAAACGCCCCTACGACCCCAAACAGGAAGACTGGGTTCAGGCGCAAATCCAGATCCTAGGGGAAAGCCATGTGGGCTACGGCTGCTTGAATTTTCCCGACTGGAGCCTCAGTGTTGTGGGCAGTCGGCCCTTTAGCTGGGGCGGGCCAAAGTGGCGCAACCGCCGGTTTTACCACGATCGCTTCGGGGTCAAAAACTTTGCCGAATCCGCCGATCGCATTGTGGAAGCCGCCCAGTCTGCCACGGGCGATCGGGTGATTCTGATGGGCCACTGCGGCCCCACGGGCCTAGGGGATGCCCCGGAGGATCCCTGTGGCAAGGACTGGAACCCCATCGGCGGCGATCAGGGCGACCCCGACTTTGCCGCCGCGATCGCCACCCTCCAAAGCCAACTCCCCGCCCAAGGCAAAACCATTCCCCTCGTCGTCTTTGGCCACATGCACCACGCCCTGCGCCACACCCAAAGCCGTCTGCGCTGCACCGAAGTTACCGACCCCCACAGCGGCACCCTCTTCCTCAACGCCGCCCGCACCCCCCGCATCCAAAGCCTCGGCGATCGCAGTTGCCACCATTTCGCCCTGATCGAACTGAGCGGCGATCGCGTCACCCGATCGCGCCAAATCTGGGCCACCGCCGCCGGAGACCTCTGGGACGTGGATCAAGTTGCGCCCCAAGCCAGGGCCAAAGCCTTCAACTAAGCACCCTCCCAATCGGGTCCATTTCACTTTTGCCAAGGGGCGGACTAAAGTCCGCACTACGAACCGTTTGAGCCAGGTTAGGGGCTAGGTTGCTCCAAAGTGAAATGCACTCTCCCAATCACCGGGGCCGGATTTGCTTAACCCTGGGGGTCGGTTATCCCAAGGCCGATCGGCTGCACCAACCTCTGCACCAACCTCTGCACCAAGAACTGAGCCGCCGTTTGGCGTTGGGGGGAAGCCGTGGGGGAGGAACGATCGATCGACCAGCCCCAGACTTGAGCAGGCGATCGCCACAGATCCCAATGCTCCACGGGCGGATCCGCATAGAAGTTCAAGCGCCCCGCCCCCAAGGGTAGAGAAGTGCGGTGGGTAAACCGATCGTGGCTGAGGCGATAAATCGGAAACTTCCCCCCCAGGGGCATTCCCCAGCCATCCAAAGCATAAAACCCCCGCACCCGTCCCCCCCTCCACTGCCACCCCTGCGCCGCCCCCAACGCCCCCACCACTCCCGCACTAAACCCAATCCACACCAAAGGCACAGTTCCCAGGCTCCCCCTCTCCCCAACCCCTCTCCCTAGGGGCGAGGGGCTAAGAGGCTGGAATAGGTCCAACTTTCCCTGCCCCAAGATGGGCGAGGCGATGTCCTGGGCCAGTCCAAGGGGGGCCGGGGGGTGAGGGCCATCCAGCAGCGGCACTTGCTGAATGTGTTCTTGCAGCCAGCGCCAATGGTGACAGGGGGAAAAGGGAGGCACCGTCGGCGGCACCACCCAAAGGGGAGGCCGAGGCACCGCCAGAGGCCAAGTTGCCTGGAAATCTCGGCAGAAGCCTTCCGTCAGGTCGGGGGGGTGAACCCCTGGGGCCAAAATAATCGGCACGGTGTTGCTAAGGGGGACAGGCTTAGGGGGACAGGCTCAGGGGAACGGCTGGAAACGGGGCACCCAACTGCCGCTAACGGACTCCGCGCAGTTGGTGCAGCAAGGTGAGAAATTTCTGGCGATCGAAGCTGCGGGGATCAATGCGAGACTCCGATCGATCGACATCGCGATGGGTTGTAATGCGGTAGTCCGGCACCGTGCTTTGGGCAATTAACCACGCCAAAGACCGATACTGCTCCTCCGTATAGCCACTGTGCTCCACCTCATCATCCTGGCCATCATAGGGCGTTTCTAAGGACACATGGTAGGCAAAGTTATTGACCGAAGGCGGATAGCGCTGATGGGTTTTCACCGTTTCCGGCCCGTTCGGTCCCACAAAGACCGAATTTCCCGCCCCATAGGCCCGCTTCTCTGGAGGCACCATATAAATCACCGTGCCATTCAGACGGATCAGGGTGTGGTAGCTGGCCTGATCGCTCTCATCCGGGTGGGGGGTGCGAAAAAAGTTAATGGCGGAGTCCGCCGAGTAAACGGTTTCGTGGAGGACAATCAGCGGCTGCTGATAGACTGGGTTGCCGTCAATGTCGGTGCTGTAGCGATCGCCGTAGTTGGTGGGATCCGCCCAGAGAATCTCGTAGGGGGGAGTTTCCATGGCCTGGGCGAGTTGGGCCTGGGTGGGGGCGGGGGCCGACTGGCTCAGGGCCGCTGAGGGCGCAGATTGGACAATCGCCTGGGAAGTCGCTGGCGCAACGGCCTCAGGGGAAGCCGGAGCAGCTTGGGTTGGCGGGGTCTCAAAGGCTTCCATGGGGGTCACGGACGGTGCAGCCAAGGCTTCTAGCTCTGGCGCAAGGGGCGTGGAGGAGGGTGAAACAGGAGTGGCCTGAAGTTGTTGTTGAGACTGAGCCGCCTGAAAACCCGGACGCTCCATTTGCACTTGGTGTAGCCGCAAGCCCACAGCAAACGCCAGAAGGCCCAGCACAATCCAAAGCACTACTTTTGAGGTAGGACGAAATGGTCCCATGAATGTTGATCTCCCCACAAAAATATCTGGAAGAATAGTTAGTGCAGTCGTAACCCAGGGCGATCGCAGGACTAGTCCCGATCGAGAGGATGTCGTTTCAAACTCTATTGTGACGAGAACTGACCCTAGCCGTCAATTTATAGCCCGTCTTATAGCCCGTCTTATGGCCCGTCCTAATAGCCCGTCCTAATAGCCCGTCTTATGGCCCGTCAATCGATAGGCCAGCTCAGCCCGGTAGGGGCCAGGGCTAGCCTTCCCAGTTTCCCCTAGGGTTGGGGCCGGGGGGGCTGCTGGTGCCGAGGGCGATCGCCTCTGCAAACTCCGCCGGTTGTGGGGAGGCTCGCTCTGGGGTTGGGTTGAGGGTTAAGGTTGTGGAGCCGACCAAAATGGCATGGGTCAGGGGA
>JAYKJG010000405.1:0-9271 GCA_035286285.1 Prochlorothrix sp.
GGGGAAGATAAGCCGCAATCGCCACCCCAACGGTGAGGAGTGTTTAAACAGAGTTCTAGGGCAAGGAAATCTAGGGCAAGGAAATCTAGAATATTGACATAACCCTATCGATAGCATTTAGAGGGTAGGGATTGACTCCCTGTAAGATTACCGTAACCTTTTGGACCCTGGGAAACTACCTGGTAACCTTGAAAAATAAGGACCAAATTCCCAGGCAGATGGCGTAAACTTCTCTAAACGTGGTGAGATGGCCCCCCAAATTTTTGAACAATCCGTCACAATTCAAGCAACGGCGACCCGTGTGGAGCGCTGCTTTACCGATCGGGCGCTGATGCACCGTTGGCTCAACCCAGCCCTGCGCTGTGACCCCGTGGGCGAGTGGAATACAGACCTTGGGGGCCAAACCCGCTTTGTGATCCAAGTGCCCCTGTGGGAACCCGCCCTGCACAGCACGGTGGTGGAGCGGCAACCGGGCTTGGTGGTGTGGGAGTTTACGGGCTTTTTTGCGGGCCGCGATCGCTGGGAGTGCCAACCCCTGGAAGACTCAGGCACGGTAGCCACCCGCCTGCTCAACCGCTTTGAATTTACCCCCAGCAATCCGATCGTGGCCTTTGGCTTTCGCACCTTTGCCGCCCCGTGGACCCAACGGGATATGCAGGCGCAACTGCGCCGCTTGAAGCGTGTAGCCGAGGAATTACAGCAATTAGGCCAATAGAACAGGTACATTTCCCTGGGGAGCAACCCAGACCCTGACCTGGCTCAAACGGCTCGTAGTGCGGACTTTAGTCCGGACCGGGGCAAACGTGAAATACACCCCATAAAACCGACCTTAAGCTCATTTTTCCAGTCACTGTCACCCATCCTCACAATCTACCCATGGCTGACTCTTCCCCCCTCCCCAGTTGGCGACAACAGGCTGCTCGCTTTCTCTCTAGCCTGATTATTCAAACCTTAACCGCCGATCGCCTTACCCCCACAGACGGAGCCGTTGATGAATTGCTGCGCTTGCTGGCCGATCGTCCCCCCCGCCCCGAAGGCCGCGATCCCTATCTGGGGCTATTTCCCGCCAGCCCCCTGCCCGCCCTGCGCCAGCGAGCGGCCACAGGGATTCAAGTCTTCTTGGAGCGGCTCACCGCGCCCGACTTAATTCCCGCCGACGAACGGGCCGATGATCTGATCCGGACCCTTAAAGCGCTATCCCCCCGCCCTTTGGGCGTTCACCCCTATGAAGGTCTCTTTGGCCGCTCCCACATCGAGATCAGCGACTTCCAGATCCAGACCTGGCGCAATCAAGCCGCGCTCCATCTCCAGTGGCTGGTGTTGCATTTGGGGCAAGGATCCGGGGGGGATGAGGGCACAGCACCGGGGGATATCCTCGCCGACGACCTGCTCCGTGCCCTAGGCCGACAGCCCGCCCGCACCCCCGATCGCCTCCCCTATCGCGGCCTCTTCCTCCTCCCCGCCAACGCCACCACCGCCGACTACCGTCCCCTCGTGGCCAAGGGCTTAAAGGTCTTTGTGGAGCGGATTCCCGGCAAGAGCCTGGGGTCTCAGGATGCGGTGGTGGATGCGGTGATTCGTAAGCTGCGGGGGTTGTCCGATCGCCCGGTGGTGCGTCTGCCCTATGAGGGGCTATTTCACCGCGTAAGTCAAATTACCGTGGCCCAACTGCGGGCGATCGCCCCCTATGCCCAGGTCTCGCGCCTAGAGCGCTTTGTGCCCCACCTCAACACCGCCATGACGGAGTTTGATATTGATACCCCCCTGCGCCGTGCCCATTTTCTGGCGCAATTGGCCCACGAGTCCGGGGAATTCAACTATGTGGAAGAAATTGCCTCTGGAACCGCCTATGAGGGACGGGCGGACTTGGGCAATACCCAACCGGGAGACGGGGTGCGCTTTAAGGGGCGGGGACTAATTCAAATTACGGGGCGGTTTAACTACCGGGCCTGTGGGGAAGCCTTGGGGGTAGATTTAATCCAGGAGCCGGAGCGGCTGAGTAGCGATGTGTTGGCGTGCCGCAGTGCGGGCTGGTTCTGGGATTGGCAGCAGATTAACCGGGCGGCAGATGCTGATGATGTGGAGCGGGTGACCTATATCATTAATGGCGGCTACAATGGGTTCCGCGATCGGGTTGATAAGCTCACAGCAGCAAAAAAGGTGCTAGGGCTGTAGAACGCTCTACCAAGCCCAGGTAGGGGCGGGTTTTTGACAAAAATCCTAACCGATCGCAGGAATCTCCCCAAACCCGCCCTCTGGATGCCAAAGATGCCAAAATTCCCCGAAGAGGGCAGGTTTAGTTAATCCTGGGGTTCGTGACCGAAATTTTCGCTGAAACCTGCCCCTACAGCACCGAAATTTTCGCTGAAACCTGCCCCTACAGCAGAGATTCTGTCAAATTTGGCCTCTTGATGCCAAAACCCTATTGTTGTGAATCCAGAAGCGGACTTAAATCCAAATGCTCCGCCACCACATCCGCAAGGCGATCGAGCATCGCTTCCCGCTCCATCCGGTAATTCGCAATCCCCGTCGGCAGTGCCTTTAACCCCCGCTGTTGGCGCAGCCGGTTTAACCACGCCCGCCGCCAAGGACCATTATCAAAAATCCCATGGAGATAGGTGCCCCACAATGCCCTACTGGTGCTGACGAGTCCTAAACCTGGCTCATCGAACAGTTCCACCGCCTCCGGCAAGTCTTGGGTTAAGACCTTACTGCGGCCCTGGTGCAACTCATAGCCCTGCACCGGCAGGCCATCCTGGGGATAGTGGGAAGTGACTTGGCGCTGGCGCGTAATTTTTTGGGCATCAAAATAGGTGCGCAGGGGCAACAGTTGGAGGCCCGCAAACCGCCCTTCATAGCCTTCAATTCCCTCTGGATCGGTTAAATCCTGGCCCATCATTTGGAAACCGCCACAAATCCCCAGCACCGTCCCCCCAGCGGCGGCATAGTCCCGGATCTTGCGATCGATGCCCGTTTCCTGCATCGCCAGCAGATCGGCGATCGTCGTTTTTGATCCGGGCAGCACGATCGCATCGGGATAGGCCAAATCATCCCCCAGTTCGATGTAGCGCACCCGCACACTGGGTTCCGCTTCCAGGGGATCAAAGTCCGTAAAATTGGAAATTCGCGGTAAACGAATCACCCCGATCGTGAGATCTGCGTTTTTGTGGTTGCCGCGCCGCTCCAGCAGGTCCAGCGAGTCTTCCGAGGGAAAGACCTGATCAATCCAGGGGATCACCCCCAACACTGGAATTCCCGTGCGCTCTTCTAGCCAAGTAATACCGGGGTCCAGGATCGACTTGCGGCCCCGGAACTTATTAATCACGATCCCCTTCACCAGGGCGCGTTCCTCCGGGTCCAGCAGCACCAACGTCCCGATCACATGGGCAAAGGCTCCCCCCCGATCGATATCCACCACCAGCAGCGTCGGCGCATTGAGATGCTTCGCCACCCGCATATTGGTTAAATCCCGGTGTTTAAGGTTAATTTCCGCCGGACTGCCCGCCCCTTCACAGACAATAAAGTCAAAGTCCTGGCTCAGCCGCCGCAGCGACTCCACAATCATCTTCCAGCCCTTTTCAAAAAACTGTTCATAGTAGTCTTCGGCGCTAGTTGTCCCGATCGACTGCCCTGCTAAAATCACCTGGGAAGTCATATTGCCCTGGGGTTTAAGCAAAATCGGGTTCATCTCAATGCGGGGCTTAATGCCCGCAGCCCAGGCTTGGACCGCTTGGGCATAGCCAATTTCCCCGCCGCTGGCCGTGACATAGGAGTTGAGGGCCATATTTTGCCCCTTAAAGGGCGCAACCCGCCAACCTTGGCGCATCAGGAGCCGACAGATGGCCGCTGTCAACAAACTTTTACCTGCGTGGGAGGTTGTGCCCACCACCATGAGAGAACGCATAGGCGATACCCAGAACTGATAAGGATTAAAACAGAAGCTGGAGCCAGCGGTTGAGAGCGTTGTAAAAACGGCTGCTGAGGGAGGCGGACTGCCAAGAATCGGCGATCGGGGCTGAATTTGCCGCAGTGAGTCCCGACTCCGCCGCTGTCGCACGGTCAGCCGCTGGGGCGATCGCCGCCGACCATTCCAGCACCAAGTGATGCCCCAGGGGCGTAAGCCGAAAACTATCGGTAATGCCTTGGCCATCCACCTCGCGCCGCAGCACCCCCACCTGGATCAGCCACAACAAATCCTGCTCTGCACTGAGTTCCGTCAGCGGGCGACAGGTGTAGCCCTGGCTATGGCCTGCGGGGGCCGAGAGGGCCGAGAGGGGAAGGCTCTGGTGTTGCAGGGTTTGGAAAAAGTGTAACCGTAGGCGAGAGCAGCGCAGGGCGCGACGGGCACGGTGGAGGGTTTTGGGGCTGTATTGCATTGCAGGGGCGATCGGGTCAGCAGTCATGGCCTCAGGAAAAGTAGGACAAGTCAGGCAAAGGAGGGCATCTCTCACTATACCCGTTTCCCTTCTGGTAAAAGTAGTCCATAGTCAACCCGGAGATGCCCCCTGTGAACCTACCCCTGTTGCGTTGGATCAATACCCTCTTAACCGCAAACTTTTTCTTTGTCCTGGCCAGTTGCTTCTGGTTTTTAGGGGCAGTGCTGGGCCGCAGTGTGGGGGTCGCCCTGGGCTTGGATCTGTGGTACAGCCTCTGGCAACCCCTCTGGCAA
Source organism: Prochlorothrix sp. (assembly GCA_035286285.1). Lineage (GTDB taxonomy): Bacteria > Cyanobacteriota > Cyanobacteriia > Prochlorotrichales > Prochlorotrichaceae > Prochlorothrix. Next base: position 4,670 of record JAYKJG010000405.1, read on the forward strand.
CCGGCGATCGGTCTGCTCATGGCCGGAGCCTTAATCAGCGGCATTGGCGGCTGGGTGGGTCGGCGCTGGCAAGACTGGCGATCGTCCCAGCAGCCTTAAAGCTCAACTCCCTCACCCCAACCCCTCTCCCCAAGGGAGAGGGGCCAATAGCACAGGTCTATCCCACCTTGGCAAGGTGACCGCTTGGGTAGGGGCAATCCCCCCGTGGTTGCCCTGGCTTGGGTAGGGGCAGTCCCCCCGTGGTTGACCCGGTTTTGGTAGGGGCAATCCCCCCGTGGTTGACCCGGCTTGGGTAGGGGCAATCCCCCCGTGGTTGACCCGGCTTGGGTAGGGGCAATCCCCCCGTGGTTGACCGCTTGGGTAGGGGCAATCCCCCCGTGGTTGACCGCTTGGGTAGGGGCAATCCCCCCGTGGTTGACCCGGCTTGGGTAGGGGCAATCCCCCCGTGGTTGACCCGGTTTTGGTCCCAAGAGGGTCGGCACGGGGGCACGACCCCTACCGAGATTTTTTAAGGTGGGATGTACCCACTAGCCCAAACTTTGGGCGAGGCGGAAACCGGCGTGTTGGTAGAACTGGGGCCGGAACCAGTTGCGGTAGGTGGGAGCGGCCATCGCGCCATTGCTGATCCAAGAACCGCCCATCATCATGAAGTGATCCGCGTCAAAGTACAGTTGGGCGTGATCGGGATAGAGTTCATGGGCTTCAAAGCCCGGTAAAGGATTGAAGGAATCCCCCAACCATTCCCAGACATTGCCGCGCAAGTCATAGAGACCAGCGGCCCCCTTTGCCGTGGCGATGCTGCCCACCGTGGAGGGCGATCCATAGGTCAAATTGAGATTATGGGCCTCTAAATCCCAGAATTCCGCCGATCGGCTGTCTACTGACCCCAGCGCCCACGTCCATTCTGCTTCGGTTAACAGCCGCACTCCCTCCCCTTTCCAGCGACAGAAGGCCATCGCCTCATAGTGGTTCACCTCCACGGGCCAGCCCCAGGGCATTGCAATCACCTCAAACACCGTGCGGTAACCGTAGCGGGGGGTTGCCGATCGGGCCTCTGCTGCTTGCAACCCCAGCGATCGCGACTCTACCACTTGAGAGGCTGCCGATCGGGCCGCTCCCCCAGCTTCCCAGCCTTGGGGCACCCAAAACGCGGGGTAATCCCGATCGATCCCCTGCACCCACGCCCACCCCTTCCCATCCCAATAGGCCGGATTCCGGTAGCCCCCCGCTTCCACAAAGGCAAGAAACTCCTGATTGCTGACGAGATAGGCACTCGCCGCAAAGGGCGCGACTTCCACCTGGCGATGGCCATAGTCCATATCCCAGCCATAGTAGGCATCGGTCCAAGGCTTGCCCAAGGTGACCCAGCCGCCTTCCAGTTCTTTCCAGGGATTGGCGGGGGGGGCGGGCCGATCGGGGGCGTAGACCCAATCCTGGGGCCGCTGGAGGTGTTCCGGGGGGAGTTGGCGCAACAGCATGGAGGAGGTCTCCACATGGACGCGGCTGTGATCCAAGGCCATCATCAAAGACCAGAGGGGCGAATCGGGGGTGATGGGGCCGTCTAGCTCACTGCGATCGATCACCGCCGCCACCACCTCCCGCACCGTCGCGCGATAGGCCCACACCTGCCCCAAGCTGGGCCACTGCAAGCCACCAATCACCGCCTCTAGCTCAGCCGGAGTATCCGGATCTACGCCAATGCCAAAAAGCTGCTCTAGGGCCGGGTCGATCGGCTGGGCCAGCAACCCCGCTTGGTGCAGTTTATTGACATAAAAACTGGGGCAGTGGCCCAAATAAAAGACCAGGGGATTGCGCAGGCGATCGGGCTGGGCATACCAGGGCGCTTCCCCCACCACCGTCTGCAACAGCCACTCTTCCAAGGCCCAAGTGTTCTGGAAATATTGGGCCAGACTCGCCCGATCGCAGGAGTCCAGACGAGGGGGCGTGAGGGACGGCAAAGGCGAGGACTGTGCAGCAGGGGCGGGAGCCGTGGCAAGGGAAAGCGTCATGGTTATTTCAGGCAACTCAGCATTACGCAAGGTGGGGAACATGGCCCCCAAGGACTTTATCATTTCCTTGGCCTTGGGGATGCTCAGGGCTACCAGCCCATCGTGCCGGGACCGCCCTTAAAGGGACCAACCACATCAGCCGTAATCCAGCCGCCATAAAACCGCCCCTCCTGGGGAGTCACCTGTTCACCCTCCACATAGCAGGCATCCATCGGACCGGCATAGAAGGCAAAGTGATCCAACAGGGGCTGAAAGGGGGGCGTAGGGTCAATATATTGCCATGCGGCTTGCTCCAGCAGCCGATCGCCCACCCGCAGATTAAAGTAGCGACAGCGCCCCTTCCACTCACAGCGGGTTTGGTAATTCGTGGCCTCCAGGTAGTCCGGCTGGACATCCTCCGGCGGCAGGTAATAGGTGGGCGGGTGGCTGGTTTCCAAGACCCGCTTGCCGTTGGTGGTGTCGGCGATCGTCACACCCTTAAAAACCACCTGCAAGCGCTTGGGGGTGGGTTGCCAAATGGCAGGGCGGGGATAGTCCCACACCGATTCCTGACCAGGACCGGCGGGAAGGGGCTGAACGGGGGTCGATCGAAAAAACATAATGGCTGGTGCGCTATGCCTACTAAACCTCACGTTTAGGGTAACGGCATTGGGACCAGCCCGGAACCCTACGGAGCCTTAAACCCAGGGTGGCGCTCTTCGGCGAGGAGTTCTCTGGCCCTAGATTCGGTATCCGCAAACAATAGCCTCTCAAGATTCTGTATCTCAATATACTTTTCTGTGGAAGAAACTATAAAATCTAGCAATGGTTCTTTACGGGAGCCGAGGGGAAAAGACATCGAACTGGATGAACCTGGCATAATAAAACCTTGGCTTAGTTCACCCCACGGGCTAAGCTCCGATCGAGATCCTGTTCAACCCACGGTGAGCGCAGCCATGTTGGCACTTGTTCCGCTTCTGCTCTTGACCCTCCTCAGCGTCAGTTTAGGATTGATCCAATTCCTATTCCAACTGCTTGACGGACTGCAATTAGCCCTAGCGCCGATTGTTGAGATGCTGATGCTGGGCCTCAGCCTAAGCTTTGGGTTTTGGTGCTTTGGAGACTCTTAGCTGCTCCGCCAACTTTGCCCAGCCCAACCTTCAGCCTGTCCTAAAAGATCCCCACCCTTGTTTTTCCCCCTGAAACAACCGGGAGACCGGTCCAGACCTAGGAAAAGCCAACCCATAACAACAACTGTTGACGATTACTACGAGATTCCCAATGCTACCCAAACCCCCCACTGACTTTCCCGTTGAATGGGACTACATCCAAACCCTCGCCGATGGCGATCATGAATTTGCACTGGAACTGCTGCAAGTCTTTGTCCAGGACTTAGAGTCCCAGTTACCAGGACTGGAACGGGCGATCGAAGTCCAAAATCTCACCAAAATCTATGAAACTGCCCACTACTTGAAAGGGGCCAGCAGCAACGTGGGGGCAAAGGTGATGGAATCCCTCATGCGCACCTTAGAAGCCCAGGCCAAGGGGGGCCAGTTGGAAGGGGCTGAGGTGCTCTATGCCACCATGAGCCAATATTTCCAGGAAGTGAGCGCCTGGGTGCGATCGGTCTCGGATTAACCGGGATTAACCGGGATTAACCGGCTTTATCGGCTGAAGCAGGTCCATCTCCCTGGGGCGGGTTAACTCATGCGGTCCAGGCAATCCCCCTGGGGTTGCCCTGGTTTCAGCCCTGATTAATCTGGATTGGCCCTAAGAGGGTCGGCACGGGGGCACGACCCCTACGATCCCAAAGGTCTGGTAGGGGCAGGGATTTTTTGTCCGTCAATCAGGATCTGCTGAGGTCTTCCGCCACGGTGGGACTGCTCCCTATCGCGATCGGACGTGAAATCTAAAGACTCTTGCTCCCCTCTCCCCGCGTGGGAAAGGGGCTGGGGGTGAGGGGTCTTCAGCATCCCAAAGGGGATCACCATACACAACAAAACCCCCGCAAAGCAGGGGTTGTTAGGAATCAGGCAAGCATCAAGCCCAAGCATTAGGCCCAAACATCAGGCGTAAGACAGCCGGTTAGCCTTGCCCTAGGGGCTAGCTGTTAAATGGCTGCCATGTCGCGTTCGCCCGTCCGAATCCGGATTACATTGTCCACAGGGCTGACAAAGATTTTGCCATCGCCAATTTCTCCCGTTTGGGCTGCGGTGATGATCTTATCGACCACCATATCGACTTGCGTATCTTCGATCACAATTTCAATTTTGAGCTTTTGCAGAAACTCCACCGTGTACTCAGACCCACGGTAGCGCTCCGTTTGGCCCTTCTGCCGTCCAAAGCCGCGCACTTCGGAGACTGTCATCCCCACAATCCCGGCATTGACTAGGGCAATTTTGACTTCATCGAGTTTGAAGGGCCGAATAATTGCTTCAACTTTTTTCAAGGCAGTTCTCCTTCCAAGTTACCGTCATACCATCCTAGGGTACATGTCAATACTGTGGGGCGAAGATTTCAGAAGTTCAATGCCCTTTAGCTTATCTTTACACCCTGCACGGCGATCGCCAGATCTAGGGTCCATGTAGGGCAAAACCGGGGCCAAAACCGGAAC
>JAYKJG010000406.1:0-6736 GCA_035286285.1 Prochlorothrix sp.
AATCTCGATTCGTTTTGGTAGGGGCAATCCCCCCGTGGTTGCCCCTGTAGTTGGCGGTCAGAGGGTCGGCACAGGGGCACGACCCCTACCCGTTTATTCTGTTTCAGGCTCAACGGATTTGGTATTAGTTGGTGGGGGCGACTTGGCTCGGTTGGGGCAAACTAATTAACGCCTCACCATTGCCCATATAAAGCGGCATCACCCCATCCCATTTGTCAATCATTTGCTGCTGCACTTCCAACTGGCGCAGCTCCAGCAACTGGGGCGTAATCGCTGTGCTGAGGGCGCGGTTGGCGCGGGCTTCCCCTTCAGCGGCGGCCACCTTTGCCTCTGCTTCCGCTTTGACCCGTTGCAGTTCCAGTTGGGCCTTTTGGGTCAGTTGTTCCTGCTCTAGTTTTTGTTGAATGGCTTGGGTGATGGCTTCCGGAAAAATGAAGTTTTGCAAATTAACATTGACCTCGGTCACGGGGGCGGCGATTTCTTGAAGCTGGCTGCGCAATTGGCTTTCGATCGCCGCCTGAATCTCCGTGCGCCTTGCGGTTAAATCCGAGAAGGGATATTGGGCTGTTACAGAGTTAATCGACGTGGGTAACTCCCGCTGAATCGTAGCTTGGGCTAGGCGTTCCAGGGTTTGATAGTTGCGATACACCGTGGCACTGCCGCCGGGACTCATGCGCCAAATCACCGCCGCGTCTAACTCGATGCCCGCCTGCTCCTGGGTGGGAATACGGATGGGGGGCGGATCGTAGGTTTGAACGGTGGTGTCGAAGGGAATGATATCCGACAAAACAGGGGTCTTGAAATGGAAGCCCGGTCCGACGACTTGACCGGCCTTGCCGTTGAAGACTCGCACGCCTTCGGTGCCTTCAGGGACAATTTCAAAGGCGGAGCTACCAAAGCTGGCCACGACGATTAAACCGGCGATGATTAAGGCACCGCCTAACATCAAGTCTCCATTTTGTTGGCGCATGGGTTCTCCTGGGGGGTTAAAACCAAGGTTGACGATCGCGATCGTAACAACCACGATCGCCCCTAGCCTACCAAACCCCTTGCCAAGGGGGTGCATCTGCCTGGAGAACCCTGCAACGGGTCTCCCCCTGGCACCGGGCTGGGGAAACATCGCCCATCGCGTTATGGCTTGCAAGTTATGGCTGGCAAAGTTATTGCTTGAAGAATTGTGGGCAAGTCCGATCGTCCGGGACAGGCAGCGATACAGTGGAACGTGAAACCGTCAAGACTTTCGGACCGTCGGTTTCCCCTTGCCGTAACCCCGGAGAAACCCATGTCTCCCAACGCCTTTCCCGCCATCATCACCCCTGAGACGATCGCCCAAGTCACCCCTGAGCAGGTGGCCCAACTGGCAGACCGGTTAGAGGCCGACAACTACAGTTCAGCCTTCGCGAGCTTGGAGGATTGGCACCTATTGCGGGCGATCGCCTTTCAGCGGCCTGAACTCGCTGAACCTTATCTGTATCTGCTGGATTTGGAAGATTTTGACGAATCTTAACCCCAAGTCCTGCTGAAAACCCCGCATTTTTGCAAATCCCATGCCTTCCCCAGACCCCCTGCCTAGCCCCTGGCACGATCGCCGCATTCTGCTCGGTCTGACAGGCGGCATCGCCGCCTACAAGCTCTGTAGCGTTGCCTCTAGCCTTGCCAAGGCCGGTGCCCAGGTGCGGCCTATCCTCACCGCCACCGCCCAAAACTTCATCACCCCCCTCACCCTCAGCACCCTCTGCCGCCACCACGCCTACACCGATCTAGACTTTTGGGCACCCTCCGCCCCCCGTCCCTTACATATTGAACTGGGTGAGTGGGCTGAAGTCTTAGTGATTGCGCCCTTAACGGCCAATACTTTGGCAAAATTAGCCCTAGGCTTTGCTGATAACCTGTTAACCAACACAATCCTAGCCTCTCGCTGCCCGGTACTCTTGGTTCCAGCCATGAATACGGAGATGTGGGAGCAGGAGGTGGTGCAACAGCATTGGCGGACCTTGCTGGGGCAGGGGCGCTATGGGGGGCTGGAGCCGGGGACGGGGATTTTGGCCTGCGATCGCCAGGGGGCGGGGCGCATGGCGGAACCGGAGAGCATTCTTGCGGCCCTAGAGTCGCTCCTGTATACCAACGGTCGCCGCGATTGGGCAGGGCAGCGGGTGCTGGTGACCGCAGGCAGTACCCAGGAATATTGGGATCCAGTGCGGTTTTTGGGCAACCCTGCCACGGGCCGGATGGGGGTTGCCTTGGCCCAAGCGGCGGCCCATCGCGGGGCGGAGGTGACCTTGATCCAAGGGACAGGGTTGGAGTCGGCGGTGTTGGAAACGGCGCTGGAGGGAACGCAGGTGCGCTGTCTGCGGGTGACCCGATCGGCCCAAATGCAGGAAGCCCTCAATCAGGCATTTCCCAGCCAAGATTGGGTTTTTATGGCCGCTGCCGTTGCCGATCTGCGTCCGACGACTTACCACGCCACCAAGTTACCCAAGGCTCAGTTACCGGAGCAGTTAGACCTAGAGCCAGTGCCGGACTTAATTGCAACCTTGGCCCGCCAGAAGCAGCCCCACCAGCGTTTAGTCGGTTTTGCCGCCCAAACGGGGGATATTACTCCGCCAGCACGGGAAAAGCTCAAAGTTAAGGGACTCGATGCGATCGTGGCCAATCCGGTGGATCAGGCCCACAGCGGCTTTGGTAGCCATTGGAATCAAGCCGTTTTGCTCGATCGATCGGGCCGTCAACGGGCCATTTCCCCCTGCACTAAACTCACCCTAGCCCACTATATTCTCGATTTTGTCCAGGATTTGTCGCCTTCCCACCAAAATCCCCATGAATCTGCATAACTTATTCAAGATCAGCCTCGATCGCCGTAACCCGAATTGACAACTGCTGTTGCCCGATCTCGCGCCGGTTGAGGGCTTCCGTTAGGGCAGCTTCCACCTTGGGGTAAAGGGTTTGGTAAAGATGGGTCTCTAGCTCTCGCTGGAGCGTCGCTTGCAAGCTTTGGGTCAGGGTCGCTGTCAGTTCCGTTTTGAGTTGTATCTGAAGATCGGCCTTAAACTCCCGATTCAACTTGTCCCAAAGTTGGGCTTGTAACTCCTGTAAACTGGCCTGAACCTGCCGATCGAAATAGTGCTGCATCTGATCTTGCAGTTGAGTCTGCAATTGCTGCTGACTTTGGGTTAAATCTGCCTGAAAACGGGTCTGCACCTGATCCAACTTCTCCCCCAAATGGGTTTGCAAACTCCCCAACTCCGTCTGCATAAAGGCCACCAACTGCTGCACACTGTTGCCCTGGGCTTGGATTAAGGTCTCTAGGGCTTGGTACCGGCTTTCCCAGTCGGCCTGTTGCTGCGCGATCGTGGCCCCTAGCTCCTGCTGGGTTTGCACCACATCGGCCATCTGCTGGGTGAGTTCTCCGGTCTGCTGCCACAACGTCCCTACGCGCTGCTGAAGCCGCTCCATCTCCGACCCCACAATCAGGCTCTGGAGCGTTGAAAGACCATCTTCTTCCTGGAATTGACCGGAATTTGAGCTATTCGCCCCCTCAATCTCCGATCGTCCCCCTCCACTTCCCCCAAAAAAGCTTTGGAGCAAGGCCAGTTCAGCCGCACTATCGCGATCGGGGTCGGCAGAATTAGAAAAACCAGAAGAATCAGCAGAATTTACAGTAGCGGGAATCTTAGGATCGGAGTCGGCGGGAGCAGAATTTACAGTAGCGGGAATTCCAGGATCGGAGTCGGCGGGAGCAGAATTTACGGTAGCGGGAATCTTAGGATCGGAGTCGGCGGGAGCAGAATTTACGGTAGCGGGAATCCCAGGATCGGAGTCGGCGGGATCGGCAATAGCGGCAATAGCGGCGGGATCGGCAGGGGTGGCGATAGGGGCGGGATCGGCAAAATCGGCAATAGCGGTGGGATCGGCAGGGGCGGGATCGGCAGCGGGGGGGCTGGGGAAGTCAGCCGGAGGGGGAGCAGCAGCCAAGGGACTGAGTTGGGGAGTTGGGGCGATCGGGTCCGGGTCCGGGGTAGGCCGAGGGACACTGAGGGGTTCCGCCAACAGGACACGCCAAGCAGCCCGATCGCGACGACGACGGTTCCCCACAGGGCTAGCTTGCTCAGTCGGTTGTTCGGTTTCTGGCTGGATTTCTGGCCCGATCGCCTGCCCAACCCCACGATCGCGCTCTTGTTCGCGCTTTTGCTCGATTTCTGGCCCGATCGCTCCTGTCCGGGCAGCCCCCGGTTCTGGGTCTAGGCTTGCGGACTCGATCGAGGGAGCGCTGGCTTCTGGGGGAGCCGCAGAGGACCGGGCAGACCCTCCCAACAAAAGCTCCAAAAGGTCCGCAACAGGGGCAGCATCATCCCGATCGGCAACGGTCATGGTACAGAATTGTGCAAAGGTCTCCAGGGATCCATAACACCAAATCCGTTGAGTCTGAAACAGAATAAACGGGTAGGGGTCGTGCCCCTGTGCCGACCCTCTGACCGCCAAATACAGGGGCAACCACGGGGGGATTGCCCCTACCAAAACGAATCGAGATTAATCGGATTTGGTATAACACCAAGGTAGCGCAAGCAGTACGGGTGCATTTCACTTTGGCCAAGGTGCGGACTAAAGTCCGTACTACGAGCTAGGTGCGGACTAAAGTCCGTACTACGAGCTTGGACCCTATAGCACAGCACCCGTCACGGTCACCGCTTGGGCTTGGGCCTTGGCTTGGGCTTGGATCTGGGCTTTAGCTTGGGCTTGGGCTTGGGCCTTAGCGGCAAGACGTTGGTTCAAGGTCACTTGCTTTTGCTGAATGGCCCGATCGTACAGCTTCAAATATTCCTGAGCCGAAACCGTCCAGCTAAAATCCACCGCCATGCCCCGCTGCTGCAATGTGCGCCATTGGGGCTGATACTTGTAGCCTTCCCAGGCCCGCATCATTGCCCCCAACAGAGCCGCCGGATCATAGGGCGAAAAGCAATAGCCATTGCCCGTCGCCGCGATCGGATCATGATCAAAGACCGTATCCGTCAAACCGCCCGTCTGCCGCACAACCGGCACCGACCCATAGCGCAACGCCAGCATTTGGCTAATGCCGCAGGGTTCAAACCGCGACGGCATCACAAAGGCATCCGTCCCCGCATAGATCCGGCGAGACAGCGCCTCGTTATAGCGCAGTTCCACCGCCATACGCCCAGGATACGCCTGTGCTAGCTCCGCCAGTTCCGTTTCATAAATCTCATCCCCCGTCCCCAGCACCAATACCTGGGCATCGCTACCCTCCAGGAACAACTCCAACACCGGCAGCAAAATATCCAGCCCCTTCTGTTCCACCAACCGCGACACCATCCCCAGCAAAAAGGGCTTAGCATCCGGCTCTAGGCCCACTTCCTTTTGGATGGCCAATTTATTAGCCCCCCGCCGATCGAGATCCGCCGCACTAAAGGCTTGGACCAAGGCCGGATCCGTTGCTGGATTATAGGAGTCCATATCAATGCCGTTGAGAATGCCGTGGAGCTTGGCATCGATCGCCGTCAAAATATCTTCCACCTTCTCCCCATACTCAGCGGTCTGGATCTGCTTCGCATAGGTCGGCGACACCGCATTCACCTGATCCGCTGACCACAGCGCGGCGGTGAGGGTATTGTGGCCCTGCATATCATCCGGACACCAGGTCATCTCCTGCAAGCGCCCCACCCATGGCCCCTGGTAAGCCAGATTATGAATGGTGAAAACAGTCGCCACTCCCGGCACATCCTGAAGCCAGACCGGCACCATACCCGTATGCCAATCGTGGCAATGGACAATATCCGGCTTCCAATACTCCTTAATAAACTCGGTTGTGCCGTTGGCAAACAAGGTAAAGCGCCAATCTTCCCCCTCACCGCCATAGACCTGGGTGGTGGCAAAGGACCAGTGACCCAGCAGGTACAGAGGCAGATTGCCAGTGGGGAAGGTGCTTTCATAGACCTCCACATCGTTGTACATCACGCTGCCACTCCACAGGGGCACCGCTGGGACTTGAATTTTCTGGGGCAAAAAGCCGTAGTAGGGCATCATCACCCGCACATCGTGGCCCAAAGCTTTGAGAATCCCCGGTAGGGTTCCCACCACATCCCCCATTCCGCCCACCTTAGCAAGGGGGGCTGCTTCTGTTGCGACAAAAAGAATTTTCACCCGATTCACTCCCACTGCAAGGTTTTGGCCGTGCGACTCCGATCGGCTTAAGGCAAGCCCCAGAACGGCACCGGTCACGACATCCAGAGATCCAGGTAAGCTGAAGCAAAAAGGCTCAGTCTAAAGAAAAGCTTGAGAAAAGTATAAACCCCGATCGTCCAGATTCTGACTGACCGAGCCGCGATCGGGCGAGTACCGGGCGGCAGAAGTCCCTCGTTCCCCTGCTCGGCGGGGGAACGTCTGCCAGACGTAACTATTCAGGGGGTCACGGGAGAATGTGGGTTTCAGGCTCTGCAAATCCCAGATTAGTACTGTTTGAACCGATTTAAGCCCCGATCAAAGGGCTGAAACCCTACTAACTTCGCTTAGTGATGCAGAAAACTCTGAAGGGGCTGGAGTCCGGTCATAATGGGGCTTTTGGAGATCGATCGTCGAGCATTTAGGGCTAGCTTTTGCAAAACGGACCGCCAGCAATAGCCTCAAATGCTGATTCTGACCTTAGCCGCAACCCAGAATATAGGTCTCTAAAATAGCCTGTAATCCTTGCTGGTAGGACAATCTAAGACTTTTCTGCACCACTAAG
>JAYKJG010000407.1:0-24072 GCA_035286285.1 Prochlorothrix sp.
ACCTCATAGCGTTGAATTAACTCCTCTAAACTCCCTTCATGAATTTCTGTTAGATCATGTAAAGTTTCCAAACCCTCCACTTCAGCTTGAATCTCAGACTGAATCGCTTGAAGTTGTGTTAATTCGGTCACCATTTGTTCTGAAAGAGCATTGGCAGCACTGCGGAATTGCAGCGGCAGTTGGTTCAGCCGATCGATAATAGCAGGAAAGTCCAAAAGAGAGGGCGTTAAGGAAACCATAGTTTCAGACGGATGAAGGATAGGGGAGGATACAGGGCTAGCGGGACTCAGGGGAGAAGGACTAGCAACAGTTGGGAGGTTAGCAGAACTGGCAACAGCTTGATCCACTTGCTTTTGGGCTGTTTTTAATTGGGACTGCAAGGCTTTCTGGTCTTTGAGCAGTTGCTCATAGGCATCCAAAATTTCCGCCTTGGTACTTTTGCTGGTAACTTTTTTGGTCGCCATAAGCTAACACCATAAACATCACAATGCAACAGGATCAATGGGTAAATTTCACGTTTGCCCCGGTACGGACTAAAGTCCGCACTACGAGCCGTTTAAGCCAGGTAAAGAGGCAACCTTGGCTTGGGTAAACTCACTGGAGGGGTGTGATTTCTGCCCCCAAAGTTGGAATGCCGACCCTCTTGGTGGCCAAGCACGGGGGCAACCACGGGGGGATTGCCCCTACCGTCTGGGTACATCTGCTAAAGTGAAACAGGCTCGATTTACCCCCCTTAATCTGCCGATCGACCCGGCTCCCCAAAGGCGCGAATGGCCAACTCTTGGGCTTGACGGGTTGCCATTTCCAACTGACTCGACAACTGATTTAACTCCTCAACCTGGGCCGCAACCTTAGCCTCCAAGGACTGAATTTGCAGTTCATAGTTCTGCTGCTCCACTTCCCACTCCTTCGCCACCAAATTCGCCCGCACCTGCGCCGCATCATGGGCTTCCTTAATCCCGTCCTCACGGGCCTTTCGAGTTGCCTCTGCTAACTCTTCGGGGAATAGCTCAACTTTTTGGCGATACTCTTCGATTTTTGCCTGTTCTTGCCCTAAGATAGCTTCCCGCGCAGCCCAGTCCTTATCCTTCTGCTGCTGAGTTGTCTGAATATCCCGCTGAAGTTTGCGACGACGCTCTTCTAGGCGATCGCTGTTGATTTTGCGGCTTTGCTCCAGGGTATAGCTAAAGTTTGCCTCCTGGCGTTGCCGCTCCTGGTCTCGCCGTTCAACTTCCTCAGCAATGCGTTGTGCAAAGGCGGCTTGCTCCTGTTCCCAGCCCTTGCGGGTGCTTTGCTGTGCCTGATCGAGGGTTTCGCGGTCTTGACTGATGCGCTGCTCCAACAGGCTTAGGTTTTCTTGGTATTCCTGGTTTAGGAGATAGAGAGCATCCGCAACAACCCGAACCTGCTGTAAATTCTGGCGACGTTGCTGCTCAACGGCGATCGATCGCTGTAAATCCTGCAAGGTTTGGATTTGATCGGACAGTTGCAGGGTCAACTGCGCCACGGTATCCCCCACCACTTCCTGGAGGTCAGTCAACCCCCGCACCAACCCTTCCGGGCTGTACTGGGCCACTGTTGCCACAATTTGCCGATCGGCAGCCTTATCCGCCTCTTCTTGGCGAGTCGCAACCTTAGAAGGCTGGTTTTGGCGCTGGGCGAGGAGCGTCTGAAAGGCGCTCAGGACTTGGGCCTTAGCTTCGGAACCGGGAGCAGAGCGGGTCACGACCATAGGACAGATCCTTAACGGGAATAAGTACAGAAATCAGTAGAGCAGATAAATGGATGTCCGATTTATCTTGCCTCTATTGTAACCCAGAGTGTGCAAAAAATCAAGATTTAAATTAAAAATCAATTCACATATACTACTTTGCACAGTAAAACGAAGCCCACGCCGAGATCTCCTCGTACAGCAGAACCCGGTTGACTGACAAAAATTGACGGACAAAAGTGGGTCAACCCTTGGCACAGAGGGCGGGTCAGGAAACCTGACCCCTACGATCCTCAGGGTCTTGTAGGGGCGCGGTTTTCGCGCCCCCGGCAGAAGGCCGTCAAAAGTGCAGACCCCAGCCTAAAGGTCTTGTAGGAGCGCGGTTTTCGCGCCCCCGGCAGGATTTTTTGTCAGTCAACCAGGTGCAGACCTCAGCCTAACTGAGCTTAACCAAACCCAACTGAGTCCAGTCCAGTCCAGAACAATAGCGATAAACGCAAATAAGCCAGCAAATAAGCCAGCAAGTTTAACCCGCAACCGCAGCAGGCACCAAGCCCACAAGCTTGGCACTGAGATCCCACAACTTCACAGCCTTGGCATCATCCAGAGCTTCGTTGGAGATTTCCTGCATAAAGGAGTTGCGGCCCTCCTCTTGGCGGTTACCCCAACTCCAGTAGACCCCAGAAACCCCAAAGCCTTCATCGGCAACCACCTGGGCAACCCGTTCTCCGGCCATCGTCTCAGACACATAGCCACCGGTAATATTCTTCTGGAACCAGGGGAAAATAGTCCGGAAAGCTTGGAAATGGTTACGGAATAGACCGGTTTCAGCAACACAGCCCGGATAGAGCGCATTAAAGACAATTCCCGTCTCTTCGTGGTAGCGGCGGTGCAGTTCCCGCATGGTCAGCATATTGCACAGTTTGCTGTCCTTGTAGGCTTTACCGGGCTTGAAGATTTTGCCATCGGCCATGGCGATCGGAGCTTTAAACCCTGCCTCCATGCCCTTGAGGTCACCCAGGTCTGGGGGAGCGGGGATGGGAATCTTGCCGCCCAGTTCCTTAGGGTTAGCGGTTACGGTGCCAATGATGACCAAGCGCCGATCGCCGTAGCTAGACTTTTTCATATCCTCCAGCATCAAGTTGCACAGGAGGAAGTGCCCCAAGTGGTTGGTGGCCATACAGATTTCATAGCCATCTTCGGAGCGGAGGGGAGTCTTTTGCAGGGGCAGGTAGACCGCAGCATTGCAGACCAAGGCATCTAGGGAATGGCCAGCGGCCCGAAAGTCCTCAACAAACTTATGGACGCTCTTGATGGAAGCGAGGTCGAGGTGAATGGCGGTGTAACTGTCCTTGGGGATTCCCGCTTCTTGGGCAACTTTGGCAGTCTTCTCCAGGTTGCGGCAGGCCATGATCACATGCCAATTGCGTTGGGCTAGAGCTTTGGCAGCGTATAAACCAACCCCAGAGGAGGCTCCTGTGATAACGACGGTGGGTTTTGAGTTGGATGCCATTTTCTTAAGTTTGGTTGAGCAGTATGAACCGATGTGAATTGTTATTTAGAATCCCACAGGGGCCGATCGTCCATCGCACCCTGCAATAAACCTTAAGAAATTTCCCCAACCCTAACCGTAGGATGGGGCAGAGTCTCGATCGAGGCGATCGCGATGGCGGCGATCGAGGGAGTTGAGGTAATCCCGGCGATCAAGATGGCGGCGATCGAGGCGTTAACCTGGCTGACAAAAAATTCCGCATCGGACACAAAGACCGCGCCCCTTGTCTCTTCAGAGGGGTCAGGAAACCTGGCTCCCCCCTTCTGTGCCTGGGTTTGCCCCCATTTTGTTGGTTAATCAGGGCGTTACCGCTGTCCGGTCACCCGTGGGGGTTACAAATTCTCAAGGGCATTGGGGTCTAGGCCCAGTTCCCGGAGCTTGGCGGCGAGCCGATCGGCCCGCTGTGCTTCGGCCAGGGCTTGCTCTTCCGCCGCGATCGCCCGTTGGGCAGCGGCGGTGGCTTCTTGCTCCGCGAGACTGGCCCGCTGCTCTGCTGCCATAGCCCGTTGCTGCTCCTGTTGTCGCTCCTGTTGGCGTAACTTTTCGCGATCGATCGTGCTCAAAAACCGATCGCCCTGGGGACCATAAACCGCCAAGGTCTCCTCCCCCGGCTCAAAGCGAATCCCCAAACGCGGACTCACCCACCCCCCTAACTCATCCAACTCCTCCAAAACTCCCCCATGGCGCAGCCAAGCCCGCAACTCATTGCTGTGGGGGTCATAGCAGTAATATTCCTCCACTCCATATTGGTGGTAGAACATCAGCTTGCGGCTCATCTCCGATCGGGTATTTCCCGGCGACAACACCTCAAACACCACGTGGGGCGCAATGTCTCCCTCTTCCCACTGCTTATAGGAACCGCGATAGCCCTTGGGCCTGCCCATCGCCACCATCACATCCGGCCCGCGCCGAATCTCCGGGTGTCCCTTCACGGGGTACCACAGCAGATCCCCGGCCACAAACACCGTTGGATCCGCTTCAAACAGCACCTCTAAATTCTCCTTTAACAACACAATCCATTCATATTGCAGGGTATTATCTGACATTGGCTGACCATCACTATCGGGATACAAGATATCGGTGGCAATCTCTGGGGGAGAGGCGATCATGGGGAATTCCTCCAGCAACAACGATGCTATAAGGTCAAGACTATAATTATCATAGCGACAATTCCCCTAGCCCCTTCAGCCCGATCGCCATGACTCCCCTCCCGATCGCCCCCCCCAAACCCCAAGCCCCCCCAGTCTTCTACCCCAGCACCGACGGAGAACCCTTGGCCGAAACCTTTGTCCACCTCTACGCCATCCTCACCGTCCTTGAAGTCCTCAAGCAATACCTCAGCGGACAACAGGCCACGGTTTTGAGCAATCAATTTCTCTACTACATCCCCGGTAACCCCCGCGCCCGCGTGGCCCCCGATGTTATGGTCATCCTCAATGTGGAACCCGGAGGCCGCGACCATTACAAAATTTGGGAAGAAGGGGCAGCGCCCAGCGTCGTCTTTGAGATGACTTCCAGTTCCACCCAGGCAACGGATGCGGGCTTTAAGAAACAACTCTATGCCCACCTGGGGGTTCAGGAATATTGGCTCTTTGACCCGAAGCAAGAGTGGCAGGAGCAAAGTTTGCGGGGCTATACCCTGGTGGGGGAAGAGTATCAAGCCATTGCCAATTTCCAGAGTGAGGTTCTGGGGCTACGGCTGGAAGTGGCCGATCAGTTGATCCACTTTTACCGCCTTGATACGGGCGCAAAACTCCTTGCCCCTGGGGAACTGAAGGACTCCCTAGAGGCCGAGCAACAGAAGCGGGCTGAATTGGAAGCCTTGCTGGCCCAATACCGCGATCGCTTTGGCCCCCTAGCCCCCTAGCCCCCGGCCAGGACTGGAGGGACTTGACAGAACCGACCTTCCTAGTAGATACACTGGCTAGTTCATTTCATCACAGCCCTCCTGCCTATGGCCGCTCCCCTTCCCTCCGCCCCCTCCCGATCGTCGCGGCACTGGATCTTGTATGGGATCCTGGTAGTCCTGCTGTTCGTCGTGGCCTTGATTGCCAAGGCTGCGATCGTGATCTTGGCCTACCGCCTGCTCTACCCCCTACCCCTCCTGGGGGGAATGGCCCGTAGCTTAGAAGTTGTCGAATTTTTGAATATTCTGGTCTTTGCGATCGTGGGCATGGGGCTGGGGCTGCTGTCGCGGATGCTCTCCCCCCAGACTGGCGATCGCGTTGGCTATGGGCTGCTGATCGTCTTTCTACCGCTGCTGTTTTTCAGCGGGACCATCTTCCACTATCAACTGTGGGTCAATGGGGTCAGCAGCGCCAATGAACTGACCTATGGGGCGGCCCGTGCCCTGACCGATCGCTGGCTGGAGCAAACGATCGACGGTAGCGGTGTTTGGGGCTACTACCGCTTCACGGCCCACTATACAACCTTGCCCCTAGAGCCGGAGCAAGTCCAAATTGCGTCCTTGGGGGTGCAGCGGGTGGGAAACTTACTGGGGAGCATTACCGGTCAGCCCGGTTCCCAGATGATGGGACTGTTAGCGCTTAATACCTGGTTTTTACGCCTGTTTTACCTGGGAATTGCCTGTTTTAGTGCCTTGACCCACTTCCAAGACGGTCGCGCCCACGCCTACCAAGCCAAGCTGCGCCAAAACCGCCCAGGTAACCCCAACGCTCCGGTTCCCGGCTCCGATGGCAGCGGCAACCCTCAACCGGCCCGCTCCCAAGCCGAACTCGATCGGGCGCGGCGAGAAAAAGACCGCCAAAACTGGCAGCGCCAGAGCCAGCGCGATCGGGCACGGGACCAACAGCGCCTGCAACCGCCCCAGCGCCGACCCCACCCTCGGCCAGCCCAGCAACCGCACTCCGACCCTAAAAATAGCTAGGGATCGGCCCCAACCCCCGACAGCCACCGTCCGAGGATTTCCCCCAAACTAATCACCGTAAACAGCAGTAGGGTACAAAGGGGCAACCCCAGCAGAATACCCACAAGGGCCAAGCTATGGTTTGTCATTGGATACCTCCCCTGGGCGTGTCGTAGTCTCTCCAGCCTAGCGCGATTCAGGGCAGGAAACAGGCGATCGCCCAAGGGCAATCTATAATTTGGAAAGTACGGATTGTCCCCAGGGACAAGTCTGAATCTGAATGACTAGACTCCTGGGGACAGTTTTATCGTTATGCAGCGCCCCCCAAGACCCTACTGCCTGTCCCTCCGACCCCCTATTGCATGTCATCGCCATCTCATCCCTCCCTGGCCTCAGCGCACCAACTCCACCTCATCACGAACCGCATTCGCCAATCCCTAGACTTAGAGGCGATTTTGACAACGACGGTGACAGAGGTGTGGAATTTTTTGGGGATCGATCGAGTCAAAATTTACCAGTTCCAAAACGATGGCCATGGCATTGTGCAAGCTGAAGCCCGGACACCCGTCTTGGCGGACCCTGCCCCCAGTCCGACCCCGCACTCGGCCCTGAATGACGCGCTGCCCTCTGGCCCCGATCAGGCTTCAGCCCCCAATGGGATAACCTACCGCCTCCCGTCCCTGCTGGGGCTACACTTTCCCGCCGACGATGTTCCCCTTTTTGCGCGGGAACTGTATCTACGTCAGCGCCAGCGCACGATCGTCAATACCCAAACCCAGGAAATCGGCATTAGTCCCCTGATTTCGCCGGAAACCGGCGCGGAGATCGACTCCACCACCATTAACTATCGCCTCGTTGATCCCTGCCACTTGGAATATTTACGGGCCATGGGGGTTCAGGCTTCTTTGGTGCTGCCGATCGTGGTGGATGTGAGCAATCTGCATTGGGCCAATGGGCAGCAGGATGGCGGCAATCACCCTGGGGGCGATCGGGCTGGGACTTCGATCAATCCAGTTCCTAGGGACAAACCCCAGCGTTCGATCGGGGCCGAATATCCCTGGACTGGGCCGAACCGGACCGATCGTGACCCCAGCGATCGTCGCTCCGCCCATCACACCGAGAAACAACCCGATCACTGGACCAACGCCCAACCCTCAGCCCCCACCGCCCGATCGGGCCAACCCAACCCCGCACCCCAGCCCACCTCGCTCTTTTCCCTGCCCCCTCACAAAGTCCTGTGGGGGTTGCTAGTCGCCCACCACAGCGAACCCTATGAGTTTGGTGCCGAAGCCCTAGAAATGGTGCAGGGCATTGTCGATCAAGTGGCGATCGCCATTGCCCAGTCGATCTTGCTGGAGCAAATGCGGATTCAGAACCATCAGGAATCCACCTTAAACGCCCTCACGCGCTTGCTCTACCGGACCCCCAACATTGAGCTTCAGGCCGCCCTAGAAGCCACCGTAGACATCTTCAAGGGCTGTGGGGGACGGCTCTATGTTTTGGACAACAGCAAGATCCATTTACCGGATCAAGATGCCGATCAGGTGCAGTCCAGCCTGTTTCGGGAAGGGCCAAAAATTTACACCATGGGCAGCCAGCCCGACAGCCTCGACGACAGCCACGATCGCCCCCTGGAAGACAGCCTCATTTTCCAGAACTATCTCCAGTCCCTGATCCGCACCTCTCCCCATTTCAACCCCGATCAGGCAGATCGCACCCCCTCCGCTGCGGGCAATTCGCCTTCTTCCCCACCGTCTTTGACCTCACCCCCCCCTGCACCCCTACCCCTGCACCATCTCCGGGCGGCCTATAACCTGACAACGGCCACCTCGGTCAGTTCGCCGTCGGGGGTCTGGGCGGTGGGCGATCTCTACCAAGAACCCCTCCTGCGCCCCGTCAGCATGGCCTTCCAGGGGACCAAGATCCGCAGTCTGCTGGTGATTCCCCTGGTCCAGGGAAATGAGTTATTGGGCTGTTTGACCCTCTTTCGTAACGAGGTGGATCAGGAACTGCTGTGGGCGGGTGCCCAGGATCCCGATAAGCGCCAAATGGCCCCCCGGCAGTCCTTTGACATTTGGCGACAAATCAAGAAAGGGCAAGCCCAATCGTGGGAGAGCAAGGATGTGAGCCTAGCCCAGCGCGTAGGGGAGTGTTTTGCCGCAGCCGTTAAGCAATATCACCTCTATCAACGGGTGCAAATCCTCAACCAGAGCCTGGTGCGGCAGGTGGAAATCCGGACCATGGAGCTAGAACACTCCAACCGCATGGTTCAACAGCAACAAGCCCTTGCACGGATTTTGGCTAAGCTGCAAAAGGCGACGGACATCACAAGTGTGTTTCGATCGGCCACGGATGAAGTGCGGCAACTGCTGGGGGTCGATCGAGTCGCGATTTATCAATTTAACGAGGACTGGGGCGGGGGGTTTATTCAGGAGTACGACTCTGTGAGTCCCGGCTGGCGGCATCTCATCCTGGCAGGGCGATCGGACTGGAACGACTTCTACCTCCAGGAAAGCCAGGGTGGACGCTATCGCTTTCACGAGATTTCTGCCGTGGAAGATATTTACAAGGCAAATCTATCGGCTTGCCACCTAGGAGTCTTGGAATACTTCTATATTCGTGCTTTTTTGGTGGTTCCCATCTTTGTCAGTCGCCATCTCTGGGGCTTGTTGGGGATTTACAACCATGACAACCCCCGGCCCTGGAAGGAGTCGGAAACGGTTTTTGCCACACAAATCGCCGCCCACCTAGGCACTGCCCTGCAATATAACGCCCAATTCCTCCAAACCCAGCGAGAGGCAGAGCGAGTGCCCGTTATGCTGGAACAACAGCAGACCCTAGCCGGGGTCATCAGTAAGATCCGCGAATCCCTGGATTTAGACACAATTTTTACAACCACAACCAAGGAAGTGCGCAAACTGCTCCAGGCCGATCGGGTGGGGGTGTTTCAGTTTCTACCGGAAACCCAGTGGACTGAGGGGCAATTTGTGGCGGAGAATGTAGCCCATGGCTACCGATCGGCCCTAGAAGCCAAGGTTCAAGATCGCTGCTTTGGGGAAGACCATCGCCATCGCTACCAAGACGGGGCCATTCAAGCCATCGCCGATATCTATGATGCCAATTTGAGCGATTGCCATCGCGTGATCCTAGAAGCCTTTCAAGTGCGAGCCAATCTGGTTGTCCCCCTGACCCTAGGTCAGGAACTCTGGGGATTGCTCTGTATTCACCAATGTTCCCGGCCCCGGCAGTGGGAAACCTGGGAAATTAAGTTTGTTCAGCAAATTGCGGAGCAACTGGGCGTTGCGCTCTACCAGGCTCAGCTACTGCGGGAGTCCCAAGACAGCCAAATCCTGGCTAATACCGCAAATCGGTCCAAAAGCGAGTTTCTAGCCAATATGAGCCACGAACTGCGCACGCCCTTGAATGCAGTCTTGGGCTTGTCCGAGGGACTGCGGGAAGGGGTTTACGGCGAGTTGCAACCCTATCAGGCCCAGGTTCTGGCGACGATCGAAAAAAGTGGGCAACATCTGCTCGCCCTGATCAACGATATTCTCGATGTGGCCAAGATTGAGGCCGGAAAGATTGAACTAGAACTCGTCCCCGTTTCCCTCCAGAAACTCTGCAACACCAGTTTGAACTTTGTTCAGCAGGCCGCTCACCAGAAGAACCTCAAGCTGAAGCTCAGTCTGCCGAACTCACCGCCTCCCATTATTCTCGGAGAGCTACGGGTCCGGCAAATTCTCTTGAATCTGCTGAGTAATGCCGTCAAATTTACGCCGAACGGCGGTGAAATCAGTTTAATCGTTGATCTCAAGCCTGAGCAAGAAGTGGTTCAGTTCCAGGTGAAGGATACGGGGATTGGCATTGCCCCGGAAAACCTGCAAGAATTATTCCAGCCCTTTGTGCAAATTGACAGCCGCCTCAGTCGTCAATACAGCGGTACGGGCCTAGGGCTGGCCCTGGTGAAGCGGCTCGTAGAAATGCACAAAGGAACGGTCACGGTCACCAGCATTTTGGGGGAAGGAAGCTGTTTTACGGTGGTTTTACCCTACCAACAGACAACCCAGCCCTCCCAGCCCCAGACAACCCCAGCCCCGCTTTCCGCTTCCCCAAGCGCGATCGCCGAGGCAACAACTCCCCCAGCCTTTCCCCCTGAAACGCCGCCCACCCCAGACTCCCTCGATCCCACGGGCGACCCTGAACACCTGCCCCCAGCCTTACCCCCAGAGACCGCCCCCTCAAAGGCGCTGACCGATGCCTTGGTCCTTGACAACCCCGAATTCCCCTCGCTCCTCGCGGCTCAGTCCCAGTCCCATGTCCAGTTCCCCCCCCACCCTTCTCCCCTGACTGGCCCACTTCCCGATCGCCTTAGCCCTCGCCCCGCAGCGGAAACCACCGCCCAATCCCCCGACCTAACCGTAACAGTGTCCTCCTTTGACGACCTCCAGCCCACCTCGTCCCTGGATTTAACCCCAAATTCGAGCCTTACCCGCTTAAACCTCAATATCGCCTGTGGGGATGGCACTAAGCCGCTGGTGTTGCTGGCCGAGGATAATGTCGCCAATATCGACACCTTCTCCAGTTATCTCAGCTATCGGGGCTATTGCTTGATTGTCGCCAGCGATGGTTACGAAGCCGTGCGCCTAGCCCAGGAGTATAAGCCCCAGGCGATTTTGATGGATATTCAAATGCCAGGGATGGACGGACTGGAGGCGATCGCCGCCATTCGCCAAATTCCAGAACTGGCCAATGTCCCGATTCTGGCCTTAACAGCGTTGGCCATGGCGGGCGATCGGGAGCGCTGCCTAGAAGCTGGGGCCACGGAGTACCTCTCCAAACCCGTGCGAATGCAATACCTCCACCACACCTTGCAAACCTTACTGAAGGCCAACGCTGAGACCTAAGGCCAACAGAGAAAGACGCTATATCACCAGATAATCGGCAGCAACCCAGTAGCCATTACGAAGCTGGCTCCAGCCGTTTTCACTGCGACCCGACAGTTCCACCGTGGTGCCATCGGCCAACAGATCCACCACCTCACCCCCCGGTGCTTCCCGCACCAACAGCGGACTCCCCAGGGTAGACACCTGGGCCTGAGACACTTCGGTTGCTTCGGTGGTTGGGGCACTGGCCTCAATGATATCCAGGGTCGCCGCATCCAAGTCGCCCCCCTCCACAGGGACCACATGCTCCGCCGCAACCCAGTCTCCCCAGGCCAGTTGAACCCAGCCCGTTGCCGTGACTTGGCCCGTGGTTTCGTATTCTTCGCCTTGCAGAAGGGTGCCCACGATCGGCGAGTCTAGGCTGGGCTGCTCCCGCACGTTCAGCACCTCCACCGCCACCCGAATGCGCAGGGGACTGCCGACACTGGCCCCAACACTGGCCTCCGGCTCATCCAGGGGTTGGGTCTCAACCTCCGTTAGGAAATTGCCCGCAACCCAGTCCCCCGATCGCAAACGCATCCAGCCCGACTCCGTAGCTTGGCCTTCAATGCGATCGCCCTCGCCCAGGGTTGCCACAATGTCATACTCCGTTCCCGGCCCCGATCGCACATTGAGGCTCTCGCTGGTGACGGTATAGAACCGGAAGCGATCGATCGCCGTCAAATCTTCAGCCACCTCTGGCGGCGCTTCTCCCCCCAGGCCACCGCCCGCACAGGCTTGGCCCGGAGCATAGGGACTGGTCGCGCGGGTGTCTAAGCCCAGGGCAGCGGCGGTTTCTAGCCCCGCAATGCCATCAACTGCTAAATTTTGGGCCTCCTGGAAGCGCAGCAGGGCTGCCTCTGTATTGCTGCCAAACACGCCATCGATCGGCCCCGGAGAGAACCCCATCTCCGCCAGCGCCATTTGCACATCCCCCACGGCACCACAGGTATCCCCCATCTGCACCGCAGCCTGTGCCGGAGCCAGTTGTGTGGCCCACAGGGCCGGAGCCAGGACCGTCAGGGAGAGCCAAGGCAAGCGACTCGCCGCTGAGGGGCTGGGGTTGGGCGCTGCCGATCGCAGGCTGTCTTGCCCAGGGAGAGCATATAAAAGGGAAAGCGCTGATTCAGAAGCCGGAACGGGATGCAGTAGCAATTGAGAATAGAGCAGGGATTCCATGGTGTTCCTCCCAAGGACACAGCAACGGACGACCGAGGTCTCAGGGCGTACTGATCACGAAGACAAAATAAACTTAAAATCGGTGATGATCAGACTGCCACAAGGCACGGGTCTGCTTCTACTGTATCCCACTCCCTCTAGGGGTGACTAGATCTAGGGGTGAGACCCCTGCTGTCAGGCGGGTTCAGGATCGGTTCAGGATGGGGCAAGTCAGAGGGCCGCTTGCACAGCAGCGATCGCAGGGGGGGAGGGTGCAGGGGTTTCTGTGACTCAGCGCCCGTTGCCCAATCTCCCCTTAGACGGGATTACCCGATCGGCCCTGGGCGAATAATCCCTGGGCCTGCTGCCAGAACGACTGCCAAACCCCATAACCCAACGCAGTCAAATGAACCCCGTCCGTCGTGAAATCGCGGCGCAGATTGCCCCGATCGTCGGCAAAATACGGATGCAGATCCAAATAGTGAACCCCTTCGCGTTGGGCAATTTGGATCAACTGGCGGTTAATGTCCCGAATACGGCCATTGGAAACCCGATTATCCGTCGGTAAGATCGATTGCAGCACAATTTCAGCCTGGGGATGGTCCTGGCGCAGTTGCCAGACGATTTGCTCTAAATTGCGCACCACCGTTGCATCACTGGCCCCCTGCAACAGATCATTAATCCCCGCCATCACATAAATCGTATCGGGCCGAGCATTCCGGAAAAAGTGGAGCCGTTGCAAAATTCCCGTGGTTGTATCGCCGGAAATGCCCTGATTCAGCCAAAGTCGGTTCTGGGGCAGGGTTTCCGGGGGCATCCACAGGCTGAGGGAATCTCCCACCACAATGCTGAGGGGGCTGGAGCCTTGGCCCACGGTGACGGCCCGTGCTTCCGCTGCTAGGAGCAGTTGCCATTGGGCATAGTTAGGCTGTTGGGTGGCGTTGGCCCAGGCCGATCGAAAGCTGTTGCTGGGCAGACGGGTGTAAAGGCGACCGGCTTGGAGGGAGGCCCGCCGCTGCTGGTAAAGTTGGGGGCCGGAGGCGGGGCCTTGGTAGTTGGCACTGAAGCGAGGGGTGGCTTGGCCGGAGTTGGGCGGGAGGGTCAGTCCAGGGAGGTTCAGGCCCGGTTCAGAGCGCAGGGCGATCGCCCCAGGGTCCGCTTGCCCCGATCGCCAAGCCACTGGCACCACGCGACGGGCGCTGGGATTACTGCTGGCATAATTGCTGGGATTACTGCTGGGATTACTGCTCCCCCCTGGGTTCTCTCCCCCTGCCGCTTCCTGACTCAGAACGTGCAGCAACGCTTCCTGGCAAAGGTGGCCCTGGGGATCAATCGATCGACCGCTCAATTCCGGGAAACTGGCTTCAGGATAGGCCCGATCGGGATGCAAAGCAGATTTTTGGCCCGTGAAGGTTTTGGGGCTAGGGCTGAGGCGATCGGGGGGGGTGGGCAGGTCCACCGCGTTATTTTCGGCCAACTGCATTTTGGCCAACATCGTTGCAACTAAACAAAGGTCGCTCATGGCACTGGGCAGATCGTAGGGGTACTATACCTTTGCGCCCCCCGATCGCCCAGTCAGGACAAGACCAACAGCACTAGGCCGTCACAGGATCGTTAAGATTGGCGGCGACGGGCATAGTCCCAGGCCACGATCGCCCCAGTTCCCAGCACATACAGCCCCAACAGGCCATCGGTCCACAGACTAGACCCCGTACCCAAGCTGGCATAGTGCAAATCCCGGCGATCGCCCTGGCTAATTTGGTTAAACTCTACCCCTGCTTCGCTCACCGGGACATAGAGAATATCCTCATGGCCTTCCTGCTGAATGCGAACCTTCCATTCTCCGGGCTGGTTCACATCGGGCACAAAGGAACTGCTGCCGTCGGCGTTGGTAGTGGTTTCGAGCCAGGGCGTTTCCGCATTGCCCGGTGCATAAATGGTGACGATCGCCGCTTGCACTGGCTCACCTGTGCTGAAGGTCGTCGTCAGTTGCAGTTCAGAACTAAAGAGATCCAAGGCATAGTCGGTCTGGACCATGTGGGCAAAAGCTGCCGTGGGCAACCCCAGGAGGGCCAGGGTTGAAAGCAGGGGAGCAAACAAACGTGAGGACATAGATACAGCGGGTGTAGGTTGAAGAGGTGTAGGTTGGAGAGGTGTAGGTTGAAGAACTGAATGACTTAAACAAAGCCAAGGCTGCTTGACTGACAAAAAATTCTGCATTGGGCACGAAAACCGCGCCCCGACAAGGCCTTTGGGAGCGTAGGGGTCAGGTTTCCTGACCCGCCCGCTGCGCCTCGGCTTGCCCCATTTTTGTCAATCAATCAGGATTCAAGGTTGCCGTTTAGGATAGCAGTAAAATTTTTGAATGGGCAGAGGCGGACAGTTCCGACTTCTCAAGAAGGGACTAAAGTCCCGACTACAAGCTTAAAACAAGGGACTAAAGTCCCGGCTACAAGCTTAAAACAAAAGCCTCAGGCTTCGTCTAGCTGGGGAATGATACCCTGGGCCGTTGTTTCCGGTAAAAACTTGACGAGAGGTAGCGGTAATAGGGTACTGAGGGTTGTAATCAGCGTTAACAGCCAGAGATTCGTAAAATCCGTATCCGTTACCCCCAGCCAGTGGGTTAACACGGCCCCCAACTCCGTCGAAGCCAAATAAGACAAATTGCACACCGACATCAGCAGCGCAAACAGCGTCGCCTCAATGCCGGGGGGGCACAGCCGCGCCGCCAGCACCAACACCGGCATATAGGCAATTTCCCCCGCCACCGTCAGCACCAAACTATCCCCCAAGCTAAACCACTGGTCACTGATCCCCAGGCCACGATTAGCATGGGTGACCAGCAGCAACGTAGACAGCCCCAGCAGGGTGGATAGGATAGCGGCCCAGGTAAAAATCTTCCGGAAGGGAATCGCCTTAAAGTAACGATTAAACAGCCAAATTCCCACTAAAGCCGCTATCTTTGTCACAAACTGCACCCGTCCTAGGAATTCTGGCTTAAAGCCTAGTTCATTGGTGGTGAAATAAAAGAAAGCAGACTGAGAGTTGGGGGTTGCTTGCCAGAGAAAGAGAAAAAGGGTCGGGAACCAGATCGCCCGCTGGCTGAGGGCTTTTTTCAGCAGCACAAGCTGATTTTTCACGACAGCGCTACTGATCCCGACCTGGCTCGGCTCTTCCTGGATCATTCCCGCCGCGATCGCCACCAACAGCGGAAACGCTGCCGTAATCAGAAAAACCGTTTGGGTACTGACCACTTCCAGCAAATAACCGCTGAAATAAGCCGTAAACAGCCCCCCTAGGGCCGCAGTTCCCCAACAGAGGGATTGGAGCGAACCCGTGGTGCTAAGGGACTCACTGCGGGCACGCTCGACAACGAGGGAGTCAGCAATAACATCACTGACGGCCAGGGACAGGGAACTGAGGGTAATGGCGAGGGCGGCGCTCCAAGGCCGATCGACCACGGTGCCCAGGGTGACTAACGACCCCATGCCCAATAAGCCCGCTAAAATCAGATACGATCGGCGACGGTAACCTAAAATAGGCAAGCCATCGGATAAAAATCCAAATACAGGTTTAATCGTCCAAGGTAACATCGATAGCCCCATGAGGGCCGCTGCCTCTGCGGGAGTTAAGCCTAGATCGTCTTTTAGGAAAAAACTAACCGCTAAACGGGCTAACCCCAGCACCCCTTGGACAAAATAAACCAAAAGAATGGCCGTCAGTTCGAGGCTGGGTTCATTGCCAAAAAAGAGATTGTCCTTCAGCCACTGCTGCCGGGGCGAGAGGGGCGGGGAGTCTGGGGCGATCGCAACTGGAGCAGGAGGAGGGGAGGTTTGCATGGGTCGTGCAGCAATCTATAGGGTTAATGGGGGTTAATGGGGGTTAATAGAGTTTAATCGAGTTCAATCGAGTCCAGTCGGGGTTAATCGAGGTTAATCGAGTTCAATCGGGATTAATCGAGTTCAATCGGGATTAATCGGGATTAATCGGGATTAATCGAGGTTAATCGAGTCTAATCAGGATTAATCAGGGCTAACTGGGATTAACCAAGGTTAATCGGGGCTAATCAAGGTTATCAGTGCCAATCAGCGAAAAATTAAAGGGCGGATCTGGCGAACTGCTAGCCCCAAGACCACCACAAGGAGCGTCAGCAGCCACAGTAAGGATAGCGGCCACCAGGGCGGCAACCCCAACGGCCACCGCAACAAATCAACAAGGGCGGAGATGGGTAACAGTGCGGCGATTCTTTCCAAGACTGGGGGAAGGGTTTCCCTGGGAAAGTAGGTGCCACAGAGGGTAAACATGGGGATAATGACCAAAAAGATCGGCACATTAAGCTGGTCTACGGTGTTGAAAAAACCTGCCATCCAGAGGCCAAAGGCTGAAAACAGCAAACAACCCAGCAGCATCACCGGCAAAGCAAAAATTAGCCCAGAAATGGGGTAGAGTCCGGCCACGATCGCCACTGCTGCCGTTAAGCTGCCCGCAATCATGCCCCGCGTTGCCGCCCAGAGCCAATCCCCCATAAACACATCCCGAAAGCTGAGGGGAGCCGTGAGTAAAGCTTGCCAAGTCTTTTGGAACCGGAGGCGAATAAAGGTGCCAAAGGCCGCTTCAAAGAAAGATTGAAATAAAACCCCTACCGCAATCATGCCCGGTGCCAAAAATTGGACATAGGGAATGGTTTGGCCGAGATATTCCACTTGCCCCACCAACGGGGAGAAGCCATAGCCAAAGGCAACTAAATAGACGATCGGCTCAGAAATGGGCGGTAAAAAGTTCACCAACCAAGTGCGGCGATAGACCTGGAAATGTCGCCACCAAACCGAGTAAATCCCCCAGAAATCTGGAATTGTGGTGGATAAGTCCGGAGGTGACCCGATCGGGGGCCGATCGTCGCGTGAATCAGTAGATGCAGCAGAATTAGACTGTATAGAGGTCATGGTTAGGGATATTGAGGCATTTTCGGGAAGAGATGGAATGGGTCCATCCCACTTTGACGAGGGAACCGATCGGGTCGGGGCAAACCCCCCGTGGTTGCCCTGGTTGTGGTCCCTAGGGGAGAGCCACGGGGGCACGACCCCGATCGAGACTTTTCCAAAGTGGGATGCTCCCGATGGCATAGAAGCAGGATTGGGGAGCGGGGAGCATGGTTAGGGATGGGTCTATCTCACTTTAACCTTGCGCTCATCTTGCACCATCATCTTGCCCTATCATTAACGTTACGCTAGTACTAACGCATTCTCTACCCCCGCTTTGCCCTCCACCCCCAAATCTTTGCCATGACTCCCCCCCGTCCCTCCACCCAAGCCCCCCCGATCGTAACCCCTGCCGCAACCGTCGCCCCTCCTGTCGCCACGCCTCCCGCTACTGCCACTCCTTCCGCTACTGCCACGCCTCTCGCTGCTGCCACTCCTCTCGCGACCGCGCCCCCTTCCGCAACCCTAACCCCTCTCTCAACCCTGGAAAACCCCCGTGAACCCGACCCCCACTGGGTTCCGGACCCTCCCCCGACTGATCTCATTTTTGAGGATGGTATCCCCTTGGAAAGCAACCGGCATCGCCTCGCAATGAACCTTCTGATCGACAGCCTCTACACTGCCCTATCGCCCCGTCAAGATTTCTTTGCGGGGGGCAATATGTTTGTGTACTTTAGCCGCCAGCAAGTCAAAAATCGAGATTTTCGAGGGCCAGACGTGTTTGCGGTGCTTAATGTTGACGGCACCAAAGAGCGCCAAGGTTGGATCGTCTGGGAAGAAGAGGGCCGCTATCCCGATGTGATTATTGAACTGACCTCTCCCAGTACGGCAACAGAAGATCTAACCACAAAAAAAGATCTATACGAAGGAACCTTCAGCACCTCCTACTATTTTGTCTATAATCCCTTTGATCCAGCAGACTTTCAGGGTTGGCAACTGCAAGGGGGACGCTATGTAGACCTGGAAAAGGACGATCGGGGCTGGTTATGGTGCGAGATGCTGCAACTCTGGCTCGGTCCCTGGCAGGGCAAAATCCTGTTGGAGGAAGCAACATGGTTGCGGTTCTATGATGCCCAGGGGCAGTTAGTTCCCCTGGCAACGGAACAGGCCACAGCAGAACGGCTACGGGCTGAAGAAGAACGGCTACGGGCCGAAGAAGAGCGGCTGCGGGCCGAAGAAGAGCGGCTACGGGCTGAAGAAGAGCGGCTACGGGCTGAAGAAGAGCGGCTACGGGCTGAAGAAGCTGAGGCAGCCTTGGCCCGATCGCAGCAACAGGCAGCACAGCTACGGGCCAAACTCCAGGAATTGGGCATTGATCCCGATGCTTTGAGTTAATCTGAGCCGAGGTCAGTCCCCGTGAGGCGGAGAAAAACATCCTCAAGATTAGCCAAGCGGCGGGTGAGACGGGGGGCGTGGGTTGCCTCTAGCTCCTGCCAGAGTTGTGCCTCGGCTCCCTCCGGCAGCGCAATCACATAGCCATGGCCAAACCTGCGCCACCAAACCCGAAACCGCTGGCCGATCGCCCCCACCTGGGATTCTGCCAAGCCTTCCACCTCCGCCACTTCCCGCCCGATCGTCCGCTGAATCAACTCCTCTGGCTCCCCTTCATCCATCACCCGCCCCTGCTGCATCAACAGCAGCCGATCGCACAGCCGCTGGGCCTCATCCATATAGTGGGTCGTCAGCACCACCGCACAACCCTCCCGCCGCAGTTGGATCACCAACTGCCAGAAATCCTGCCGTGCATCGGGGTCCAGTCCCGTCGTCGGCTCATCCAAAAACACAACTTGGGGCCGGTTCACCAAGGCACGGGCCAACACCAACCGCCGCTTCATCCCCCCCGACAGGGTATCCACAGCGCTCCCTCCCACATCCTCCAAGTTGACTTGGGCCAACAGTTCCCCGGCCCGCTGCCGCGCCGCTGCCCCCCGAATGCCATAGTGGTGGGCAAAATAAGCTAGGTTCTGAAAAGCGGTAAAATCTGGGTCTAAGTTATCCTCTTGGGTCACAATCCCCATTTTTGAGCGAGCCTGTTTACTCTGCTGGGGAATTTTCCACTGATTGAACTGAACATAGCCCCGGCTGGGCAACACTTGGCCATAGCACAGACTCACCGTTGTGGTTTTACCGGCCCCATTTGGCCCCAGCAAGCCCACCACTTCCCCCGCCTTCAGCGTAAAATGAATCGCTTCAACGACCGTGCGATCGCCATAGGTTTTCCAAAGATCATGGGCCGTCAGCATAAAGTCAATTGCAACACAGTCTTAAGATTACAGTCTTGAGATTACAGTCATTTGGGGTGCATTTCACGGATGCATTTCACCCTGAAGCAACCCAGCCCCTAACCTGTCTCAAAAGGCTCGTAGTACGGACTTTAGTCCGTCCCGTGGCAAAAGTGAAACGCACCCTTTGTGAGGCTCGTAGTACGGACTTTAGTCCGTCCCGTGGCAAAAGTGAAACGCACCCCTTGTTTGGGTGCCTCTCAACTGTAGCAGCCCCACCCACTTTATTGTCATACACCAGCAACCTGTAGAGCGTATTAGGCACAGCCATAATGCACCGCAGATTCAGGCTCTGATACATTTAGGGAAAATCTCCCCCACCCACCCCAACATTGTGCCGAATATCCCATGAGCAACCTCATTGTCTTGATTGCAGCCCTAGTCATCGCCTGGTTAATCTTTACCTGGGTTCTCAACGTCCTCAAAGCAACGCTGACCACGGCCTTTGTCGTTGCCATCATCGCCGCTGCCCTCTCCATTATCGTCGGCATTGGCCCTAGCGACCTGTTCAACCAAGTCCTTAATTTGCCCCAAACCCTCCTAGACCTGGTTCGCGGTCAGTAACCCAATCCGTAACCTCATCCGTAGCCCAATCCGTAGCCCAATCCAAGGTAGCCCCAACGGCAGCGATAGACTGCTAAAGCCAACGAGGCGGCAGGGCGTAAATTCCCCCTCCTTTTCCTGTGCAGAAATCTCTCGTGCGGGCCTCTCTCATGCGAGCACCTTGCCCGCAAGGGGCGCAAGACGCTCCCCCTGGCTAGGAGGTTGGATGACGGGCTGGATTGGCTTACTGGCTGGATTGGCTTATTGGCTCGATCGATCGATCAAAACCATCCAGAGCCGCCGACTCCCCCCCTGTCCTCCATAAAACAGTAGGTCAATCAGCAACTTGAGGGCCAAATGGCTCAAATGATCCATTGATAGGCTCTCTTGCTCCTCTTCTTTCATGCGATCTTGAAAAAGGTTGCAAAAGCTATCTAAGTAATCCCCCAGCATGGGGACACTGTGGGGCGGTTGGCTTTGGCCGGTGACTTGCTCCAAGAGCGCCACCGCCGATCGCACCCGCTGTTGATGCTGTTGTGCCAAGTGGCAGATGAGCAACACCAACGCCTTGGCCTCCTCCACATCCAGCTTTTTCCGGCCCCCCTGGCCCTTGCGCAACGGATTCGCCTGCCGCAGCCGCCACAAACTGACCCGATCGCCCATGCCCGACAGTTGCAACGTTGTCGCAGCCTGGACCATCGCCTCAGATCCAATGCCAGTCAACGCCTCCAGGGCCAACAGAATCAGGTCAAGTTGGGCTTTAATACTGTGTAATTGCGCAGGATCGCGGGGGAAAGGTGGCAAATCTGAGGAGACAGAGGCCAAAATGGGGCCGGGGAAAGGCAGAACCTTAGACATAGGGGAAGTAACAGCGCACGGGGTAAAGGGGGGGAGTGAGCAGGGAGAGCGGGCCGGAGAAGGGCGTTACTGGGCTAAGGGCTGGGCTAGTAGCTGGTGGAGGCCAAGGCTCTCAACTTCTGGGCGAACCCCGTTGAGTCTTGCAGGGGAGAAAACCGGTGAATGGGCAGGGGGGGTGTGGTAGCCCGACGGGCCGGAGGCGGATAGACCAGGCCGGTGCCCACCAAGCCGCTGGGAGGAACCTCTGCAATTGTAGCGGCAGGGGAGGCAAGGGGCCGATCGGGGTTGTCCACTTCCGTTGCTGGCTGGAGGGCGGGGGTCTTAGCCTGAGGCGGGGCAAGGGCAACAGAACCGGGGTCAGTGGCCTCGATCGACGGCTCTAGGGTGAGCACAAGCGCAGGTTCAGGCGTGGGAGCTAGATGAGCCAGATCGGGAGCCTTCTGGGCAGAAATCTCCTCGGTTTGCGTAGTCTCTAGGGTATTTTCTTGTGTTGTTGCTGGTTTTATATCGGATATTGTCCCAGACGCTGTACCGGGCGTTATACCGGATAGAGAGTTGGGTGGAATATCTGGCGCGATCGCTGGGTTCAGGTCTGGTTGCACTTCTACGTTGGGTTGCGCCTCTAGTGTAATCTCCGTTGCAGCTTCGATCCCTGGGTTAGGGCCGATCGCGAGGGTTGACGCAGACGTTACATCCTGGGTTCCTCCAGGGGCGACTACAGCCTCAGTCCCCTCCCTAGTGTTTGCCATACTGAAGCCCAAGGGCTGAGGGGCCGATTGCAGGCGATCGATCGGGGCAGGGGCGGAATTAAGGGGACTAATGGGATTAAAGGGCCGGACCGGGCTGCTGGGCACGGGTTGATCGAGGCGGGTTGCCCAGAGAGACTTAAGGGTGCTGTTGAGGGTGCGGCGGGGCAGACGATCGGCAGTCGCCTGAAACTGGATTTGGGGCGGCGTGCGGGGGAGGTTCTGAAGGGGAACCGTAATAATAGACTCAAATTCCCGGCCAAAATGGCAGAGAGGCTTGTTGCGCCGTTGCCAAATCGCCAAAATCTGGCTCACCGAAACGGTTTTGTAGCGTCCCTGATACAGGGCCTCAATCACCGCCAAGCGAATCCAAGCAGCCGGATAGTCAACCGCTAAATCCAAAATATAATCCCAGGCAGTTTCCTCCGACAGGCCACAATAGTGCATGAGCAAAGCTGCTGCCATAGACAGGCAAAGGGAACCACCAGATTCTGCGGGAAGGGTGCCGATCAGGGTCATGAAGGGGGGAGCACAGCGAAGGGGGGCAGGCGAACAGAACGTTGAGAGAGATTTTTGAGCGATCTTGACCAGTTTAGCAAACTTCCCCCCGCCATCGGGAGAGATCAGGTGATCCAGTGCGTTCCTAAAGTCATAACCGGGATGCTTATGATAGAGGGGTTGTCCGGTTCACTTCAGAATTGTCCCCGTTTGCCATGGCCTGTACCCCCGGTTTACTGAGCGCAGCCGCTGCCGAATCCTGTATTTTTAGCCTACTCCAACCCCTCAATTCCCAGCACGATCGCGAAAATCTGCCCCTAAGCCAATGCAAAGGCCGAATTTTAGCCGAAACTGTCCTGAGTCCCCTGGACTTTCCCCACTGGGATAATTCCGCCATGGATGGCTATGCCGTGATTGGGGCTGATTTAGCAACAGCAAGTGCTGAAAATTCCATTAGTTTGACCATTAGCCAGGAAATTCCCGCTGGAACGGTTCCAACCACCGCCCTGCAACCTGGAGAAGCGGCGCGTTTGTTTACGGGCGCAATGTTGCCCTTGGGTGCGGATACCGTTGTGATGCAAGAGCAAGCTGAGCGATCGGGCGATCGGGTCACCTTTACCAACGCCCCCGAACCGGGAGCCTGGGTCCGCAAGCGGGGCACCTTCCACCAAGCCGGACAACCCCTGTTACCGGCGGGAATTCGTCTTGGTGCGCCGGATTTGGCGATTTTGGCGGCGGCGCAGTGTGCTACGGTGCCGGTCTACCGCAAGCTGCGGGTTGCTATTCTTTCGACGGGGGATGAGTTAGTGGGGGTCGATCAGCCCCTAGGACCGGGGCAGATTGTGGATTCTAACCGCTATGCTTTGGCGGCTTTGGTGGAGGAGGCGGGGGCGATCGCCCAGGTCTGGGAACCCATACCCGATGACCGATCGGCTTTGACCGCAGCAATTACGGCAGCAGGGCAAACTTTCGATGTGATCCTGTCTTCAGGGGGCGTTTCTGTGGGGGATTATGACTATATTGACCAAATTTTGACGGAATTGGGGGCGGAGTTGGCTATCCGATCGGTCGCGGTTAAACCGGGCAAACCCTTAACCGTCGCAACCTTTAAGCCAGGGTCCAGCCCCGATCGGCCCTGTCTTTATTTCGGGTTACCGGGCAATCCCGTCTCGTCTACGGTGAGTTTTTGGCGTTTTGTGCAACCGGCGCTGCGGCGGCTGGGGGGTGAGGCGGGGGCAACCTGTCGCTGGTTGAGTTTGCCGACTACGGCGGGGTTAAAGAGCGGGGGCGATCGGGAAACCTATGTCTGGGGCCGACTAGTAACTCAGGAAACGGATCAGGGTCTAGCTTTGGCTTTTTCCCCTGCTTTAGGACAGCAGAATTCTGCTAATTTGATTAATTTAGCGCAAACCCAAGCTTTGGGAGTGGTGCCAACGGGGATTGAGGAAATTACAGCGGGATCGATCGTGCGGGTCTTGTGGGTTGCCTAGTGCTCGGCATTCTAGCGGCCTTTTTTGACATTTGAAGACCCCTCACCCCCAGCCCCTCTCCCAGGGAGGAGAGGGGAGCAAGAACGTGCAGAACTAATTGAGGGTGACTTTAGTGCAGGTTGGCATTGCTCCCTCCAGGGAGGGCAAACAGGGCGAATCTACTGAGTCACATTGAGGACTTTTTTCACCTCTTTCAGGCTCATGATAACTTCATAGTTATCCGGATATAGTTCTTGCACAAATTGAATCAGATGATCGGCGGTGCAGGGTTGCTGATATCCTCCGTTCCAGGCATGAAAATCATTATGCACCTCCTGGGTGAGCGTAATGAGATTATCAACACAGGCGGCTAAATGCTCATAGTGCTTCTTAGAGTAAATATGATGGACGACAATATTGACAGATTTATTATACTTATCACGTTTTAAACCTGTAATTCGACAGGTTTTAGCGTCTCGCTTCTTGGC
>JAYKJG010000408.1:0-15709 GCA_035286285.1 Prochlorothrix sp.
CTAATCTCGATTTGTTTTGGTAGGGGCAATCCCCCCGTGGTTGCCCCTGTATTTGGCTGGTCGAGGGTCGGCACAGGGGCACGACCCCTACCCGTTTATTCTGTTTCAGGCTCAACGGATTTGGTATTAGAGAGGGCGGTTTGGGGCGATTTTGGGGTGGGAAGCTAGGATTTGCGGGAAACCCACCCCTACGGGAGTAGTGGCTTGAGTTCCCCTACGAGAGTAGTGGCTTGAGTTAGAGAGGCGGCTCTGTGTTGGCACTACTTGAGGATAAAGACTTTGGCTTCTTCAGGCTGTAACCGCACCGGCAGTAATCCTTCCAAAATTTGTCCTTCTTGGCCTTTTTCAAGCAATTTTGCTGCTTGGACCTGATCGTCTAACTCCACCAAAAACTCGCCGCCCTGGGTGGAGTAGGCATAGAGAACTTGGGGACAGGCCGGATCAGCGTCATCGGGAGTCACGGGTTGACGCAGCATAAAGAGGTCGTTTTGGGTGTTGCTGCCCTTGGGTTGGAGATAGCGGGTTGAGCCGTAGCGCAGGACGGGGCACTGTTGCCGCAGCTTAGCCATGGTGCGGGTGGCTTCGTAAACCTCCGGTTTCCAGCCGGGGGAGTTGGGCCAAATCATCATCGGTCGATTGAAGGGATCGCCACCAATGCCGAATAAACCCTCATGATCGGGGTGATAGGGAACTCCTAGGCCCGTTTCCTCGCCGTACATAATCAGGGGAACGCCACGGGCGGCAAATTGGTACTTAATGAGGCTGGCATAGGCCCGATCGGACAGGTCCGGATAGAAGCTAAACATCCGGGGTTGGTCATGGTTCTCGATAAAGGTCACCCAGCCCTTGGCTTCTGCATCGGGAATGGCATCTAGGGCTTCGCGGGGCACCTCTAGGGTCTCCGCCGGGTTCATAATCCGGTGCCACAGCCGTTCGAGGGGGTTGGCGTTATAGTACTGTCCATCGCGGCCCTGGGTAATTTCTTGCAGCACGTAGCTCCGGCCATCCCAGCCGCGATCGTGGGCGAAAAAGCGCCGAATCGCCTCGCTAAAGTTGAAATCGTACTGGCTAATGTAGTCGGTCTGCTTGAGAAAGCGAATACTGGGTTCTAGGCGATAGCCTCCGCCAAAGAACTCGCCTAGCAGAACAGCATTGGGGTTGATTTCGTGGACAAGCTGCTCAAATTTGTTCCAAAAAGAAACATTGACGTGCTTGACGGCATCTAAACGGAATCCGGCAATGGGATAGCTGTCTTGGTTAAAGGTCAACCAAAACCGAGTTGCATCCAAGAAATACTGCTCAACCTGGGGCTGAGATTGGTCTAAGTCGGGCATTCCGCCGCTAATTTGGCCATCTTCAAGTAATGCTTCGGTTGCGGTGTCAAAATCCCAGATAATCTGAGGTGGGTGGAACCAATGGTCTGGATCGCGCTCTCCTGTGCGTGGATCCCAGTGCAGTCCAACCCGCTGGCCATGGCGGTAGACATCGCCATTGTCGGCAAACCAAGACTCACCAAAGAGAAAGCCCCCAGCCCCTAATTCGGGCTTTTCCGTGGAAATATGGCCCGGTGAGGTTTGGTTCATGGTTAGGTCCAGCACTACGCCTAAACCCCGCTGGCCAGCTTCGTTGAGGAGGCGACGGAAGACGGCATAGCGATCGGTGGCTTGGTCTGCCCCATTGCGTAGGTGCTCATCAATCTCGAACCAGTCCTTGGTCCAGTAGCCATGGTAAGCCGTGGAAATATGGCGATAAAAGTCGTCTTCGATCGTGGCTCCCTTTTGATCGTGGAGATAGTTATTAATATCCGGGTGGTAAAAGAGGCCATTGGCGTTGTCCTGAATGGGGGACAGGACCAGCTTGGTGATACCCAAATCCTTGAGATAGTCCAGCCGCTGAATCACGCCCTCTAGGTCACCGCCCCAGTACATCCCCATAAAGCGATGGCTGGGGTCGTACATATGCTGTAAAAGCAGCCGATTCATGGCGCTGTAGCGAGCCTCAGCCGTCCCTTCAGCCGTCTCTGTGCTTTCAAAGGCGAAATCCGGGATATTATTGTCGGGATTCCCGTCTAGGAAGCGATCGACCACGATGTAATACAAGACATCATTACCTAGGTTGCCGGGGACGCGATCGGCTAGGGTATTAGTCGCCACTGGGTCAGCAGGGGCCGCTGTTGCCCAATCCGAAACTCCCGGCCAGAGGCCACCGAGGGCGAGGACAAGACAACTCAGGCAGGTGACTATAGCAGAAATCCAAGTATTTCGGGGTTGATGGACCATTTTTACGGTTTTAATTATGTTTAAGCTTGGATAAAATCAAACGCTTGAACAGTCTGCTGATTTCTAGGGGGCACCTCAATTCAGGGTAGTGGGCGGCGAAGTCGTCCACTAAAACCCCTATTCTTACGTGGGGCGCTGGGCGAAAATGTGAATTTTTCGAGGTGCCCTAGGGACTGAAGGATAGGGGATGGTCAGTGCGGTCTCAGGGGGGCAGAGCCGATCTCCACGCTCCAGACTTGGGCAAATTGCGCCAAAACCGTGGCGAGATCCTGCTTAAACGCTGCCCACCGACCTGTATCACCGCCGTAACGGCAGCCCCTGGGGCGGTGGGGTTTAGGGACTTAGGGGTGGGGCAGAAACGGCCGCAGTGAGGGATAGGGGCGCAGTGAGGGACAATTCCTCAGCCGCAGGTAACTCGCCTTGGTATAGGGCGGCCCAAGCCTCTGGAAACCCGGTAATCAGTTGCTCTGAGGCCGGGAGCGCCACGGGATGGATGGCTTGCTCGACCTGTTCTACCTGGTTGCCATTGATGTGTCCTGCCACCTGAAACAAGACGTGATCGGCACTCTTACCCAGATTTAGAAGCGTGTGGGACCAACTGGGGGCAACCAGCATGACACAGAAGACCCCCCCTGAGGCGGAGAGTAACCAGCGCAAATTCAAGCCATAGCGATCGAGGAAGGCAAAAATCGGTTGTAGTTGCGTGTATTTGAGGGTCTGGAACTGCTCCCGCCAACTGCTGAGACGATCGTTAACGCTCCAAAAGACTTGGCTGCGTAGGTCTTTGCCCGATCGGGGCAAACTCTGGGCCTGGGACCGTCTCCACTGGCTAACCTGCTCATCTAGCTCAGAAAGCCGCAAATAGAGCAATTCCCCCAGGTTATAGCCCAAAATATAGCCGTAGGTGTTCACCAGGTAGAACGTGAGCATCTGGAAGAAGCCAAAGTGAATCACGGGGGCTAGGGTCATTTCCCCGGACTGGGAGTAGAAAATGCCCACGGTATAAAAGGACCAACTGGCCACCAAGCCGCCATAGTCCACCACGGGCTTGAGGAACACCTGCCGGAGGGGGATATGCTCGCTGGTGACATTAACATCCTCATGGAGATACTTGGACAGCAGACGTTGGCTCAGGTTGGGGCGCTGGACCGGGGGTAGAGTGGTGGGGCGGGGCTGAAAGGGATTGAGCGATCCCTCAATGAGCATTCGCCGTCCCACGAGGTAATAGAAGAAATATTGAATTAGCGTATAGGGGAGCAGGCCAGACCAGGTAAAGGCCCGCTCCCATGGCCCTAGGGCATCGACAATCAGGAAAAATCCTAGATCACAGCCAATTTTCCAGGTCATTAACCCCAGGGTCTGGTCAAAAAATTGGGGTAAGTCCTCCTGCCAGCGTTGAAAGGGTGGTGTGTTTTGGAGGCGTTGCAGTAGGGCTTGAACGGCGGGCTGGCGCAGGAGGAAGCCCTGGATCAGCAGATCCCGAATCAAGATATAGCCCAGGAGGGGAATCAGGATCTGGCACAGCTTGCTTATGCCGTAGCGCAATCCCATGGAGTTAATGGAAAACAGGGCAAATAGGGAAATAGAGGCAGGGGATCCCGGCTCCAGCAACAGCGATAGCATCAAAATTACTTTCCTCCTCGATAATTCAGCACCAAGAGGCTCCTGGACCCGATTTCTAAGCGGAGAACCGCCGATCGGTTGGAATACAGTCCCTGGACACTCTCCAGCAAGGTTTCAGCCGCATAGCCCTGGGGCCGCTGGGGATCCTGGGGATTGCCGTTCCAGTCGCCATCAAACAGCACTGCCCAGTGCCCATCAAAGCCCTCTGGTACCGGTACTTCGTAGGTTTCGGCCCCCTGGAAGGTGGTGGCTCCGAAATTAAAAATGACCAGCAGCGAGTCTTGAAGTTGGGTCGGGTTTAACCGAAACAAACTCAAAAGAGAGGCCGAGGAATCATGGTGGTTCACCTCAATCTTGACCAAGGGCTGGTATGTGGACTCGTCTACCTTGGTGTATTGCCGGAATAGACCGCGTAGGGTGACTAAATCGCGGCGATGTTGTTGGTGTTGGCGCAAAATTTCCGCCGCATCCAGTCCCGTGGCTTCCCAGGCTGCTAACTGGCTGGGGGTCAGCCCCTCCCAGGCTACTTTCCACTGATCGGGGTCGTCCAAGCAGCCCAAGCTGAGGGCATCGACGCTGGGCACAAACATATACCGGAGGTTGGCCAGGAACATGGTGAGGGCTTCGGCATTGCGAACGGTGCGCCGCACAAAGTCCAGCAGTTGGGTCGGCTCCAGTCGCTCCATGGCCACCAGTTCTTCGCCTTGGTTTTTGGCGAGTTGGCCCGGATTGCCGCCGTAGGCCCAGGGCACATAGGGGCGACCCTGGACAATATGCTGGCAGTACCAAGTTTCGTCATGGAGCTGGGCGTAGTAGGCTTCCCGCCGCTGGGATTGCAACACTTGGTGGGCATGACCGGCAAGAACCTCCATGCTGGGATAGAGGGGCCGCTCCATTTGGGAGGGGGGTTTATAGAGTTCTTCGACGATCGTGAAGCCGATCGGGGCATAAAAAACATCAATAAAGTCCTGAACTGCCGGATTCCCCGCCACCTCAAAGGTTTCTCCCAGGGTAACCACATCGGGGCAATGCTCCCGGAGGGCGGCTTTCAGTTCTCGAATAAACTGCTCCGCATAGTTTTGGTTGCGGTTGGAGTACTGGAGAATCAGGCCATCCACGTAGTCAATGCGCAGTACCTTAAGGTGGTACTTCTGGGCAAAGGTGACGATCTTTTCAGCCAGGAGCTTGCGAAAATTGGGTTCGGCGAGGTTGAGCATCCAGGTGCCGTAGTCCCGGAACAGGAAGGGATCGGGATCCACAAAAACGGGCATCCCGCTCTGGGGATCTTGGATTTGATCCAGGGATCCGGCAAAGGGAGTCCGAACTTGGTGGGCAAAGATGAGGTCGGGAATCAGTTGGATGTTGTGGGCGTAAAACCGATCGACGAGTTTCTTAAAGGCAGCGGTGTTGCCGATCTGCCAGTCAGTTTCGATAAAGTTATAGGTGAGATAATTAAATTTAGGGTCTAGATGGGAACGGTTAGCCACGGACGCACAAACCGGCACCATGACCTCATCAATATTCCAAGTGGCCAGTTGTCCCGGAATGTCGGTTTTCAGGATGCGATCGGCCACGGATCCCTGCAATAGCTCCTCCAAGTCCCGCGCTGCAAACTTACCGCCCTTATAGCCTGCTAAGAGACCCTCTAGGGTCGTTTCCAACAAGACTTTGGCGTGATCGTAGCGGGGGGGTTGATTTTCCCACTGGTAAGTCACACGGGGCACATAGGTGGTGCCATAGAAGCTCTCTAGATCCGTGAGGGGGGCAAAGGGTTGCCAGGTTCCAGCGGGATCCCGATAGCGGAAGTGGAGGGCGCTGGCCTCCGGCACCTGGGTGAGGGTAGCAGTCCAGCAGGGTTGATCGCTCTGGGGCGGACTGAGGAAGTGCCATGGCCCTGCTTCTACCTGCACCTGAATCGCGACATCTTGGGTTTGGGTGGGGTCGCCAATGCCCTTAAGGCTCAGCCGTGGAAAATAGACGGAAATGGCTAAATCGACCCGCCCATCGGCATAAACCTGGCTGACGTGGGTCAGGTACTGGGGCCGATAGGATAGCCCATGGGGGGAGTCTGGGAGTGGGCTAGCTGAGACCGGTGTGGATGCCGAGGGGTTACCTCGGGGCAAAAGTCGTTGAACCGATCGCAATAGCTCAGACTGAATACTTGTCATACGTCGAGGGTCGGGACTCCAGTGTGAGAACGAAGGCGAGAAACCACAATCTAGGGGAACCGATCGAGGGCCAAATTGCCACCCAATCCGGTTCAGACGTGAGCAGGAGAAATGTGGTGATCTAGGGGGTTCATACACCATGCCCCTACCATTACAGAAAGTTACTTCCCCTTTGAAGATATCGTTCTAGGGGGTCGCAAACAAGAGATTAGCTGAGAAACCCCTCAAAAAGGTTCTTAAGCCCTTGACTAGGGTGCATTTCACTTTGGAACAATCAACCGTAGGGGTCGTGCCCCCGTGGCTCCCCCCTTGGTGGCCAACAACCGGGGCAACCACGGGGGGATTGCCTCTACCGCGATCGGTGAACCTGCCAAAATGAAATGGACCCCTTGACTAAACCCCCCAGTCTTGTCAATGGGGTGCTTCTCATCTTGGCAACCCTCCAACCTAGCCCTTTGGTGGGATCAACCCATTGCCGCCTTTTTTCCCACAACCATGGCCGGGATCCCCTAATTTCCCTGGGCGATCGAGGGGTTTTGGTGTTGAGGCAGTTCCCCAACGCTGGTCCAACGCTGGTCCAACGCTGGCCCAACATTTCCCCAATCAGGATGACCTTAGGACTTGACGGAGTAGGTATATTAACGCATACTTAATATAAATTAATATTGCTTGATCAAACTTCAGCTTCCCTAACCCTTAAGAACTGAACAGTAGGTCAGCTCAACACCTGGACGCAGTGGCGTGTGTGGTAAAGAGTGCGCCTACGCTTTACTCAACTCTTGCTTGGATCCCTAGCTCAGTATCCTCTGTCTCCAAGTCCGTTTTGCTCGCAAGCTGATCCATCCCTCAAGGTAAAAGTCACGTTTTTTGATTTCTCTGTGCGCTTCGTTTGAGGCGATCGCCCTCGGTTCCTAGGATTTGCGTCACTCTGATTGGGAAACAGATATCCCTCAAGATTTGTCCGCAAAACCCTCTCTTTCCTCTCCAGTCCGTTTCGGTTGATACAGCAACTGATTGAGATTTTAGAGATCCTTGAGAACCAGAGGCTAGGGGGGTCAAAGTCTTCCAAAGCACTGTAACCGCCGTTCAGCAAGCCTCAATCTAAGCAAGTTTATACTTCTTTTGTCTGAAGTCAAACAATGCATATGGGGTTCTTTGTCAGCCAACGGCCCAGAGTTAGCCGCTCTGTTTTGGACTGTTCCGTACTTCCTGGGTGATGTTTAAGCTTGTTGCCAAAAATTGCTTGGATTTTGGCTCTCTGAGCCTTGTGCTCTAAGTTTGCACCTGCGGGAAGTTTTGTGCTCTGAACTAAGCTCCATAGATGGGGAGTTGCCCTGTCTCAGTAGAGACGCGCTCCACCGTCAAGCTTAGATTCCGTTCAGGGTGTTGTTCGTTTCCTGTAGGTAAGCTGGGTAGCCGACTGAACCCTTTAGCTCATCGCTGATGACGGCCTACTCCCTGGAATCTCTAGATTTTAGGATGGGTTAAGTGATGCCTTCAGGGTTTAGAAGTCTGACCTGCTAGTTCGTCTAGATCCCTAAGTCTTTTTGATATGAGTATCTTTGAGCTACTTTTAGCCTACAACTTGATGGTGACGACACCTGATCTTCAGGGCACGTCTACCGTAGCCGAGGCCCCCCCCCATACGGCTGAAACCGTGGCTGAGCAGCAGATTGCATCGGCTAATGTGGGTCAGCGCGACGGGGAAGAGGGGCCTTGGAATTCCAGTGTTCTCATTCCCCGCAGCCAACAGGTTGCCCCATCTTTGCCCGGTTTCCAAATGGTTGCCAATACCATCGTTGCCAATACCATCATGGATGCCCCCACGGGTACGGTGACGGGCACGGTTGTTGATTTAGCGGCCCTAGAGGGGGTGCTAGAACCGGAAGCAGCAACCCTCTTGGAGCTTG
Source organism: Prochlorothrix sp. (assembly GCA_035286285.1). GTDB lineage: Bacteria > Cyanobacteriota > Cyanobacteriia > Prochlorotrichales > Prochlorotrichaceae > Prochlorothrix. The sequence goes on from JAYKJG010000408.1 coordinate 7,981, forward strand.
CGGATGCGCCCCTGTCTCTTCAACAAGTTTGGGCGGTGTTGCGCCAGCAGGTTGCCACGGGCCGGGATCTCATCTCTCGCTACATTAACCGGGCATGGCAGTACCTCACGGCATCGCAACCGGCCCATGGGTATGACGATCGCGATGTCGCCAGTTTTGAGCAGGAGGCTGTTGCTCTAGACAGTGCCCCTGAAATCCAGGAGGCAGAACCCCCTGCTAAGGTTCGCAGTCAATATGTTGTCAGCCCCGATGTGGATCAGCTTCACCTTGCAGCCGTGGAACTGCTAGAGCAGGAGCCAGAGCGCGATCCCTCTACCTTTGAGCCAGAGGCTGGGGTTCGCTTCAACGAAGATAATTCCATTACGTTTCGCATCTTTGTCGGCAACGATCGCGATCGCCTGCGTTTGGTTGGGGACTTCAACAACTGGGGTCGTGATGTGGATTTGGCCGCCTATGAGCTTCAGCCCACGGCCAGCAATCCGACCATCCATGAACTGACCCTACCCCCAGGGCAGTACCACAAAATGCAGTACCGGCTGGTGGACCAAAATGGAGACCAGCGTCTTGATCTGACGGCTCCTCTGTTTTCTACCCCTGCTTTTAACCGTCGCTTCTACAACAACCGCTACGACGATAAAACCATCAACGCGGTGATCTGGAAGCCCGAACCGATTCCGGCTGAGGAGTTAGCGCCGCCGATCGACCTGCGGGCCAAGTCCCTCTCCATTTTGGAAACCGATATTGTTTCCCTAGCCCTGAAGTGGACCTGCCAAAACCCCGACTCTCCCTTCTACGGGCAGATGGGTTCTGAGGCGATCGATCACCTCTACACCTTTGTTGGGGAGTGTGGCCTACCGGAAAAACTGGCAGAAGTGGGCTATAACGCCGTCCAGTTTATGCCCCTCGATACCCATGTGGACTTCTGGGAACCGGATGCGGAATATTTCCCTGATTGGCGCTACAGCTACCAAATCATCAACTACTACGGTAAACATGCTGACTTTGGTAGCCCTGACGAGCTGCGCCGCATGGTCAACGCCTTCCACAAGTCCAACGTTGGTGTGGTGCTGGATGTGGTCTACAGCCACTACTCAGACCACGGTAACAACGAGCCGCGTGAGTTTGGGGCTGTGGGTTACTCCAAGTATCACCGCCAAGATGGTTGGGAACTGTACGGTGGACCCTGGACCGAGTGGGGAACCCGTCGCTTCACCTATTCTGACGAAATTCGCCACAACATTATTGATGCGGCCCTGAATAACGTCTTGAATTACGGCTTTGATGGCCTGCGTTTAGACAATGTGAACGGGATTGAATATGAACCCTACGGTCGGGATTTGCTGCGGGAAATCACCGATGCAGTCCATGACTACCGTCCGGGGGCTGTGGTCATTGGGGAAGGGTACTTTGGTGACCCCTGGCTGAACCGGGCCAATGAGTACGGCGGTGCGGGTTTAACCACAACCTACAGCGATCGCTTCTATCTCTGGTTTACGGAAGATCTCATGAAGTACACCGATGAGATCGACACCTGGCGCTTAGACTTCATGCTGAACCAGGACTGGCCCCGTGCGCTGCTCTACTACCCCGGTAACCACGACGAGTTTGCCAACCCCGGTAATCCCTTCCAAACCCGAGGCCGCTACCTGGTGGATGCCATCAACGGAGGTGACTTCCACAACCGTAAGATTCAATCTTGGTCGGCGTTGAATATGTTTGCTAGCTCCTACTACCTGGATATGTTCCAGTTGTGGACCCTGCAAAATGGCAACCTAAACGAGAACTCCCCCATTGACTGGCCCCGCCTCCAGCACAAGCCTGTGCAGGAAATTGTCAATCTCCAAGCGGAGATGAAGGATTTCTTCACCAGCCAGCCCGCCTTCGCGCCCCACAATATGCACCGCAATATGGTGCGCTGGATTGACCACGAGAATAAGATCGTTGAGTTTGAGCGTATTGACTTCTCTACAGGTCAGCGGGTCTATGCGGTGGTGAACCTGGGCGATCGGGCCTTTGATGGTTACAAGATCCCTGTGGCTCCCAAGGAAGCAACCTTCCGCCTAGGCATCGACAGCGACAAGCCGGAGTATGGCGGCGGGGGCCATAACCCCGAATACATGGAGTCGGAGGACTACCAACTCTCCTTCTACCTGCCCTCCTATGGGGTGATTGGCTTTGTCCAAGAGGACCACATTGAACCCATTGATCTCAACCCCACCCCTGTGGTCAATGTGGAGTATGAGTTCCTTGACTACGGCCCCTACGAGCACTAAGGTTGAGCGCGGCTTGGGCTGGGTTCATGGACTAATGCTGACCTTGCCCCAAGCTGACCCCCTTGGCAACTTTGCCCACTTGCAGCAGTGCAGACCTCGGTGAACTGAATGCTGAGCCACCGATCTAGCCGCTCCTCCCTTGGCAAAAGTGGGGAGACTAGGTTGGGATCCTCGGCAATCTAACCTCAGGAACCTTCCTCTGGGTTTAGATCCGCCCTGTGGGCTGAGGCCTTGCTTAAATTGAGTTAAATTTAGTTTTTGCCCTAGAGAGCAGATTGAGCCTGATTGCTGGTTACTATCGCCCAGACCACCAGTGCCTCATCTGCTCTTATTTATGGGCGGATGTTCCCCAATGACCCCTGTCAAGCCCTAGCGCAATGAAGCTGTTGTTCCCTTTGTTTTACCCCGTGATGCGCCTTGTGAGTTTTTCTGTTCTAACCCTAGTCTTTTGGGGCTGGATCATGGCCGGAAGCCTTGCTGCTGGACCCTTGGAGTCCCCTCCTATCCGTTGGGTTGGCAGTATGTTCCCAGTAGGGCAGTCCAGTACAACGGTGGGGGTGCAGCAACCCCTCACAATTTTTACCCAGGTTTACCAACCCCACGCGACGGAGGAAACAGGCCAAGGGCAACAGCTTGAGTGCGATCTGCTGTGGAGCGAGGTGGATGAGTTTGGCGGTATCTGGAACGAGGTGAACCGCACACCTATGGTCTATAGCGGTGATATTGGTAATAACGACGAGTACCAAGGCTCAATTTCCGCCTATACCGGCCTTTATGAGTTTACAACCCGCTGTACGGATACCCAGACTGATCAGGCGATTTGGCAGCAGGATGGTAATGGTCGCTTGGTGGTCAGTCCTTTGGTTGGACGCACCCTCGATCGCCGTGCCCTGTGGGTAGAAAAGTCCCATATTGCCTGGAACAGCAAGGGAGCCTATAGCTATGAGCTGCACTACAGCCTTGACGGCAATTTGGTGATTCCCGTGACGAGCGGGCTGGGGATTCCCCTGCGGTTCGATCGCATCCTCGATCGGGACACCTACCCTAAGTTTCCCAATGTTGCAGGCTACGATGCCTGGTACCTCTCCTCCAAATATTGGGAGCAAATCCCCAAAATGCTGACCGGAGAGATTGCCTTGGCCTCCTATGATCTCTACGGCAAGCTGGTGGATGCGACTGCTGTTCAAATTCAGGGGGTTTTGGACGATCTCTATACCTACCAGGGGGATTTGGGGGTTATCTATGAGGCGGGAGTGCCGACCCTCAAACTGTGGGCACCTACGGCTCAGTCCGTTAAGCTGTGGCGCTTTGCCGATGCTGGCCCTAATACCCAGCCCAGCATTGAACCCATGACCTTTGATCCTAAGACGGGGGTTTGGGAGATTGTCGGGGAGAGCAGTTGGGATCGCCAGTATTATCTCTATGAAGTGGAAGTTTATGTCCCCTATACGGGTGAGATTGAGAAAAATTTAGTGACTGACCCCTATTCGGTCAATTTGTCCGAAAATAGCCGCCGTAGCCAAATTATTGATTTATACGGCGATCCGAAGCTTAAGCCGTCGGGCTGGGAAATGGTGGAAAAGCCGACGATCGCGGCTCCCGAAGATATCGCCATTTATGAGGTCCATGTTCGAGACTTTAGCCGGGACGATGAAACCGTTGCGGTCCCCGATCGGGGCAAGTTTACGGCCTTTACCTACACCGGGCAGCCGGACCATCCTCCCCTGTCCAACGGCATGACCCACCTCAAAAACTTGGCGGAGGCGGGTCTAACCCATATTCACCTCATGCCTCCCTTTGACTTTGCCTCGGTGGATGAAGATGCACGGGAGCGTATTGACCCTAAAGCCAGCACCTTGCGCAGTTTTCGCCCCGATATGGTCGATCAACAGGCCATTATCGGAACAAGCCGCTGGAATGACTCCTTTAATTGGGGCTATGACCCCTATCACTACGGTGTGCCCGAAGGCAGCTATGCCACCGATAAAAATGGGGGAACGCGCATCCTGGAGTTCCGCCAGATGGTGCAAGCCTTAAACCAACTGGGGCTGCGGGTGGTGATGGACATGGTTTATAACCACACCTTTGCCAACGGTCTCTATACCCAAGCTGTGCTGGATAAGGTGGTCCCCGGCTATTACCATCGCTACGACAACAGTGGTATTCCCCAAAGTGCCAGTTGTTGTGCCGATACGGCGACGGAGTTCGCCATGATGGAAAAGCTGATGGTCGATACCCTCAAGCGTTGGACTGTTGCCTATAAGGTCGATGGGTTTCGGTTTGATCTCATGAACTTCCACACGGTGGATAACATGATCAAGGTTAAGGATACGCTCCAAGCCTTAACCCTAGAGCAGGACGGGATTGATGGCTCCCAGATTTATATTTATGGCGAAGGCTGGGACTTCGGATCGGCCAAGGATAAGGGTTTGTATTACGCCAAGCAGTACCACATGGGGGGGACGGGTATTGGTACCTTCAATGACAAGATTCGCGATGCAATCCATGGGGGCTACTCCCAAAATGCTACGGATGTTCACCGCCAAGGCTTTATCAATGGTCAAGCCTATGATTGGAATGGCTACTTTTATGAAAAGCGGTTCCGGAGCGATCTGCGGAACTCCATGGATCGGCTGCGCATTGGTCTAGCGGGAAGCCTGCGGGATTACTATATCCAGGATCAAAATAATAACTGGATTTCCGGGCAAGAACTCGACGGCTCAGGCTATGCCCTCGATCCCCAGGAAACGGTCAACTATGCGTCTAAACATGACAATGAGACCCTCTATGATCTCAATGCCTACAAGTTACCGGCGGGGAATAATGGCATGGCTAACACCTCCATGCTCGATCGGGTTCGCAGCCAAAATCTAGCCCTGAGTTTAATTGGCTTGAGCCAAGGGGTTCCCTTTTTCCACATGGGCAGCGATATGTTGCGCTCCAAGTCCCTCGATCGCAACAGTTATGACTCTGGAGACTGGTTTAACCGAGTCGATTTTACCTACCAGGAGAATAACTTTGGGGTGGGTTTGCCCCCTGCTTGGGATAACCAAAACCTCTGGCCAGAAATGGCTCCCCTGTTGCGCAACCCCAGCCTTAAACCCAAGCGATCGGATATCCTCAAATCCGTTGAACACCTTCAGAATATCCTGAAGATCCGCAAGAGTTCTAAGCTGTTCCGGCTGGAAACTGGGGCAGAAATCAAGGCGCGGGTTCGGTTTTACAATACCGGATCTAACCAAATTGATGCCCTGATTGCCATGTCCATTGATGATACAGTGGGTGCGGATCTCGATCCCACGGTCGATCGAATCCTCATTTTCTTTAATGCCGACAAGTTCGATAAATACATCACCCTGCCGGAGTTGGCACACGCGCCCTTCATCCTCCACCCGGTGCAGGCTAGCTCTAGCGATCCGATCGTCAAATCCGCCATCTTTAATGCTGAAAAAGGGGAATTTAAAGTTCCGTCTCGTACCGCAGCCGTTTTTGTCCTGCCCCAAAATTAGGCTGATCACCGCTATAGCCCTTTGCTATAGCCCCTTTGCTTCTAGCCTTGCCGCTGGCTCTACTTGCCCCTTTGCCCCCCTTACTGGTGCCCCCCTATGACTGGAAAAACCCTAGAAGCTCCCCTAACCCCACCCCAGCCCCCTGCTTCCCCTGCCCTGGCTGAACCGGTCGATTTGCTACCCAAACCCCCCTCCTCGATCGAGCGCTATAACTACATCAACCCTCCCCGTTATTGGGCCTATTGGGGTTTGGCTGCGGCCCTGCTTATTTTAGCCTCTAGTCTTTGGTTTTTGTGGCGCACTCAGTTTTGGCCCTACGCCTTGTATATCCTGCTGACAGCAGCTTGGACCTTCCCCCACTTCTTCTTTGTTATACTCAGCAAAAACTTTAATCTTGCCGATCATATTGCGGTGGTTCGGGATAATCTGGCCAAGACCGAAACGGCTTCGGTGGATGTTTTTATTCCCACCTGCGGTGAAGATCTCGCCATCATTGAAAACACCCTTTACTATGCCGCCAAGCTGACCTATCCCAACCTCAATATCTATGTTTTAGATGATGGGGGGTGTCCAGAAGTTGAGCGGCTGGCCCGCAAATATGACTTACATTATCTGTCGCGGCCCAATCGTGGCCAGATGAAGAAAGCTGGGAACTTGCTCTATGCCTATAACCGTTCCCAGGGTGACTATATTTTGGTGCTAGATGCGGATTTTGCGGTTGCGGCCTCGGCGCTCCAGCACCTGGTGCCCTGGATGGAAGCCCATCCTGAGACGGCGATCGTGCAAACTCCCCAATATTTCAGCACCCTCCCCCATTTGCCGTGGTCGGCGCGGGGGGCTGCCTACTGCCAAGAGGTCTTCTACCGGGTGATTCAACCGGCACGGGACTATTTGGGGCAGTCGGCGATTTGTGTTGGAACCAATGCGCTGTACCGTCGGCAGGCTTTGGCCCAAATTGGGGGCTTTTACCAGGTGGATGCCTCCGAGGATGTCCACAATGGCGTGGCTTTGATTAGCAAGGGCTGGAAGATTAAGTATTTACCGATTCTGATTGCACGAGGTCTTTGTCCTGATACGGCTCAGGGCCTCTTTAAGCAGCATTATCGCTGGTGTAGCGGCAGTATGCGGCTGATGACCTCCAGTTTTTTCTGGAAAAGCCCGATGAAGGCATGGCAAAAGCTGATTTACTTTTGTGGAGCTTGCTACTATCCTGCCACGGGTCTGAGTGTGCCTGCGGCTCTGTTTCAGGTCGGTGTGATGTTGATTTGGCTGGAAAATGATGTGAAATGGTATGTTGCCTTTCTATTTCTGCCCAAAATCCTGCTGGTTTATGTGATTATGCCCTTTTGGAACCAAGCCAATTGGGGTCTCCATAGCATTAAGTCGGCCATTACCTTTGCCTGGGCCTATCTGATTGCGTTGTGGGACTTGGTAACCCAACGCACGGAAGGCTGGATTGCGACGGGATCAGCCCAAAAATCGAGCCGGTACCAAGTTTTTCAGAAATTGCTGGCTGTCTACTGTCTCTGCCACGCCCTGCTCTTGCTGCCGACCCTCAAGGGCGATTGGTACAACTATCTGCCCCTTGCGGCAAGCCATGGTTTTTCCCTGTATTTGAGCCTAGATCTCCTCAACGATCGCCCCTCGTCCTAGGCTGTCTCGCTCCTGGTGCAGGCTAGCGGCCCCGGTGACCCGGATCGGGACTGTCCACCTTGGTGAGCAAGGCTCTACCGGCCCTGTTCTGGAACCTGGGGGCTGGGTTGGGAGGCTGAGGGGGCATGGGTTGCTGGTCCAGGGTCTTTGGTGGTGCGCTCCGGTCCAGGTCCGGGGCTTGATGAGGTGATGCTCTACGGCAAAGCGAACGAGTTCCGCCCGGTTTGCGGTTTCGGTTTTGCGCAGGAGCCGACTGACGTATTTTTCTACGGTGCGGGGGCTGAGGTGGAGTTC
>JAYKJG010000409.1:0-12239 GCA_035286285.1 Prochlorothrix sp.
AGGTCCGGGGCTTGATGAGGTGATGCTCTACGGCAAAGCGAACGAGTTCCGCCCGGTTTGCGGTTTCGGTTTTGCGCAGGAGCCGACTGACGTATTTTTCTACGGTGCGGGGGCTGAGGTGGAGTTCAGCGCCGATTTGGGTATTGGATAGCCCCTCGCTCAGGAGGGAGAGAATTTCCTGTTCCCGATCGGTCAAGGTTACGACGGAACTAGGGGTCTCGATGCCATAGGCGGGGAGGGGAGAACTGGGAAAGGCGGAGTTAAGCGGGTTTTGGCTGCGGCTCTGGAACTGCCGCTGAAATTGCAGTTCAGATTGGAGCATTTGGGAGCGCTCTAGCAAATTACTGACCACTGCCCGTAGTTCTTCCAGTTCAAAGGGTTTAGGCAGGTAGACATCGCAGCCCAACCCATAGCCCCGGACCCGATCGACGGTGGCATTGCGGGCGGTGAGAAAAACCACGGGTAGCAGGCGGAGGGAGGGGTGTTGGCGAATTTCCCGCACCAACTCATAGCCATCCATTTCGGGCATGATCACATCGGTGATAACCACATGGGGATGGTATTCGTAGAGGAGACGGAGCGCTTCTCGGCCATCGCTGGCGGTGATCACCCCATAGCCAGACTGTCGCAGGTAGGCTGCCGTAGACACCTGAATGCCCACATCGTCTTCTGCAATGAGGACTAACAAAGCCATGGTTAGCGAAGGGGGGTCAGGGTGGAACCAATCCGACGGGAGAGCCAGCCCTCAGCTTGATGAATAATCCCGGTGGATTGGGGTTTGCCGCTGTAGTGGATGGGGGCGACGAGGATGGTGAACAGGCCGAGACGATTGCCCGCCAAAACATCAGTAAGCAGCCGATCGCCCACCATGGCGATCGTGGTGAGGGGTAATCCCATCCCCCGCGCGGCCTCTCGTAGTTTACGGCGCGATGGCTTTCCGGCTCCCAACAGATAGGGCACCTGGACCCTATCTGCAATGCGCTGAATCCGCCGCCGGTTCAAATTATTGGTCACAAGCCAGAGACTGACATGGGGGCGCAAACTTTCGAGCCAGTGACACAGGTGCTCTGAGACTTCCGGGATTGCAGCCGGAACCAAGGTATCATCGACATCCAAAATGAGACCCCTGAGTTGATGGTGTTGCAACAATTCAGGGGTGATGCCTAAAACGGACTCGGACAAGATGAGGTTGGGCTGAAGCAGTTGAACCCAGGACATGGCGATCGTGACAGCAGGGGATGAGGACAGGTCGCCAAGGGGAGCTTGGCGGCAGAAAAGGCGGGGTTTCTGGCCGTTAATGGGAGATAAAGCCGGTTATGAGCAGGGGAACAAACAAGATCACCACAATCACAGCGAGTAAGGTGGCTGCATCCACCTCGATAACGGGGGGTGAGTTGGGATTGGGGCGGGGGGGAGGGGCAGGAGGGCTGTCCTGGGCCGCAGTGGGGGCTGGGGATCTGGGCAGGTTAGGATCGCGATCGGACATGGCACTAGCCTCCGATAAAACGAGGGGGGCGGGGATGAACAACGGCAGGGAAGCGGGTTGAAGCATCTGAATCCTAGCGTACTGCTAAACTCCGGCTTCTTTGGTCCTTTCTCCCCAGCTTGAGGGCTTTCCGTCATTAAGATTTATTGCGGCGATGGCTCAGTAACCAGTTGACGATCGTGGCGCGGCGGGTTTTGCGCGGAATGAGTTCAGCCACGCTGTAGCCCTTAAACCCTAACTCTTCTTTTAAGAGCTGTTTATCGGCTTTGGGGATCGATCGGGTTAGTTTCACCGTAGCGGGGCGGCTGTCAATAAAATCGGGCGGGGCGGGATAGGTTTCGCGCCAGTCGGGATCGGCTTGGTCTGAGGTCCATTGCTCGGTAACCACATTGTAGCGATAGCCCAGCCCTTGCCAAACCAGTTGATTGGCGATCGCATCGTCAATTTCATCATTCAGAATCGCCCAGAGGGTTTCGTCCGTGAGGGGGGGAAGCGCCAACATAGGTCAGGTCAAGGGGATCTGGGATGGTTGGGGGTTGTAGGGTTTTGAGGTTTACTGGATTGTGGCGATCGCTCCAGTTGGCGAATCGCCCGCCAATAGTAGTAGTTTTCCGCTTAGTTCACCGCTTGGCGAAACTGCTCCACCGCCTCAGTATATTCGATCGGCATCACGCACTCCACATTTTCATGGGGACGGGGGATAATGACCCACGTCTCTAGGGTGCCACCGGGGGTATTTTCCGCTGCCTCGATTCCCGCTTCCATAGCGGCCTTCACTTCAGACACATCACCCCGAATATTGACCGTAAAGCGGGCGCTTCCAGCCCGGAGATACCCGACTAAGGTCACGCGGCCTGCTTTGACCATGGCATCTGCGGCGGCCAATACCGGAGGAAAACCTTTTGTCTCTAGGGAACCAACTGCTTGTAAGGACATGTACCGAACTCCTCCGTGGGGCGCAAGATAGGGTTAAAGCGGGAATTGTGAGAATAATCTAAAGGTTATTCTAGGACGAAAGGGAGTTCTCCACTATCCCCTTGGCCCGCAGTCTTGCAGAGTCCGGTCTTTGCTGCCCAGTCTGCCCTTTCTCGCGCCCAGCCCGCCCTTTCACGGTAGGATGGGACGGAATTCTTTCGGGAGTTTTCCCGATCGCCCTTGCCTGTGACCCCTTCAGCGAAGCCCTTCAGCGAAGCCCTATGGACTCGATCCGCACTCTGCACCAACAGCTTGTTAAGAAAGAACGATCGGCAGTGGAAATTGCCCAAGCTGCCCTCGATCGGGTTCAACGTCTTGAACCCCAGTTGCATAGTTTTTTGGCCGTGACGGCGGATGTAGCCCTGGCCCAAGCCCAACAGGTTGATGCAAAAATTGCCGCTGGCGAGGAAATTGGCCTCCTAGCGGGTATTCCGATCGGGATTAAAGACAATCTCTGCACCCAGGGCATTCCCACGACCTGTGGTTCCCAAATTCTGGCCAACTTTGTGCCCCCCTTTGAGTCCACCGTGACGACAAAGCTTGCTGAAGCCGGAGCGGTCATGGTGGGCAAAACCAACTTGGATGAGTTTGCCATGGGTAGCTCAACGGAAAATTCCGGTTTCCGCCGTACCCATAATCCTTGGAACCTGGAAACGGTGCCCGGTGGTTCTTCTGGGGGATCGGCGGCGGCAGTGGCGGCGGATCAGTGTGTGGTGGCCCTAGGGTCCGATACGGGGGGATCGATTCGCCAGCCTGCATCGTTCTGTGGGGTTGTTGGCCTCAAGCCCACCTATGGCCTGGTGTCCCGCTTTGGGTTGGTGGCCTATGCCTCATCCCTGGATCAAATTGGTCCCTTTGGGCGCACGGTGGAGGATGCGGCGATTTTGCTAGGGGCGATCGCGGGTCATGATCCTAAGGACTCCACCAGTTTGGATGTGGCAATCCCCGACTATACCCAGTCTTTGCTGCCGGACCTCAAGGGGGTTAAGGTGGGCGTGATTCGCGAGACCTTTGGGGAGGGGCTGGATGAGACCGTGGCGACGGCGGTGCGGACGGCGATCGAGCAACTCCAAGCCCTAGGGGCCGAAGTCCAGGAAATTTCCTGTCCCCGTTTCCGCTACGGTTTGCCGACTTACTACATCATTGCGCCCTCGGAGGCTTCGGCCAACCTGGCCCGCTATGACGGGGTGAAATATGGTTTCCGTCAGCCGGAATCCGAGAATATTCTGGAAATGTACACGAAAACCCGCGCCCAGGGCTTTGGGGCCGAGGTCAAGCGCCGGATTATGCTGGGAACCTATGCGTTATCGGCGGGGTATTACGATGCCTATTACCTCAAGGCCCAGAAGGTGCGGACCCTGATTAAGCAGGACTTTGAAGCGGCCTTTGAGGCGGTGGATGTGTTGGTCTGTCCGACGGCCCCGACCACGGCCTTTAAGGCGGGGGACAAGACGGAAGATCCCATCAGTATGTACCTGTCGGATTTGATGACGATTCCGGTGAACCTGGCGGGACTGCCGGGAATGAGTTTGCCCTGTGGTTTTGATGGGGCGGGGTTGCCGATCGGGCTGCAAATTGTCGGTAATGTGCTGCGGGAAGACCAGATTTTCCGGGTGGCCTATGCCTATGAGCAGTCTACGACCTGGCACCAGCAGCACCCCCCTTCGGCTTAGGGTCTAGAGGGGTTATTAGGGGTGTATTTCACTCTTGCCAAGGGGCGGACTAAAGTCCGCACTACGAACCTTTTGAGCCAGGTTAGGGGCTGGATTGCTCCAACGTCAAAGGCACTCGTTATTAGAGATAGCGGGTTAGGGTGACGCGGTAGCGTTCTTTTTTGGTGACCAGAATTTCGCCAATGCTGAGGCGACCCTTGCCCCGAATGGCGATTAAATCGCCGGTTTTAACGCCATGGCTGGCTTGGGTGATGCCTTTCCAGTTGACCCGCACTTCACCGGACTGGATCAGGTCCACCATTTTGCTGCGGGACATGCCAAAGCCCGCCGACGCGATCGCATCGAGCCGCAAGGAAGCTTCCACCGTGGTCAGTTCCTTGGTGCGGGGGGGCTGAATCCGCAAATCGGCAAACTCGATCGCTGTGGTTTTAACGGGCACCGATCGCACCTGATTCAGGCTCATGCCCAAAAACTCCACCAACTCCGGCACCACGATCGCCTGGGCACCGCGATCGCCCACCACAATCAAATCCCCCACCTTCTCCCGCACCAAGCCTGTCCCCAACAGCGCCCCCAAAAAGTCGCGATGGGTTGCCGCATCAAAGAGGAAATTTCCGGCAATATTCAACGCCGCAAGGGGCACTTGGTCGCGATCGAGGGGCAATTCCGATCGGGCCAGGGCCAGCCGTTGCCGCTCCGCCTGCTCATAGCCACCCCAAGCCACCCAGGTAACTTCCGTTAAGCGTCCTAGCACTGGGGTCACTTCTGCCAGTTCCGGCGGCGAGAGGAAGTCTGTGGTGATGATTTCCCAGGTTCGGAGGGCTTGTTCGGCTCGATCGAGGACACGGGCTAGGATTTCCCGATTTTCAATGCCTTTGAGGAGTTGGTCGCGGGGTAGCACAGACGGTTTTTGAGTAGGGTTGAGTTGGGAGTTGGGGGTTGGAGGACGGACCTCTAGCCTGGGGTTTAGTATAAACCGTCTGTATAACTCGCCTGGGGGAATCGCCTGGGGGAATTATCTGCTCGGAGAGCTTGCCCCAAATCTATATAATGGAAATGTGAACTTATGTAAAAATTACTCATCTATCCAGGGCGTTGCCATGCTGGACGGACATTCCACCCCCGCCACCCCCGCTATGCTTGCCGACTCAGACTTCCAACCGATCGCCGCTGCCCCCGAACCAGCGGCCCACGAGCGCATCCTCTATGTGCGCCTACCCTGTAACCCGATTTTCCCGATCGGCGTGGTCTATCTAGCGGATCACATCCATAAACAGTTTCCCAAGGTGGAGCAGCGGATTTTCGATCTGGGCACCGTGCCGCCCCTGGACTACAAAACCGCCCTTGATGCCTGCATTGATGAGTTTCGCCCCACGCTGACGGTCTTTTCCTGGCGAGATATCCAAATTTACGCCCCTGTGGGCGGTCGGGGCGGCAATCCCCTCCAAAATGCCTTTCAGGTCTTCTATGCCCGCAATCCCTTGCTCAAGCTGCAAGGAGCCTTGGGCGGTTTGAAGCTAGCCACTTCCTATTACCGCGAACTGTGGCGCAATGCCGGTTTAATTAAACGTGCCCTCAAGCGATCGCAGCGTTATCACCCCCAGGGGCGCACTGTGGTCGGCGGCGGGGCTGTGAGTGTTTTTTATGAGCAACTGGCCCAGAAACTGCCCAAGGGGACGATCGTGTCCGTGGGTGAAGGGGAAACGCTGCTGGAAAAACTGCTGCGGGGGCAGGATATTCGCTCGGAGCGCTGCTACATTGCCGGGGAAACCCAGCCCCGCGATCGCCTCATCCACGAGTGGCCCACTCCCCTGGAAAAGTCGGCTTGCAACTATCCCTATATCGAGGGCATTTGGCCCGAATTTAGCTACTATTTCCAGGCCCAGGACTTCTATATTGGGGTCCAAACCAAGCGGGGCTGTCCCCATAACTGCTGTTACTGTGTCTATACCGTGGTGGAAGGCAAGCAGGTGCGCATTAATCCCGCCGATGAAGTGGTGGCGGAAATGCAGCAGTTGTACGATCGGGGTGTGCGCAACTTTTGGTTTACCGATGCCCAGTTTATTCCCGCCCGCCGCTTTATCCCCAATGCCGTAGAACTGCTGGAGAAAATTGTCGCCTCCGGCATGGAGGATATCCATTGGGCCGCCTATATCCGGGCCGATAACCTTACCCCGGAACTGTGCCGCTTAATGGTGCAAACGGGCATGAATTACTTTGAAATTGGCATTACCAGCGGTTCCCAGGAACTGGTGCGGAAGATGCGCATGGGCTATAACCTGCGGGTGGTGTTGGAAAACTGCCGGGATTTGAAGGCGGCTGGGTTTAACGATCTGGTCTCGGTGAACTACTCCTTTAATGTCATTGACGAAACCTTTGACACCATTCGCCAGACGATCGCTTACCACCGCGAATTAGAGGCTATTTTCGGGGCTGATAAGGTTGAACCGGCGATTTTCTTCATTGGTTTGCAGCCCCACACCCATTTAGAGGAGTATGCCCTAGAGCAAAACATCCTCAAGCCAGACTACGACCCCATGAGCATGATGCCCTGGACGGCCCGCAAGCTGCTCTGGAACCCGGAACCCCTAGGATCGTTCTTTGGGGAAGTTTGCCTGGAGGCATGGCAGCGCAACGGTAACGACTTTGGCCGCGAGGTGATGAAAATCCTGGAGGAACGGCTGGGGCGGTCTTCCTTGGAAGAGGCGCTTTCGGCTCCAATTGTTGCAAAACCGGAGCTAGCGGGCGTTTCCTGAGGGAGTACCCTGAAGCGTTAAGTCACAGGGTCATTGGGGGTGAAATCACGGCGATCGTGGCTTTAGGGTCACATTTTTGTCCTGATCTCGTCACCAACTCAACGGCAAACTATCACCGGGCCTACAGGCTGGGGTCACGGTCTTGGGGCGATTTTTCTGGAATACTGAAGGCGTAGGACTCAGATTCGCCCTATGAACCGCCTTTCCCCTCTCCCTGGCGCAATTTCCGATCTTTTTATCTACACCTGTACGAATCATGAGTTGACCATTGCCGATCGCTATGGGTTGCTGGCGATTCTTTTAACTGTAGATCCCGACGAAAACGTGGGGTTTCAAGAGGAATTGCGCTGTATCGATCGTATTCTTTACCTGATTCGCCGGGGCAGGGTTCGGCTGAGTGCCAAGCTCTCTGCCCTCAGTTAATCATTAACCCTTTGAGGGGGTGAGCCTACAAAAGCTCAATACCAGAAAGATTGAATTTTTGTGAGTAGAAGGATGGCCTGCCCTAGTTGTTGGGGCTATAATGGCCTAAGTCTAGGGAATCTAGAACAGGAGTAAGTCTAGATGCCCGCGATCGCATTCCTGGTTTGAGGTCTTTACCAGTCCGTCCCTTGTTTCCTCTCTGTCCACCCCCCATTTATTCTTTGACCTCGCTTCTCTTGCCTTGACTCTCGCAGTCAGCCCTCAGCAGCCCTTCCTCAGCAGCCGGTCCCAGAAAGTAGGGAACTGCTGCTACGCTGCACTCAGAAGGGGACTTAGGCGGGGATTTGATGGTTTAGGTGACGAAATATAACCATATGGCCGTAGAGTGAAAGTTGGGCCTTGCGATCGAAAAGCAGATTGATCGCCTGAACCCCTTACTCTATCGTTACTTTAAGTAACCTAAAACTGAGCAACTTTAAAATTCACCTGAATAAAGCCCATCGACTTTAAGAAAAATGGTGTGAGTCCATCTCACTTTGGCTGCTTCATCCCTGCGATTTGAGGTAATGCCCCCGTGGTGACCCCAGTTGCTGGTCCCAATTGCGTTGGGGGAAGATCAGCGCAGGGGCATAACCCCGACCCTAGGATTAGGGTTTCAAAGTGAGACCCTCCTGCTTGCCCTGCCTTGGGGCGTTACCGGACAGAGAAAACACAGTACTTTGGACCTTCTCTCCGATGGAAACCCATGCCCCAGTCGTCAGACCAGTTTTTTAGGGATATGAACGCGCTTCATGAAGCGCAGGCTGCGATCGCCCAGAAGGAAGCACGGCTCAGTTTTCTGTTGCGATCGGCTCCCGCCATTATTTTTAGCTGTGATCCAGATGATTATCGTTGTTATTACATTAGTGAGAATGTGGAGTCCATTGTGGGGTATCCAGTTTCAGCCTGGTTAGCGGACCCCCAATTTTGGGTCAATCACGTCCATCCCGATGACCTAGAGCGGGTGAGCACCCAAATTCAACAGGAATTAGTCACCCAAGCCACGAGTCCCTATCAATATCGCTTGCAACTGGCAGACGGTCAGTATCGCTGGTTTGAAGGCCAACTTCGGTTGATTGTGGATGCTCAGGGTCAGCCCTTGGAGTGTATTGGCTCCATGGTCGATGTTCATGAGCGTAAAATGGCGATCGATGCCCTGCGGACCAATGAAGCTCTCTTTCGTTTAACCCTGGATCAGTCCCAAATTATGGTCTTTACCCAGGATCGGGATCTGCGCTATCTCTGGGTTTACAACCCGATGTCAGGGTTCCAGGTCGATGACTTTATTGGTAAACGGGATGAGGAAATTTTTACCGCTGCTGAGTTGACCACGCTCAATCAGGTGAAGCAGGGCATCTGTCAGGGAGAACCCCGGCAAATCTGTCAGTTTTCCTTTAGTGATGCTGGCAAACAGCGCTATTTTAAGCTTCAGCTAGAACCCTTGACCAATGATCAAGATCAAATTATGGGGATCGCTGGGGTGAGCTATGA
Organism: Prochlorothrix sp.; assembly: GCA_035286285.1. Lineage (GTDB taxonomy): Bacteria > Cyanobacteriota > Cyanobacteriia > Prochlorotrichales > Prochlorotrichaceae > Prochlorothrix. Next base: position 8,844 of record JAYKJG010000409.1, read on the forward strand.
AATTACACAGGAAGTGAAGCGAACGATCGCCCTCAAAACCGCGACCCAAGCGGCCCAAGCGGCTAGTCGGGCCAAGGGTGAATTTTTGGCCAATATGAGCCATGAGCTACGCACACCGTTGAATTCGATTCTGGGCTTGAATGAGGCGCTTCAGGATGGGGTTTACGGCGAACTTAACTCTCAACAACAGCACGCGCTGCGGCTCATTGAGAACAGTAGTCGCCATCTTTTGGAGTTGATTAACGATATCCTAGATCTCTCGAAGATTGAGGCGGGACGTTTTGAACTGAGCTACGATTCCGTGAATGTTGCCTCCCTCTGCCAATCCAGTCTGGCTTTCATTCGCCAACAAGCTGCTGATAAGCGGATTCAGGTTCAGCTTAGCCTTCCCGATCGCCTGCCCTTGCTCTGTCTGGATGAGCGTCGGCTGCGCCAAGTGCTGATTAATCTCCTCACCAATGCCGTTAAGTTTACGCCGGAGAAGGGTCAGGTCAGCCTTACGGTTTCCCTGAAGTCGATCGCGCCGGAGACGGCGGGCGATCGGGCCAGTTCCCCTCAGCCGCCAGCGGAGTGGCGGCAACCCTCGCTTCAGCAACCGCCCTTGCAGCAACCACCCCCAACAACCGTCCCAGTTCCGTCCCCCAGTTTCCCAGCCCCCTACTGCAATTACCCCCCCGCTGCCCCTTGCCCAGACTGCCCCCTGGATGGGATCCCGCAGGTGCTGTTGTGTGTCCAGGTTTCGGATACTGGCATTGGCATTTCAGAGGAGCAACAGCAAGTGCTGTTTCAACCCTTTGTTCAGATTGACTCCTCCCTGAGCCGCACCTATGAAGGGACAGGCTTGGGGCTTGCCTTGGTCAAACGGATTGTTGAACTCCACAATGGCCAAGTTACCCTCACCAGTCACCTGAACCAAGGCAGTTGCTTTACGGTCGAGATTCCCTGTAGTCTGTCGTCTGGCCAGCCAGATCCGGCTTTCCTGCCCTTGGATCCTGCCCTGCTCTATCCCCCCCCGTCCTTCAATCCGGGCCACCTGTCTGCGTTTCAGCCGGTGGCGGAAGCGTTGCCCTTAGTGCTCCTTGCGGAGGACAAAGAGAGTAATGTGGTAACCCTTGCGCCCTATTTGTCAGCTAAGGGCTTTCGATTGTTAATTGCCCGCACGGGCTATGAGGTGCTGGAACTGGTGGAGCAATATCACCCAGATCTGATCTTGATGGATATTCAAATGCCAGACATGGATGGTTTGGAGGCGACCCGAATGCTGCGGGCAACCCCCCAATATGCCAATATTCCCATTATTGCCCTCACGGCGATGGCAATGCAGGGCGATCGGGAACGGTGCTTAGCTGCGGGTGTCACGGAATATTTAGCAAAGCCCGTGAGTTTGCGGGAGTTGGCCCAAAAAATCCAGCATTTATTGTCTTGGGTTTGATCTGTTGATGCTGCTTCTTTCTCAGCTTGAGATCGTCAACGGAGGGGGTTTAGCCAACTTTGGCGCATTTTGGGCTGCGAGTCTCCATCCGGCTGTAGCGCCGGACTTCTTAGCCAGAATTGCCCGTGCTAGCGGCATTACCTTTGCCTATGCGGTGTGTGGCACGGTTTTGAGTGTGGCGATCGGGGCGATCGGCGGTGGCCTCGCCTCCAAGGTTTTTTGGCTTAGTTTTTGTCCCCAGGGCAGTCGAGGCTATGGGTGGGGGCTGGCGGGTTGGGGGCTAGTGCGGGGGGTGCTGATTCCCCCACGGGCGATCCATGAGTTGATTTGGGGGTTATTGCTGCTCAATATTTTGGGCTTGGATCCGGTGGTGGCTGTGTTGGCGATCGCCCTTCCCTTTGGTGCCAGTGTGGCTAAGGTTTTCTCGGAAATTCTGGATGAAACCCCCACAGATCCCCTCTATGCCCTGTTGAATGCCGGAATCTCTCCCCCTAAGGCATGGCTCTATGGCTTCCTTCCTCTGGCGTTGCCTAATCTTCTGTCCTACACGTTCTATCGCTTTGAGTGTTCCCTACGATCGGCGGCGGTTTTGGGGGTAATCGGAGCCGGGGGTTTGGGCTATGAACTGTTGCTCAGCCTCCAGTCCTTGCGCTATGACGAACTCTGGACGGGCTTCTATGGGTTGCTGTTGCTCAATGGTTTGGTGGATAGCTGGAGTGCCACGCTGCGGCGATCCCTGGGCTTTACCAGTCGTCTGGACCTCAACCAATCCCCCGCGCCCACTCCCTCCTTCCCAAGGGGGGCCGGGGGGGATGCCCCTGCTTCCCGCCAAGGGCGGGGAGATCACTCCTGGCTCATTCCCGTCTCTGGCTTGCTCACCGCGATCGCCATTCCCCTCAGCTTCTACTCCCTCGATATTGGCTGGGATCGCCTCTTTTCCGACCGTAGCCGACTCCTCCTAGGGGAAATTTTCGCCGCAGCCCGTCCCCCTTGGCCCGATGCCGCGACCCTCACGCAGTTGGCCCAGCTTTCGTTCCTCACCTTGGCGATGTCGATTTTGGCGATGGTCCTTGCTGGCTTGGGCGGCATTGTAGCCTCATTCCCTGCGGCCCATACGGTTTTGCTGCCCGGTGGTTGGCTGCAACCCTTGGGATCCCGATCGGAGGCGCGATTGTCCCCCCAAGCGACTCTCCAAACCGCGATCGCCTGGATCCTCTTTTTGGGTACCCGTTTTCTGTTGCTCCTCAGTCGCGCCATTCCTGCCCCCATTTGGGCCTTAGTTTGGCTGTTTATCCTCTTTCCGGGGATTCTACCCGGTGCGATCGCCCTGGCACTCCACAATTTCGGGATTCTCGGTCGCTTAATGGCAGAGGTGAATGAAAACCTGGACGATCGGCCTCTTCGCGCCCTCCACACCCTAGGTGCCCCGCCCGCTGCCGCCCTCCTCTACACCGTCCTGCCCCAAAACCTCAGCCGCTTCCTCGCCTATATCCTCTACCGCTGGGAAGTGTGTCTGCGGGAAACGGCGATCGTTGGCTTGGTGGGGGCTGGGGGCTTGGGCCGCCTCATGACCGAGCAAATCAGCAGCTTCGACTACAGCGGCCTCAGTCTGACCCTCCTCTGCTTTATTGCCCTGACCCTCGTGGTAGACAGCCTCAGCCAAGCCCTCCGCACCCTACTTCGTTAACCCTTCCCCCCTGACGGAGGCGATCGGGACAGGGGCGATCGCAACCCAACCCTAACAAAAATGAGAAATCCCCTTTACAAAAGTTCACCCAGTAAGTACTATTACTTCCATGGAGGTTCAACCGAACTTCCACCGTACATAGACAACGAAATCATAAATACCATGACAACCGCACTTCGCCAGCGCGAGAGCGCCAATGCGTGGGAGCAGTTCTGCCAGTGGATCGCCAGCACCGAAAACCGCCTCTACATCGGCTGGTTCGGCGTTCTGATGATCC
>JAYKJG010000410.1:0-5649 GCA_035286285.1 Prochlorothrix sp.
GGGATTATGGGGGATTTTCGCACCGCATTCTGAGAGCCTTTGCCACCCCTCTCTATGCCGTGGTTTCAATCCCTATGAGGGATTATGGGGGATTTTCGCTTGCGATATCCTCTGGGCGCAACCCTTCACAGAAAGTTTCAATCCCTATGAGGGATTATGGGGGATTTTCGCCCGGGGCCGATCGCTCACGGAGAATCAGCGGCCCTGGCCGTTTCAATCCCTATGAGGGATTATGGGGGATTTTCGCTCCAACGCGCTACGGCGCACAAATTGAATTTCACCAGTTTCAATCCCTATGAGGGATTATGGGGGATTTTCGCGGCGGGTTTTCAATCCCTATGAGGGATTATGGGGGATTTTCAACCCAGGAACCCGCGCCCCTGACTGTATAAGGTTTTCAAGGTTCGGTTGCGCGGACCACTAGCTTCAGAGTACCGCAGCCAGCCCAAATAAACAAGTCCCCAGCAGAGACAAACCCCAGAACCCTTACTATACCTAGAGTCCAGCCCTTGCGCGGATCCCCTAGCAGGGCAAAACCGCCAAACGCCAAGCCCCGCAAGCCATACAGCCCGACCAACACAACACCCAGCCCCCCAACCTAAAACCCCTCCACCCGACGACACATCCCCATCCCCATCGGAGTCTTGCGGCCCACCCCCGCATAAAGCGCAAAATCCGTCAAAGCATTTAACCGCTTCAACATCTGCTCCTCCACCGTCCCCAAAACCTGGTAAGTCACAGTCCCCACACACCCCACAAACTGACCCATCACACTGACCCTCGCCCCAGTTTGCTGAAACTGCTCACGGGGATCTCGCACCACCACCGTCCGAATCTCAAACCCACTGGGCTGAACCGCCTCAAGACCCACTGAATCAAAGGGAAAATCACTGTAAAAATTCCAACGGCGCAGTAAACTACCGAAAACCTGCTCCGCAGTCGGTAAAGTCGAGTCATACTTACCCTGACGAAACGCAGTAGGCGTAGAAAACTGGAGCGTGAGCTTACGGTCCTGGCTAGACGCTTGGTCATAGAGTTGGCCATAGGTCTGGAAATTCGCCCAAGGTTGGGTACTTTGGGGAGTGCCCAGAATGCTAGTGATGTGGAGATTAGCCGGACCGAGGTGCCAGGGCTGGGCCGGGTTGAGATTGAGCCAGAGGGGAGTTAGTTGGCTAAAAAGGCGATCGTCCAGTAACGAAATCCGCCACCAACAAGACTGACCAGGGGCGATCGGCTTCATGTGGTTATAGGTGAGAGACTCCGGCTGAGCAGGTTTTTTGAGTTTAATCGGCTGTTGTTGCAGCCTTGTGACCTGTAAAGGACTTAAGGTAAAGGCTTTATTAGCCGCGTTGGCGTGCAGATGGTCGCCGAGGGGCCGATCGATCGTACTGACCAGATTCAGAAACAAAGCATGGAGATGCTTCCCCGTCGTAAATCCAGGGGGAATCGGCGTTTCTGGCACTAAATTCAAGACAAGACTATGGGGCATAGCTAAGCAATCCAGAACTCTTGATTATCGGGACTTTGGAGGGCAACACCAGCCGCCGCGATCGCCAAAATACCAGCCAAACTCGGAAAAAACAGATACTCTTTAACAGGACCATCGCAGCCCTCAACCTCTATGGGGTAGCATTCTAGACCTTGTTTGCGCAACTTACAAATTGCCCAGCGATTTTTAGAATTTTCCTTGACAATCACCCCAGGAATCAGATTTTCCTCCAACAACTTCCTTAAAGAAAGCGGAAACGGGGTCGGTCGCAGACTTCCGCCAACAGTCCGTTTAACGCTAAGGTTGGGATAGGCCCATAACTTGCCCAGTTGAGTCGCCTCAAATTTTGAAATCGTTTCAGCCCAGAGAAGCTTAAAGCAAAGCTGATAGGGGTTCTTAGCCCGCGCAGAAACTTCCACCCGTGTCTCATCGGCAACAAACTCATAGAACCGCAGGAGATGAAACGGATCGATCGTGGTCTCGCCCGCTTCATCCAGAAGTAACTGACGGGGATCATGCACCGTTACGCTGTCAAACAAACTCTCCCGGAAGCGAAACAGAGGAGACCAAACCGTTTTCCAGAAAACCGCAAATTCCTGAACCTCAGCCGCCAAATCTTCATACTCTCGGATTTCCTTCTCAATCTCCTCAATCTTCTCTATGGACATCTCCTGGCGCTTCACAGCTTCCCATTGCTCAGGATAGCGCAACTCCAGGAACTTCTTAATAAAACTGTGGCGGATATAGGTAGATTGATTGAAAAGAACGGTAATAAAAGACCATTCAGACTGACGCGGTTTGAGCGGGGTTTTGGCCAAGGTTTCAGCCGTTGTGATTTGCAACATCCGATGTTTGTAATGTTGCCAAGGACGCGACCCCCCCAATACCTGTTGTAGCGTCGTGTATAGCTCCTGAATGAGCGGCTCTGCCTCTAAATTGTGCAAAACACTCTCCAGTTCCAGCAAAGGACGGGCAATTTCTAGGAATGCCTCCGATTTCCAGTAGATTTCCAGGAAAGGGCGCTGCATACAGGCTAAGGTCTCAAGACTGCGTTGCAGGGCTTCGCGACCCCCCCCGCAGTCCAGGCTAGCAAGACCCTCTTCCCAGGCTTTTTCCGGTAGGTAGGCGATCGCCACCGAGGGGATTTCGGTTTGCGACTTCCCTAAAACCCGCCCCACTCGCCCAAGGCGCTGCCAAAAGGAGAACCGATCGCGGGCTGAAAAGATCAACCAGTCTAAATTTTGCCGCTCAGACCCTTGATCCCGTTCAAAATTAAAGCCCACATCCACCGTACTTGTTGCCAGAATCACAGGTTTCTGAGCCGCCCCATGACGTTGTGCTTGGGATTTGACAACCCCCGTAATCCGCCCACACCGATCTTCAAGTCCTGCCTCACGCAAAGCATCATTCAGTTGGTTAACTTGATCCAAAGAATCTAGAATCACAGCCCCAAATTGATCAGGCTTGTCCTGCACTTTGGTTAAGACTTCCTGGGCGATCGCGGCAATCAGTTCCTGCTTGGGGAGTTGCGGACGGATTTCTAAATTAACGGCTGTTTGGGAAGGAACCATAGCGCCGGTTTGGGTTTCACCTTCCACTTGGTAAATCTTCACCCCAGCCTGTGCAAGCTGCTTGAGGGCAACCTCACAGGCTGGCTCAGGTGTTGCAGTCAGCAGGACAACTTTACGTTGATCGCGAAAGTAACCAAAGGAGTGGGATAGGGCTAAATAAAACAGTAAACCCACAAGCTGCTTGGCATCATAGAGATGGAACTCATCAAAGATCACCGTGGCAAAGCTGCTGTAGAAAGCACTGGCAATATTGCTGCGATCGAGTGGATTATAGTCAAAAAACGTCGCGTAGTAGAAAATATCCGGATTGGTCACCAGCAGCAGCGGCTGACCCGCACAGTCCGGAAAAAGGGTTGCAGGCTCTCGCAAAACGTTATAAACCTTTTCCCCTGAACGGTTCCCCACCCGATCGTCTGGCCACTCCTTAATCTGGCGGGCCGATGCCGCCTTGACAACATGGGGTAGCCCCGCAGCTTGGAGAAAGGTCTCCGCCGCAACCGCCTGTTGCTCAATCAGCGCATTGGTCGGGGCAATATAAATGGCGCTGCGATCGCGGTTGTGGGCAATTACACTCAAACCCGCCTTCGTTTTGCCGGTCCCCGTCGGGGCTAGATCCAAAATAATATCGTGGGTTGCTGCGGCTTGGTAAACCTCATTTTGGTGGTGCAAAATACCCGGTCCAAAAGCATGGAGCAGTGGATCGGGTAGGCTGGGCTGAGGACAAGTGGCGATGCTCCGAGGCTCCAGGTTAAGATTAAGCTTGTCCATGCTATTGTCCTCCTAAAAAATTGAGATTTGCAGGAATGGTGTACTCTCCCACCTGCCAAGCTGCACCCTGAAAACATAGATTTTTCAGTAAGGAAGCAGGGGGAATTGCAATTAAGTCGAAGCTCAACAACGTTACAGCAGCGGGGAGATCGGCGGCATTGAGGTAAGCGTGACAGCGATAGTTATGGGGGGGCAAAGCGCTGACTTTGATCTCCGGCCCCACCTCTACCCTCACTTTGCCCATAAATTTGCCAACTCGAATATAGTCAGGCAGTTCAACCTCCCCAAAGACGATGGTTTGAAAACGGTTTCCCCGCTCAATGATCCGCAAGCGCCCGGTTTGGGGAAAGTTACTCGGACGAAAGCTATTCGGTTTTTTGCCCGTCCGTTTGAGGGGTAAATCTTCCCGTGCCGTGGCCACTCGGTTATTGGTCATGGCATACCAGTAGGAGTCAGAAAGGGCATTAAACCGCTCAAACCGAAAGGAAACTGAGCCTTCAAGGGGCCATGCGGGCAGAAGGTAACACTGCCCTTGCAGGGGGGTGAGATCTTCAAGATAGGTGGGTCGCCCTGTGGCCTTGCCCAGTAAGCGGTAGGGCGATCGTGCCCAGCCTAGGGCATAGGCGAGGGCATAGTTGCCGATCGTCCCCTCGGTGTAGTAGGTATCTGACAGTTCCCTAGAGGCGAAAAAAATAGGTTCCGCACACCAAAGCTCGACAAATCGCGCTTTCTGAAAGATAGGCTCTATAATTTGACTTTTTTGCCCTAATTGAACCCCTAGCTCTAGTTGAGTCACGGTTTAAGCCTCCTGCTTTTTCCCTTTGCCCTTTTTCTTAGACTCAGCCTTGACTTTGCGCATGGGTTCATAGGACCGATCGAGCCGTGCCAGAAAGTCGGCTTGGTGCTCCGGCGAGAGATGGCGATCGACATCCGCAATCAAATCCTCAAGCTCAGCGGCAGATAGCTGCATTGAAATTCCTCGCTTACGAGTCCAGGTCGAGATCAGATCCTGGGTCGTCTGGACTAAACTCTCTGAATTGAGAGGATGCTCCCGCTTTTCGGGCGGTAACCGATCGTGAACCCCTTGCACCAACTCCAAAGAACTGGGAAGCTCGGCAATTCCCCCAAAAATCCCCAAAATTTGGTTCTCCATCCGTCCCACTCGGCTCGACACAGCACCATAGCGAGTGGTCAGTAAGAGATTCCCCAGCGCATAACGCAACTCATCTGCGGTCATGTCTTTGAAGGTGACAATATCCAGGAAGTGTACCCCTGGTTTGATATATTCACTAGTATTCAGCGCCGTTGAAGCTTTACCATCTTCATCTCGCATCGTTCCAGTTTCAAAGATGGCATTAATAGTACGATCGCCAATGAGTTCCGTAGCCGGTAAAACACTAAAGGCATCTTCCGTCCAAACCCGGCTTTTTTGTGCCCCTTCTCCGCCCGCCGCAAACCCATAGAGAAAACAATCCACGCACAGTTCACAGGGGGCGTTGGTATTGAGGGAACAGGGGGCGTTTCCCTTGGGATCGAGATAGAGCAAGTTATGGACCCGTAGGAACTCCCGTCCTTTGCGTCGCTCTGGGGCAATCTGTTTCCGTTTGGTCATGACCAAGCGAGGAATTACGCTAGTATCTGTGATCCCCGCTTGCACATACTCACTACACAACGGTTCTCCCGTCCCTTCAGTCCGGAAAATTGTCTCAGACTGAGTAGTCCGTAAAACAACTGCGCCAACGGTCCGGCCCTTGGGGAAGTTTTCGTAGCAGGTCGCGAGATAGGGCTGTAGTTTTTCGATCGACATTGTAAATACTCCTA
>JAYKJG010000411.1:0-6945 GCA_035286285.1 Prochlorothrix sp.
GGGATCCAGGCCGAGATCCCGATCTGATTGACTGACAAAAGTGGGGCAAACCTAGGCACAGGGGGCGGGTCAGGAACCTTGACCCCTACGCCCAGAGGTCTTGTAGGGGCGCGGTTTTCGCGCCCAAGGAACCTTTGCGGTTTTCGCGCCCAAGGAACCTTTGCGGTTTTCGCGCCCAAGGAACCTTTGCGGTTTTCGCGCCCAAGGAACCTTTGCGGTTTTCGCGCCCAAGGCAGTATTTTTTGTCATACCAAATCCGTTGAGCCTGAAACAGAATAAACGGGTAGGGGTCGTGCCCCTGTGCCGACCCTCGACCAGCCAAATACAGGGGCAACCACAGGGGGATTGCCCCTACCCAAACAAATCGAGATTAGTCGGATTTGGTATCAGTTAACCAGAGCCTCCCATCTCGGCGGGGCCAGCCTGGAGGCAGAAGCCCAGGGCAGGGGCAGGCCAGAGGCCCGCCCCAGAGCAGCCCAGGGAGTCTAGAGGGTAACCATGTGGGCGTTCTCAATGCCGGGAACTTTGGTGATTTCCGTGAGAATGCCCTCCGGCAGGGGATCATCAATGCTGAGGACCATCACCGCATCTCCGCGCACAATCCGACGGCCCACCTGCATACTGGCAATATTGACGTTGAAACTGCCCAAAAGGGAGCCAATTTTGCCAATAATCCCCGGCATATCCCGGTGGCGGGTAAAGAGCATATAGCGGGTGGGGGGAACGTTGATGGGGAAACCATCAAGACTGGTGATGCGCAGTTCATCGTCGCCAATGACCGCCCCCATGACGGTGTGCTCACCGTGGTCGTTGTGGGCGGTGAGGTGAAGGGAACCGCCGGAGTAGTCTTTCACGGACTCATCGCGGGTTTCAATGACACGAATGCCCCGGTCCTTGGCCTCGATCGCCGCATTCACATAGTTCACCCGCTCCCGCAAAGCCTGAGACAGCAACCCTTTGAGAGCCGCCACGACGATCGGCTGGCTGTCCCGCGTGGCCAGTTCACCCTGAAGGCGCACCGTCAATTGATCAATGCGTCCGCCCGTTACTTGGCTCAGCAGATTGCCCAGCATTTCGCCCAACTGGAGATAGGGCCGCAGTTGCTCCATGGCATCGGGATGGAGACCGGGAATATTCACCGCCGATCGGGCCGGAAGCCCCAGCAGGACATCGCGGATCTGTTCCGCCACATCGATCGCAACGTTAACTTGGGCCTCTTCCGTGGAAGCCCCCAGGTGGGGGGTCAGCACCAAGCCCTTGCCCACCAGTTCCCGCAGGGGGGAGTCTTCGGCCAGGGGTTCAGCACTAAATACATCTAGGGCTGCGCCGCCGATCGTCTCGTTCTGGAGGGCTTCGGCGAGGGCTGCTTCATCAATAATGCCGCCCCGTGCGCAGTTAATAATCCGCACGGTGGGTTTCATCTTGGCCAGGGTCTCGGCGTTGATGAGGTTCTGGGTTTCCGGGGTTTTGGGAATGTGGAGGGTAATGTAGTCGGACTCTTGGAAGAGAATATCCAACTCCACCAACCGACACCCCATCTGCTCCGCCCGCTCTGCGGAGATAAAGGGATCGTAGGCCAGCAGCTTCATGCCCAGGGCACGGGCAACGCTAGCCACATGGGAGCCAATTTTACCCAGGCCGACAACCCCCAGGGTCTTTTTATAAACTTCCGTCCCGACAAAGATCTTGCGATCCCACTTACCCAGTTTCATGGTGGCGGTGGCGGCGGGGACGTGGCGGGAGAGGGACAACATCAGGGCAAGGGCGTGCTCGGCGGCGGCGATCGTGTTGCCCTGGGGCGAGTTGACCACAATGATGCCCTTACGGGTGGCGGCGGGTACGTCTACGTTGTCTACGCCAACCCCCGCCCGTCCAATAATTTTGAGGTTGTGACCCGCCTCGATCACCGCCTCAGTGACTTTGGTGCCAGAGCGGATCATCAGGGCATCGTAGGCGGGAATGGCGGCGACCAACTCCTCTGGACTCAATTTGGTGTTGACCTCCACTTGGGCCACTTGGGAGAGAATATCGATTCCCACCTGGTCAATATTGTCGGAAACGAGAACCTTGGGCATAGTGTCGGGCCTTGAGAATGACTGCAACCGCAACGTTTAAAAGGGGGCGATCGCCCATGCAGGTTGGTTTCGCTGATGGCGGCCACGGCGGAAGTTCCTGGACTGCCCGGTGTCCATTGCATCGGGATCCCACCCCTCAAATTGTCACAGTAGGCCATTGTAGGACATGGTTTCCCGTCTCCCACGGGGAGTTTAGACTTTCTCAACCCTAGGGCGTGTCCTCAATTAACCGCAGAAACCTTGGGGTATCAGAATGACACGCCCGCCCCAGTTTTAGCAGCTAGGGGCTGTAATCCTGACCCTCAGGGCATTCTAGGACTCAATGATGACAGCCCCTAGCCCCCCGGCATTCTTCTCCCTTGGCGCTCTTCTGCTTGACGGCAAGAGGGCTAGCGGCAGAGGGCGGAGGCGTGGTGCTGGATGTGGTCGGCCATAAAGGTGGCGATGAAGAAATAGCTGTGGTCGTAGCCCACTTGGCGACGGAGGGTGAGGGGTTGGCCCACCTGGGTACAGGCCGCTTCAAAGGTTTCGACCTGGAGTTGGCCCTTATTCAGGAAGGGATCCGCCGTGCCCTGATCAATCAAAATCGGGCGATTATAGGGCACCTTCAGCACCAGTTCGCTGGCATCGTAGGCTTTCCAGGTTTCGGCATCGGGGCCGAGATAGTGGCTAAAGGCTTTTTGGCCCCAGGGGGACTGACTGGGGGCAGCGATCGGGGCAAAAGCCGAAACCGATCGAAACCGATCGCGATTGCGCAACGCACAGACCAACGCCCCATGTCCCCCCATGGAATGGCCAAAAATCCCCTGGCGATCGGGGCGGGCCGGAAAATGCTCCACCATCAAAGCCGGGAGTTCTTCCGTAATGTAGGTATACATCTGGTAATGGGCCGCCCAAGGCTCCTCCGTCGCATCCACATAGAAACTGGCCCCACTGCCCAAATCCCACTCCTCATCCTCCTGGGCAATCCCGGTCCCGCGCGGACTCGTATCCGGAGCCACCAACATCAACCCATGCTCCGCCGCATAGCGCTGGGCACCGGCCTTGATCATAAAGTTCTCATCGGTACAGGTCAGCCCAGACAAGAAATAGAGCACCGGCACCGCCTCAGACTTAGCCTGGGGGGGCTGGTACACCGCAAACTTCATATCGCCATTGCAGGCACTGGAAGCATGTTGATAGAACTCGACTTTGCCGCCAAAGCAGACTTGCTGAGTGAGAAGAGTAGGGGGAGCGGTCATGGATTCGGGGGGGGAACAGAGGAACGGTAACGAGGAGGACGGAGAAAAACGCTGGCCCAAGGGCCAAACACCTCAAAACAGAGAGAAATCATCAAGGTTGGAACTAAACTGCCCCCCGCAAACCGGAGGCCACTGGGCCACCCCCTCCCCAGCCCCCCAGGGATGCAGCCCCTCAACTGACCAGTTGCAACAGGCTTGCCACCAGTTGGTCGGGGGAAAAGGGCTTGGTGAGGTACAAGTCAGCCCGATCACTCTCCAGGGGCGGGGGCAAGGCTCCATCGGCGGTTGCATTCACCAGGGCTAGGATTTTGAGGTCGCGGGTTTGGGGCGATCGGCGCAGACCTTGGATAATTTCCACACCCCCCCCAGTCACGGCTAGGTTGGTTACCACGGCCACCGGACAGAGCAACTCCACCTGCTCCACGGCGGTGGATCCATCCACCAACCAAATGACCTGATACCCCGCTGCCGTTAACAGTTCACAGATTAGTGTAGCGGTCTCCTCGTCATCCTCCAACAGCACCACCTGCCCACCGGACGATAAAATCGGGGGCGAGGGCGGCACTTCCACGGGAAGGGTCATTTTGGGGGTGCAGGGCGGTATCCAAATTGTAAACTTAGACCCCCGGCCTACGGTGGATTCCAGGGCAATATTGCCCCCATGGAGTTCGACAAATTGCTTGGTCAGAGCCAACCCCAAGCCCAGCCCCCCATGTTCCCGAATGCGAGAATTTTCCAGTTGCTGAAATTTTTGGAACAGCAAATTTTGTTGTTCCTCTGGAATCCCAATGCCTGTATCCTCCACCTGCACCACCGCCAGTTCCCGCTCCCGCCACAGCCGCACCACCACCTCTCCCTCCGGCGGCGTGAATTTAATGCCGTTGCTGAGCAAATTGGTCACCATTTGCTGAAAGCGGCGGGCATCCGCCACAAAGGTATCTTGGGAGTCCCCCAGGGAAATTTCAAGGTGGAGTTGGACCTGGGCCGATCGGGCTTGGTCCTGGAAGAGTTGGACCGTGCTGCGGACGGTGCGCTCTAGGGAAAACGTGCTGGGGTTGAGGACGGTTTTGCCCGCCTCCAGTTGGGACAGTTCCAGAATGTCGTTAATGATTGAGAGCAGATGTTCGCCGCTGTCGTGGATGGTTTGGAGGTAGTTGCGTTGGCGCTGGGTCAGGGAGCCAAAGGACCACCGCAGCAGGGTCGAAGACATACCGATAATACAGGTGAGGGGGGTGCGCAGTTCATGGCTCATGGTGGCCAGAAAGTCGCTTTTGGCGCGGTTGGCGGCCTGGGTCACCGCGAGGGCATCCTGTAGGTCTTGGGTGTAGGCTTGGACCCGCTCTTCAAGGGTTTGGGTCTGGGTTTGGAGGGCTTGGTACAACTGGCTTTGGTAAACGGCGATCGCCAACTGTTCGGCAATCTGCTCCAGCATCGATCGTTCATCCTCCGGCCATGGGCGGGGGCCGCTACATTGGTGGACCGTCAGCAAGCCCCAAAGTTGACCCTGGACCAAAATGGGGGTGGTCATGCGCGATCGCACCTGCATCTGGCGGATCAGTTGCAACAGCAGCGGATCATCACCATAGACCTTTTCGAGATCGGTCACCCCAACCCCAGAGCCTTGGTTAAAGGCCCGCCAATCCTCCACATCATGGACAATACAGGGCTGCACCTGGGGATTGAGAACCGACGGCACTCCGTCCACGGCCAAGGCTTCAAAGGCTTGGTAATCCGTTGCCCACACCCCCCAGCACTGGGCCAGGGCGGCGGTAACCTCCAGGCTGGGATTCAGCCGGTCTCGCAACTGTTCTGGCTGGAGCCAGCGGGGCTGGCCCTGTGCCCCCACTTCAAAGCGGTAAATCACCACGCGATCGACCTCCAACAGCCGCCGTACCCCTACGATCGCGGTCTTGAGAATGGTCTCCAGTTGGAGGGTCTGGCGAATTTGGGCCGTCACCTGGGCCGATAATTTCTCTTGGTTTAAGCGCCACTGAAGGGCCTGTTCCAGGGGCTGACACACCGAAACACAGTCGTAGGAGGCAGCAGGATTGGGGAATTGGTTGGTGGCCGGGTCAAAACTTTGGGTCAGGCAATTGACCACAGCACAGAGCAGGGCTTCAGGGTAAGCCGTAGTACCGGGGAGAGGGGTCTCCATGCCGTCGATCGCCCCCGCCCCCGGCAAACCCGCAGGCAAACCCGCAGCCCCAGACCCCCCCGCCTCCAAGGCTAGAGGAGCAGGAGCCGCCGTTGCCAGAGAAGCCGCTGTAGAAGCCGCCGTAGAAGCCGCTGTAGAAGCTGCCGTAGTGAGCTGGTGCCACTCTTGCCACAGGGCTGAGTCGGGGAAGAACTGGCCCAAGGTTTGGCCAAAGTCCGCGATCGTGCGGGGGTCAAAGGTCAGAAAGCAGGGCTGGGGCTGGCTGAGGGGTTGGGGAATGGGGGGAGTGCTGGGGGAACCGCCCAGGAGCAAGGCTTGGAGGTGGGGGCTGTAGAGCAGGAGGAATGCCCGATCGATCGGGGACTGCCGCGCCTCGTCCGGTAGCGGTTGGAACTGGCGATCGTTGAGAATCAGCGCGTGAACCGATCGACCAAAATCTTGAAAGACCTGCCGCAACCGATCAAATACAACGGGAGAAAGATGGCAATCAAGGGAAGATTGTAAACCCAGCATAAGATTGAAATGACATGCAAATCAGGCACAACAAGGGAAAGTCCCTAGGTTGGATCCCTCAAAACAACAATGGATCCGCCCTGGCAGGATGGCCCACTCATGGTTGAATCTTAGCAGGGTGAACTTTTCTGATCCTGAGGCTATAGCAATTCTAAAGACCTATTAAATGCCCCTTTAGAACCGGTTCCAAAAAGCCCGATCGCCCCACAGCACCCCAGGGGGATCTGCCCCTCTCCCCTGGACCTATTTTCCCCGCACTGCCTTCCAGGCAAAGTGGGGCAACGCCAACATCCGCCGCCAGCGCCAAGGTTCCTGGTACAGGCGATAGGTCCACTCCAAATTATTATTGCGCAACACTTGGGGCGCACGGGACTTGCGGTCTGCCCAAATATCAAAGCTGCCCCCCACCCCCACCCAGGTGGCCTGGGGACACAGTGCCCGGTGCTCTTGGATCCAAAACTCCTGACGCGGCACCCCTAACCCCACAAAAATCAAGCGGGGCTGAAGCTGCTGCAAACGCGCTAACAGCAAAGCCTGGGCCGCTGCATCGCCGTAACCATCCTCAACCCCCGCCATCACCAACTGGGGATACCGGGCTTGCCACTTGTGGGCTGCGGTTGCGGCAACCCCTGGCTCCCCCCCATAGAAAAACACGGGCCATCGGGTCTGGGCCGCTTGCACCAACATCTGCTCCGCTAGCTCAATGCCGGGACAGCGCTGGATCCTCTGCCCCCGTAGGCGCAAATAAAACACCACCCCCGCCCCATCGGGCACCACTAAATCGGCCTGGTGAATCACCGTTGCTAGGCGATCGTTCTCCTGGGCTTGCATCGCCATTTCCGCATTGAGCGTCACCACATGGGTGGATTCCCCCGCATTGAGGCGATCGGCTAGCCATGCTGGGTAATCCACAACAAGATGGAGCGGTAAGCCCAAAACTTGAGCGTTCGATCGGGGGCTA
>JAYKJG010000412.1:0-5369 GCA_035286285.1 Prochlorothrix sp.
CATTTCCGCATTGAGCGTCACCACATGGGTGGATTCCCCCGCATTGAGGCGATCGGCTAGCCATGCTGGGTAATCCACAACAAGATGGAGCGGTAAGCCCAAAACTTGAGCGTTCGATCGGGGGCTAAGCATAGGGGAGGGGATAGTCATGGGCATTTCCCCTTGATTATTGCGGAAAGGGCCACCTTAGGACCAGGGATCATTATCCGACTAGAGCGCCTGTTTTCATTACCAGCGTTGAACAGCAGACTAAGGGGAGAGTCTTCAAGCAGAGGGATCATCTCGGTTTTCTCCATAGTTGCGTATCCCACCGAGGGACCGCAGATAAGCTTCGACAATTTGTATTTGGGCAAAGGTCGGACGGGCGGCAGGATAGACCTCCCGCAAAAACCGAAGGGTTTCCTTAAGGGCTTGCCATACCTCCACATCTCCATGCTCCCGGCACAGATAGGCCACACAGACCGTCGGCGATCGTTCTATCCCCCGTAAACAATGGACATAGACCCGCCGCTGTTGCCGGAGGTGGTAATCCACCAGGGCGACGGCCTGCTGTAAGCACTCCACCGTTAAAACCTCACTGTCCCGTTGATCGGGCAAAGGGCAGAACACAACCTCAAACAGTGCTAAGGCTTGGGGAGGTAGACAGCCTTCATCGGGGCGACAGAGAGACACGATGGTTTGGATTCCCTGGCTCTGAAGCAGAGGCAGATCCGCAGCGTTGGGTAGACGACCTATCGCCAACTGCTGGGGAAGGATCCAAGCCATGAAAGAGGAATCCTCCCGCTTTAGCCTCTCGCTTCGTAAACCACCCAGGGACCGCAGATAGGCTTCAACAATTCGCATTTGGGTAGAGGTTGGACGGGCAGCGGGATAGACCTCCCGCAAAAACTGAAGGGCTTCCCATGTCTCAACATCCCTACTCCCCTGACACAGGTAGGCTACACAGACCGTCGGCGCTCGTTCTATCCCCTGGAAACAATGGACATAGACCCGCCGCTGTTGCCGGAGGTGGTAATCCACCAGGGCGACGGCCTGCCGTAAGCGCTCCACCGTTAAAACCTCGCTGTCCCGTTGATCGGGCAAAGGGCAGGACACAACCTCAAACAGTGCTAAGGCTTGGGGAGGTAGACAGCCTTCATCGGGGCGACAGAGAGACACAATGGTTTGGATTCCCTGGCTCTGAAGCAGAGGCAGATCCGCAGCGTTGGGTAGACGACCTATCGCCAACTGCTGGGGAAATACCCAGGCCATAGCAGGTTTCCTGCGTTTTCTTTTAGATCGAGTTGAGGGCTGTAACCAGGATGGGACCAAAGGTCTCAACACAGTCTCAATCCCTCGTCGCAATTTCATCAGAATATGATGCAGCATGACATCATAAGTGGGGTAAATTGAGTCTAGAAAGATAAGCCATTCTGTATCATTAATGGCTTTTGTGTTGCCTTGGAGGTATTTACTCTGCGTTAAGAGGAATAACTCCACCCCTAGAATCATGACAGATTCAAATATTTCATGAAAATCGAAGATTTACTCAATTTTAGTATCCTGTAAAAGCCGTGAAACTACCCAAGCTTGACCTTCGTGAATGGCGTAAATTTCCCAAGTTCTACGGAGATCCCATATTCAGCGGATGTTTTTAGGGGTAACTTTTGGGTTCTCAGGATTGGTTGATCGATCGGCTGTCTAGGGATCCAAAAGGGGTGCATTTCACTTTGGAGCAATCCAGCCCCTAACCTGGCTCAAAAGTTCGTAGTGTGGACTTGAGTCCGCACCTTGGCAAACGTGAAATGCACCCCCCAAAAGGAAATCTGAACGCTCTCACTCCCCTCTCCCTAGGGAGAGGGGCTGGGGATGAGGGGGTCTTAAGAACTCAAGACAAATTGCTCTCGGATTGAGTTGTCCTTTGTAAAGGAGAACGGTTGAGGTGAGCCAAGTGCAGCAGAGCTTGGGCCGCAGCGGCGGCGGACTGTCCGGTGACCTCCACCGAGTAGCGCGGCACCGATCGCCGGTCCAAATCATAGCGATAGGTTGTGTCGTAGTAGTCCAACACCAGGGCGATCGCCGGTTCCAAATCCCCCCGCTGGATATGGTCGAGGGCTGCCTGGGTCCGGAGACCGCCGAGGCGCTTGCGGATTCGTTCCGTGGCGGTGAGTAACCCCGATCGATCGGCCTCCCCATACACCCGGTTGAGCAACGCAATGCGATCGGCCCGATCGCGTACCAACTCCAACACCGGAGCCGCCTCCATTTGCTGAAACAGTTCGATCGGAATCCGACAAGTCCCCACCTGCCGACTTTCCGCCTCAACCCACACCGATCGTCGGGGATCCAAAGTCTGCCATTGGGCTGCGATTAAATTTTCATACTGCTCCGTCGTCGGTTGGGGCGGCAGGCCCAAATTGCCATAGCTACTGCCCCGGTGGTTTGCTAAACCCTCCAAATCCAGCACCTGCTCCCCCAGCGCCGCCAGCGCCCGTAAAACCTCGGTTTTTCCCGTTCCCGTCATCCCGCCCACAATTTGGATCGATCGCGGCTCCCCTAAAACCTGCCGCACCCAGGTCCGGTAAGCCTTATAGCCCCCCTGGAGCAGCCTCACCTCAAAGCCCAGCGCCCCCAACAACCCCCCCAAACTCTGGCTCCGCATCCCCCCCCGCCAACAGTGAACCCGCACCGCCTTGCTGGATCCCACCGCCGATCGCACCTGCTGCACCAACGCCCCCAACTTCGGCCCCACAATCTCCAACCCCAAATCCTGGGCCACCAGCGGCCCCACCTGCTTGTAGCACGTTCCCACAGCGGCCCGCTCCCCATCGCTGAACAGCGGCAAATTCACAGCCCCCGGCACATGGCCCTGGCTAAACTCCCCCGGACTGCGCACATCCAACAGCACACCGGGAGCTTGCAAAAAGGAGGAGACGGGCAAAACGGGAGGCATGGGAGGGATAATTTGTGAAGAATTCAGCCATGGAGATTGTACCGATGTACGGAGCCACAGACCTCAACACCCTCAGTACCTGTGAATAAGTCCCCCAATCTCTCCTTTAGCTTAGCCCACCCCTCCCAGTTCAACCAAATTTGGCCCCTGTTCCAGGCCATTCTCCAAACCGGTGACTGCTACCTGTTTCGCGCCGATCTCAGCCCCGAAGCTGCCGAGCAGTACTGGTTTGGACCGGGGGTGCAAACGGTCTTGGCTTGGGATCAACCCGCCGATCGTGACCCGCAGATCCTGGGATTTTATAAACTTGTGGCCAATCAGCCCGATCGCGGCTCCCACGTCGCCAATGCCTCCTTTATCGTCGCCCCAAGCCACCAGGGCCAAGGCATTGGCTACCAGTTAGGCCAGCACTGCATCCAAACCGCCACAGACCTCGGCTATCGCGCCCTCCAGTTCAATGCCGTAGTCAGCACCAACACCCCCGCCGTCAAACTCTGGCAAAAGCTGGGCTTCCACATCGTCGGCACCCTCCCCCACGCCTTTAACCATGCCCAATTGGGCTATGTTGACCTCTATGTCATGTTCCGCAGTCTGGTTAACCCGGAGTCGTCTGGTTAGCCCGGAGTAGATCGACAACGCTGCACCCGTGCGCGGCACAGTCCCGTTGTGCAATAAAGTCCCGTTGTGCAATAAAGTCCCGTTGCGCGGCACCGTCCCATTAAGTCGCCCATCCCCAAGACTCCATCAAAGCTTAGGCTCTACATCCTTAGAAGGATGGGCCTAGGCTGCTAAACTTGAAGCCTGATCTCCACACGCTAGCCCTCCTCCCTTGTCAGTTCCGCTGCCAGTTCCGCCCATGTCCCCCCCCTCCCCTGACCCCACGATCGTCACCACCTTCTACCGCTTCGTGAATCTCCCCGACGCAGCCCAACTCCAGCCCCAGTTACTCAGCCTCGGTCAGCAGCACCACCTCAAAGGCACCATTCTCCTCGCCACCGAAGGCATTAACGCCACCGTTGCCGGATCCCGATCGGCCCTCAATGCCCTTTTCGCCTTTTTCGACTCCGATCCCCGCCTGAGCCACCTCCCCGTGCGGGAGTCCACTGCCACCACTCCCCCCTTCCAGCGCTTTAAGGTCAAGCTTAAGGCCGAAATCGTCACCCTCGGTCAGCCTGAAGCTAACCCTAACCATAAAGTTGGCACCTATGTCGCGCCCCAGGACTGGAACCGGCTGATTCAGGATCCGGAGGTGCTTGTTGTTGATACCCGCAATGACTATGAAGTCAGCATTGGCAGCTTTCAGCGGGCCATTAATCCCCACACCGATCGCTTTCGAGACTTTCCCGCCTATGTGCAACAGCACCTCGCTCCCCACCAGCACCGCAAAGTTGCCCTCTTCTGTACGGGCGGCATTCGCTGCGAAAAAGCGACATCACTCCTGTTAAACCAAGGCTTTGAAGCTGTTTATCACCTCAAGGGTGGGATTTTATCCTATTTAGAAACCATTTCCCCAGAAGAAAGCCTCTGGCAGGGGGAATGCTTTGTGTTTGATGAACGGGTTGCCGTCACCCATGGCCTCGAACCCGGTCACTACGACCTCTGCCCCAGTTGCGGCCATCCCCTCGCCGAGGCCGATCGCCAGTCCCCCGCCTACGAACCGGGCATTGCCTGCCCCGCCTGCGTGGATCATCTCACCCCCGCAAAGCGCCAGCGCCAAGAAATGCGCCGTAAAACCGCCCAAACCCACCCAAAACCCTCTGCCAAGGCCAAAGGCTATGGACAGCACCATGAAAACTGAAGACTGGCTCACCATTGGCCGCATTGTTGCCCCCCAAGGACTGCGGGGAGAGGTCCGGGTCTATCCCGAAACGGACTTTCCCGAACGGTTTGAGGAACCGGGACAGCGCTGGCTCCTGCGGCCTCAGGCAACGGAACCCGAAGCCATTACCCTAGAATTTGGGCGCTTTCTGCCCAATAAGAACCTCTATGTTGTCCAGTTTGCTGAAATTGAAGACCGCACAGCAGCGGAGGAGTTACGGGGGGCACAGGTGTTGGTTCCCGCTGCCGATCGCCCAGAACTGGCCCCCGGAGAGTTTCACTATCTAGACTTAGTGGGGCTAACCGTCATCGATCAAGCCAGTGGCCAAGTGCTCGGTACGGTGGTGAACCTAATCGCAGCCGGGAATGATCTCCTAGAGATTGAACGATCGCCGGACTGGCTCCCAACCCCAGAAGCCGCCCCCCAAAGCCCTGAGCCGCCCCCCACAGCCGAAACCCCCAAAGCCGCAAAGGCCCGTGCTAAAAAAGCCAAGGCTAGCGCTAAGGCCAAATCCCTACCCCGCCTGCTGATTCCCTTTGTGGAGTCGATCGTGCCCGTTGTGGATATCCCCAACCAACGCCTAGAAATCACCCCTCCCCCCGGATTGTTAGACTTGTA
>JAYKJG010000413.1:0-15823 GCA_035286285.1 Prochlorothrix sp.
TTTCCCTATTGGGTCTATATCCGCTTTCGGGTCGCCCATGATGATCCTGAAATCTCACGCACTGTAGTTACCGTCATTCGATGAGTCTTTCCCATGATCTGAGGATCCAAGCAAGGCAACTGGCCACTTCACCGTTAACCCCCTGTTGAATCTATTCAAATCCCGTGGCTCTTGCCAACGACCCAGTGGCGACGAAAAAAACGGGAGAGACGACTTTCCTCTAGGGTGAGGCAAATGGGGCGACCGTGGGGACAGGTACGGGGGTTGCGGGTGCGTTGCCACTGGTCCAGCAATTGCTGCATTTCCGGCAGGGTCAGAACTTGGCCATTGCGGATGGCACTGCGACAGGCGGTTGCGGCTTGGGCTGCGGCTAAATCCCCCCCCCGACTCAGTTCTAGGATCGCATCCCGACAGTCAGGCCGATCGGCCACCAAAGCCGGAGCCGATCGCACCGCCCACACCTGCTCCCCAAACACCTCCACCTCAATGCCCAGCCGCTGCAATTGGGCCACTTGCCGATCGCTTAAATCAGGCACAATCAAGGGCGACTGTAGGGGCACCAGTTCCCAACGGTCCTGAATTTGCTCAAATAGAACCCGCTCGTGGGCAATGTGCTGCTCAATCAGCCAAATTCCCGTTGGATGCTCGGCGAGAATATACATTTGGTGTAGCTGGGCCATGGCTCGCAGGGACACACCCAGGGGGCTGGGCCGATCGCCGATCGCCCCCAAATCATCGGATAGCTGCACCAGGGGCTGGGCCTGTGGCGGTGGGGGTAACTGTACTTGCCGCTGGGCCGCGTAGCCCTGGGCCTGTTCTGCCGCCTTGAGCAACTGCCCCACCCGCTGGGTTTGTCCCTCTTGGTCCAAGCTCTCCGATCGAAAGCTCAGGGCTTGGTCAATGGCCTGCTGGATTTGGGTTTGCCAAAAGTCCAGATGCCGCAGATAAATTTCGCGCTTGGCGGGGTGGCGGTTCCAGTCGATGTGGTCGGGGCTGAGGTGGAGGTGGACAAAGCAGACGGGGAAGCGATCGCGGGGCAAGGTGCGGCGAAAGGCTTGGATCATGCTCTGCTCCAGGTCTGGCATTTGGACCATGCGGCCATTGACGGCTACCTTTACCCAGTCCGATCGGCGGCGGTGGCACCGATCGGGCAAGCCCACCACCACCTCTAAGGTCGCGGGGACGGTCGCGGATACAGTCGCGGGGACGGTCGCGGATACGGTCGCGGGGATAGTCGCCGGTAAGGGCGCTGGAGACAGGGCCACCGCTGCGGGGTGCGCCGCTGGAGGAGCATCGGCCTCGATCGCAGCCTCTGGGGGGAGGACAGCCAGGGAGAGAAATTGCAGATCGGACGGCTGAACCGACTGGAGCAGTTGGGGCAGAATATCCTGGGGCGTGGTGCCCGGTCGCAGGCTGAACCAAGGCCGATCGCTGTGGGTTGCTTCCCAGGTGATGTGGGGATGGCAGAGGGCCAAGGTCTGGAGGGTGTGTTGGATGGCCCTGAGTTGCTGGGCGGTGTTGGGGAGGGCTTGACGACGCGCAGGCCACTGTTCAAACAGGTGGGAGACTTGGACAATGGTGCCCGGTGCCATGGCGCAGGGTTCGGGAGCGGGGCGATCGCAGGCCGATCGATCGGGGGCCAAGTCATAGACCTGTCGCCAGCCCTGGGCCTGGGGATCCAAGGCCGATCGGCTGCAAATCTCCAACCGCCCCATCTGGGCCAAGCTATAGAGCGCCTCCCCCCGAAACCCCAAGCTAGAAATCCGCCACAGATCCGACCCCTCGCGAATTTTGCTGGTGCTGTGGGGCTGGGCCGCTGCCTGCAAATCCGCCCGCGTCATGCCCCGGCCATTGTCGGAAACGCGCACTTGGGCGCGATCGGGCCACACCGCCACCTGAATCCGCGTTGCCCCCGCATCCAAACTGTTATCCACCAACTCCCGCACCACCGCCGCCAAGGAGTCGATCACTTCGCCCGCCGCGATCGCATGGGCCACCGCCTCCGGCAAAGTCTGGATTTGGGAGTTTACGGACAGATCCCCTGGGATGGCCTGGGAGTTGCTAGGGTGAGGCATCGGAATTTTGCTGCTGTAACCAAGTTTGGTACAGATCGGGCCGCCGATCGCGGGTGCGTTGCAGTTGTTGCTCCTGTCGCCAGCGATCGATCGCCTGATGATTGCCCGATCGCAGCACCTCCGGCACCGCCCAGCCCCGAAACTCCGCCGGACGGGTGTACTGGGGATAGTCCAACAGGCCGCTTTCAAAGCTTTCTTTCTTCAAAGACTCCTCCTTGCCCACCGTACCCGGTCGCAGCCGCACCACCCCATTAATTAAGGTCAACGCCGGAATTTCGCCACAGGTCAAGACAAAATCCCCTAGCGATAGCTCCCGATCGACCAAATGCTGCCGCACCCGCTCATCCACCCCCTCATAATGGCCACAGATCAGCACCAACTGATCAAACTCCCTCGCCAGCCGCTCAAACAGCCGCTGATCCATCCGCTCCCCCTGGGGAGTCATTAAAATCACACTGCGACGCGGCAACACCGGCAACGACTCCACCGCCGCAAACAACGGCTCCGGCTTCAACAACATCCCCACCCCGCCCCCATAGGGTTCATCATCCACCTTGCGATGCTTGTCAGTGGTGAAATCGCGGGGGTTCGTGAGGTGAACTTGGGCGATGTTGCGATGCAGAGCTTTGCCCAGCAGGCCAGAGGCAAGGGGTGCCGTGAAGAAGTCTGGGAACAGGGTGAGGATATCAAACCGCAAGGGCTGCGGCTCAGGGACAGTGGGGAGGCAATCAGCGTGCAAGAGCTTTATCGGTAGAAAGAGGATAGTTACGAGGATAGGGGAAAACCCTGGGTCAGAGCCAGACGGTCTAGACCGGCAACCCAGCGGGAAGTGCTAAATTTTCCCGATCAGATTCAAGCCAAGGGGGTTTAGCAGATTACGCTGTGGATACCGACGCAAAACCAGGCCAGGAATCCTTAAATCAGCGATCGCCCTTCGATCGATCCAACCCGATCGGGGGGAGATTGTTCCCGTCAGGGCGCTGATGTATTGTTCTTGTTAGGGGTTTTATGTTGCAATTAGATCCGCAGTTGCAATTGTTTTAGTTCAAATATGCTCCAGCCTACGAAATCCGCCATCATGATCATCGGCGGAGCTGAAGATAAAGTCCATGGGCGGGAAATCCTACGCACCTTCTTTAACCGTGCCGGAGGGTCCGATGCGTATATCGCCATTATCCCCTCGGCCTCGCGGGAACCCAACGTCACGGGGGGGCGCTACGTGAGCATTTTTGAAGACATGGGGGCCAAATCGGTCCAGGTGTTGGATATCCGGGAGCGCGAACAAAGCAACGATCCCTACTGGCAGCGGGCAACCGAAGAATGTACCGGCGTGTTTCTCACGGGCGGAGACCAATTGCGACTGTGTGCCCTGCTAGCAGATACAGCCCTGATTGACACGGTACGGATGCGGGCACAGATGGGGCAAATCACCCTAGGGGGCACCAGTGCCGGAGCCGCCATTATGGGCCACCACATGATTGCCGGGGGCGGCAGTGGTGAATCTCCCAACCGTGCCTTGGTGGACATGGCCACGGGCCTGAGCATTGTGCCGGAGTTGATTGTCGATCAGCACTTCCACAACCGCAACCGCATGGCAAGGCTGATGAGTGCGGTGTCAATGTATCCCGATCGCCTGGGGATTGGCATCGATGAAGATACCTGCGCCATGGTGGAGCAGGATGGCACGATTCAGGTTTTGGGGAAGGGCACCGTGACGGTGGTGGATCCCCAGGATTTGAGCCACACCAATGAGCCGAATGTCAGTTCAACCGATCCCCTCAGTTTGCATGGTCTGCGGGTCCATATCCTCTGCCATGGCGATCGCTACCACTTGCGGCAACGGGTTCTGGCCTAGGGTTGTCTCTGCGGCAAGGCTCACCCCCACTCAAGATCCGGCCCAATTGTCAGGTAATCCTTAAACTTCCATCCGCACCCGGACCCCTTCACCCCCTAAAGTGTTTACTGTGGACAAACACAAGGGAACAGGGACGGTAAAGACGGGTCTCACCTCCGGGTCTTGATCGCAGATCCCGATCGTGGCTGCTTCACCGCACCCTGATCCGGTTACTGAACCGGTAAACGCGGGCTGTCTCGACAGCATCGGCTACCCAACGCAGCAGGTTAGTCAGGCACCTCGAAAAATCCAAATTTTGTCCAGGATTTTTGTCCAGGACTACTGTCCAGGATTACTGTCCAGGATTACTGTCCGGTACTTCTGCCCGGTGACTGGCGCAAGGATCAAGACGGCGGGGGGGTGGCTGTGCTGCTCGCCCCGGCCCATCAAGGGATAGCCTGACTCAGGCCGCGATCGCAGGGATATCCCCCTAGACTGGCGGCTTCTGGGGCTTGACCAATGTTTACCGTGGACAGTTCCCTCCCTTTGATTCAATTCTAATCGTTTAGGAGCGGCACCACCCCGCCCCCTTAGCTCATTTACCCTTACTGCTTGGCGACGAAAAACTATGAAGATTCTGAAGATTCAGACACTTCGGGGACCGAATTACTGGAGCATCCGCTATCACAAACTGATCGTTGTCCGTCTGGATCTAGAGGATCTCGCCGATCGCCCCTCTGACACCCTAGAAGGGTTCTATGAGGGCTTAGTTGAAACCCTGCCCAGCCTGGAGGATCACTACTGCTCTCCGGGCCATAAGGGGGGATTCCTAAAGCGGGTCCGCAATGGCACCATGATGGGCCATATTGTTGAGCATGTCGCCCTGGAACTGCAAAGTCTGGCGGGAATGCAGGTGGGCTTTGGCCGTACCCGCGAAACGGCAACCCCTGGCATTTATCAGGTGGTATTTGAGTATAAAGATGAGCGATCGGGGCGCTATGCCGCCCGCGCAGCGGTGCGTCTGTGCCAAAGCTTGGTGGAAACGGGCCACTATCCTAAGCCAGACCTGGATCAAGACCTGGCCGACTTAGCCGAAATCCTCTCGGAAGCGCCCCTCGGACCCAGTACGGAGTCGATCGTCAAGGAAGCAGAGAGCAGAGGAATTCCTTGGTCGATCGTGCCGGTACGCTCCATGATCCAGTTTGGCTATGGGGTTTATCAACGCCGGATCCAAGCGACCCAAACCGACAGCACCGGCATTTTAGGGGTAGAACTGGCCTGTGATAAAGAGGGGACCAAAAATATTCTGCGGGAGTTTGGGATTCCAGTTCCCCGTGGCACCGTGATTTCCTACTTTGATGAACTGGAAGACGCGATCGCAGAGGTGGGGGGCTACCCGATCGTGATTAAGCCCCTCGACGGCAACCATGGCCGGGGCATTACTCTCGATATTCGCACCTGGCAAGAAGCCGAAGAAGCCTACGATGCCGCCCAGGAAGCCGCCAAATCGCGGGGGGTGATTGTGGAGCGCTACTACACCGGACGGGATCACCGGGTGCTAGTGGTGGGGGGCAAGGTCGTAGCCGTGGCGGAACGGGTTCCGGCCCACGTCGTTGGGGATGGTAAATCCACCATTGAAGAATTAATTGAAGAAACCAACCGGGATCCGCGCCGGGGCGATGGCCACAGCAATGTTTTGACCAAAATCCACGCCGATCGCACCACCTGGCAACTGCTAGAGCGCAAAGGCTACAGCCTCCAAACGGTTTTAGCCAAGGGCGAGATCTGTCACCTGCGGGCTACGGCCAATTTAAGCACCGGGGGCATCGCCCTCGATCGCACCGATGAAATCCACCCCGAAAACCGCTGGTTAGCCCAACGCATCGTCAAAATCATCGGCCTGGACATTGCCGGGATCGATATCGTCACTGACGACATTTCCCGGCCCCTGCGCGAGAACGATGGTGTAGTGGTGGAAGTCAACGCCGCCCCCGGTTTCCGGATGCACGTTAGCCCCAGCGTCGGCAGTCCTCGCAACGTCGCCGCCCCGGTCATCGATCTGCTCTATCCCCCCGGTAGCCCCTCCCGCGTGCCCATCATCTCCATCACCGGCACCAACGGCAAAACCACCACCACCCGCCTCATTGCCCACATCTTCAAGCAAACGGGCCAAGTCACGGGCTACACCACCACCGACGGCACCTACATCGGCGATCACCTCGTGGAAGCGGGGGACAACACTGGCCCCCAAAGCGCCAACCTCATCCTCAATGATCCCACCGTGGAAGTGGCGGTCCTGGAAACGGCACGGGGCGGCATTTTGCGATCGGGTCTCGCCTTTGACCACAGCGATGTGGGGGTTGTCCTCAACGTGGCCGCCGATCACCTCGGCCTTGGCGATATCGACACCGTAGAGCAGATGGCCCACCTCAAGTCTGTCGTTGCCGAAGCGGTAGGGCCGGAGGGCTACGCTGTCCTCAATGCCGAGGATGAGCGGGTTGTCGCCATGGCGGCGCGGGTGAAGGGTCAGGTGGCCTACTTTTCCTTGGATCCAGACAATGCGATCGTCAAGGACCACATTGCCCAGGGCGGGCTTGCCGCCGTCTATGAAGATGGCTTTATTACCCTGCGCAAGGGCACCTGGCTCGCCCGCGTCCAAGAAGCAGAGCGCTGTCCCGTGACCTTTGGCGGACGGGCACCCTTTATGATTGCCAACGCCCTCGCCGCCAGTGTTGCGGCCTTTGCCCAGGGGGTTGAGGTGGAGCATATCCGCCAGGGGCTGCTGACCTTCACGGCTTCTAGCCAGCAAACCCCCGGTCGGATGAACCTGTTTAATTTGGGCCAGTACCACGCCCTGATTGACTATGCCCACAATCCCGCCAGCTATGAGGCTCTGGGTAAGTTTGTCCGCAACTGGCCCGGTCAGCGCATTGGGGTGGTGGGTGGCCCCGGCGATCGCCGCGATGAAGACTTTATGACCCTGGGTAAACTGTCGGTGGAGATTTTCGATCGCATCATCGTCAAGGAAGACGACGATACACGGGGACGGCCTCGCGGCGACGCAGCCCACTTCATCAAGGAAGGCATCAAGGCCACCAAGCCCGATGCAGACTACGACACCATCCTGGACGAGACCACCGCCATTAATGCGGCCCTCGACCAAGCCCCGGAGGGTAGTTTGGTGGTGATTCTGCCGGAAAGTGTCAGCCGCGCGATCGGCCTGATCGAAGCCCGCAACCCCATCCAGGACGAAACCGGCGCAACGGTCTAGGCACCCGGCCATCACCATAGGGTGGGCACTAACAGGTTCCCACGCTCCCCCTTCGACTGCGCTCAGGGACCGTCATGAGGGAGAATATTTTGGGTAGGGGCCAGGTCTTCTGGCCCCCTTCGGGAATCTGCCAACGGGAACTAGGGTGTGTCATCAATTAACCGTAGAAACCTTGGGGTATCAGGGTTATACCAAATCCGTTGAGCCTGAAACAGAATAAACGGGTAGGGGTCGTGCCCCTGTGCCGACCCTCGACCAGCCAAATAAAGGGGCAACCACGGGGGGATTGCCCCTACCAAAGCGAATCGAGATTAGTCGGATTTGGTATTAGGGGTGGGTTGGCTGTTCCCGGAAAGGGGTTGTGTATTTCCGCCGTATAGGACTCGTTACGTTAGTTAAAGTCTTAGTACCAGAGCCAAGCGGGCGGGTTTAGGGCGATAACGGTACTTTGGCAGCAGTTTTGGCGAAAAACCAGCCCCTAGGAGCATTGGGTTATAAACTGCGGCTGCTTTGTTTTTGGAGTTGTTCTTGCAGTTGCGCCAAGGTTTGGACTGGCTCCAGGCAGGTGCCCGCACTGCACACCAGCCCCAGGGCATCCCCTGGCAAATCCTCGCTGACCTGGAACACTACCGTTGGCCAGTAGCCCTGGGCTAGGGCTGCGATCGTCGCGGGTTTCGCCTTCACGATCGTGCCATTGCGGTAGTAATCCAACGCTTGGAACAGACTGGGGCAGGTTTGGGCCGCTTGGTTCATGGTGCCGCTGAACGCCTGTAGAATTTGCTCCGCGCGATCGTAATACCCCGCCCGATCGCCCAGCAAAAACAGCCGCAGCAAATTTTGGGCCGCAACCCCATTGGTCGCCGGAACCGCCCCATCCATATAGCTACGCTCCCGCACCACTAAATGCTGACTACCCGCCCAGGAAGTATTGTAGTACCCCCCCAGATCCTCACTCCACAACTCCTGATCAAACTCCTGTTGCACCTTCTCGGCCTCGGCTAGCCAAAACTGGGCCTGACTCGGATCGGAACCCAGGACCAAACTGGCTTGGTGGAGATCGAGCAGCGCTTTAATCCAGAGGGCATAGTCCTCCCCCTGGGCTAAAACAGAAACCCTAGGCCCAGAATCAAGGCTATTCCCGTCCAGATTCCCATAATTGAGGCGATAAAGTCGATTCTCTTGCCACTGATTGGCCAAAATAAAGCGGGCGACCTGGGTGGCCAAGGTGGTGTAGTCCGGCTGGCTAAACGCTACGGCTGCCCGCGCCAACCCTGAAATTGCTAAGCTATTCCAGGACAGAATCATTTTCAGGTCCGTTACCGGCGGAATTCGTCCCTTTTCACCATGAGTCCCGGCATGAGTCCCCCCCTCATCCGGGGTTTTGACTGTCCAATAGGCTTTAGCCTCAGCATTATTACGGGCAGGAGCAACCCGATCGATCTGGGCCTCCGGCAACCCATAGCGCCCTTGGAACAGCTTGGCCAAGGCCGATCGGCTCAACGCCGACAGCGCCTGTCTTTGCCGTCGCTGGAGAACATTAGCCCCGCCAAAATTGCCGCCCGGACTGACCGTAAACGTCTGGCTGAGGGCCTCCAACTCCGCCACCGTCAGAATGCTCTGCAACTCCCCATAGGACCAGCAGTAAAACGCCCCTTCCTCCGGCTCCGCAGACTCCGGCCCTTCAAAGCTGTCCGCATCCTGGGAAGCATAGAAATAGCCCTCCGGCGCTAGCATTTCCCGCTGGAGCCAAGCGACGGTCCTCGCCACCGCCTCGCGCAAACTCTGATCCCGACAGCCCTGGCCCCATAAATTTGCCAAATACTCCAAAATTTGGCCATTATCATAGAGCATTTTCTCAAAATGGGGCACGGTCCACGTTGCATCCACCGTATAGCGATGGAACCCGCCCCCCACCTGATCTAAAATTCCCCCCAGCACCAAATCCCAACCCCGTTGCTCACACACGCGCTGGCTTTCCTCAGCCCGCTCCCCCCCAAAGCGCACTAACCGCAGCGCCGTCTGGGCATAGGGCATCATCGGGAAGCTATTGCCTCCAAAATTAGGCCCAATAATACTGGTGCTATACTCCAGCCCCTTCAGCAGCAGTCCTTCCGATAAATCCTGCCCCCCCTGCCTTGCTGTGGCATTCTCCTGAAGATTTTGCAGGATTTCCTGGCGAATCTCCCGGAGCCGCTCTTTATCGGAATCGTAGGTCTGGCGCAACACCTGAAGCACCTGCAAGAAACCGGGCCTCCCATAGCGGGCTTGCAAGGGAAAATAGGTTCCCCCATAAAAGGGCAGCAAATCCTGGGGATCTAGAAAGATATTCAAGGGCCAGCCCCCTTGGCCCACCATCATTTGCAGCGCCTGCATATAGATACTGTCGAGATCGGGGCGTTCTTCTCGATCGACCTTAATCGGCAAAAACTTCTGGTTCAGATAGGTCGCAATCTCTGCATCCGAAAAGGCTTCCCCCTCCATGACCGTACACCAGTGGCAACTGGAATAACCAATGGACAGCAAAATGGGTTTATCCTCCTGTCGGGCCTTTGTCAGGGCTTCCTCACACCAGGGCCACCACTCGATCGGATTATGGGCATGTTTTTGTAAGTAGAGGCTGGCGGAGTCGGCAAGGCGATTGGGCATAGTCGGGACAACGGTTAGGGCGGGCGGGACAAAAGTTAGGGCGAACCGGAGCAGCGCAAGACGGGAAGCAACAAGCCAGCAGCAACCGCCCAAGGGGATGCGTTGGAACGGGTCACGGGCAGGTTTCCAAGAGCGGTATACCCAGGATAAAGGCTAGGGCTGCTGACTCCAGAATGTTTTGTGTTCGAGTCTAGCGCGTTGCTAGGTCCATGGGATATAATAGACAGGTGTTACGGGATGTAGCGCAGCTTGGTAGCGCACTTCGTTCGGGACGAAGGGGCCGCAGGTTCGAATCCTGTCATCCCGATTTAATCTAGACGGCATCCACCATCGCCATCACCACCCGCCGCCCTTTAATTTGGGTGGTGACTCCCTGGGCCATGACCTTGATCAAGGTGCCGTTTTTGCGACTGATATTAAAGTTGAGGTTGAGTTGGGCAGACTCTCCCGCAAGGCAGGCTTTAATCTCCGCCATCACTGCCTCGCGATCTTCATAGGCCAGCACACTGGAGATCGATGGCAAATTCATTAACTCATCGGGGGTGTAGCCCGTTAAGGCAGCAAATTTGCGATTGACATGGGCGAAGCGGTTGCTTTGAATCACAAACACCCCCACTAAGGGACTTTGCAATAACTGCCGAAACTGATTCTCCAATGCCTGCGCCTGTTCTTGAAGCCGCTTGTTATCCGTATTCAGACGCAGATTATGCAACACTAGCGCTGATTGATAGGCACAGGCTTCCACCAGTTCCAGATCCTGCTGGGTAAAGTGGTTTTGGCTGGGATGGGTGAGGGTGAGGATGCCCAGGAGTTGCCCTTCGTTGATCATCGGCAAACACAGGGCAGACCCGACTTGGTAGGGCTGCTCCGGTAAATCAACCCAGCGTTGATCCTGGCGGGTATTGGCGACTAAGGCAGAGGCTTTATTTTGGGCCACCCATCCGGCTAGTCCTTTTTGCAGCACTCGCCCCACTAAATCCTTGCGTTCATCATCGCTGGTGTTGTGGCGCATCAAAATACAGTCTTCGATGACGTTTTCGCTGGCCAGTAGGAAAATGCTGCCCATGTCGGCATAGGAGGCCAGCATAG
The DNA here is from genome assembly GCA_035286285.1 of Prochlorothrix sp. Taxonomy (GTDB): domain Bacteria; phylum Cyanobacteriota; class Cyanobacteriia; order Prochlorotrichales; family Prochlorotrichaceae; genus Prochlorothrix. The sequence continues at coordinate 10,916 of JAYKJG010000413.1, forward strand.
CGATTTCTAGGGTTTGGCGCAGGATGGACTTTTGGCGGAGGCGACCCACGGTTGTGCGGGAGAGAGCCTCTTGGTCTCGCATCCAGTTGATCTGCTTGACGTAGGTGGCATTGATGGCCTTGAGGTAGTCTACTTCCTGCTGCAAGCCTTCTAGGGCGGCGGTGTCCACGGCTGCGGCCATGGAGGAGTTGTGGGCTTGATCAAGGGTAAGCTGGGACAGAGAAACTAGCCCCCGCAGCAAGTTGAGGTGGTTTTCAGATAGCCCATGGGACTCCATGGCATACACCAGCGACTGGCTTAAGGTATCTAATTCTTGGTGAAGGGCTGACTGAAGCGCAAACTGTGTGTCAATCGAAGGGTTGCCGTGGAAATCGCTGGAGTAGGGGGGCTGGGTCATGGTTTCAAAGGTCAGGAGGGTTGAATTCCACTATCCCGGTGCGTTTGGGGTGACGGGGAGAGGACTGCTAGGGTGGAGGGTGAGTTGCGGTTAGTGAGCCACGATCGATGGGCCACGATCGGTAAGCCACGATCGATGGGCCACGATCGATAAGCCACGATCGGTAAGCCACGATCGATGAACCACGATCGATGGGCCACGATCGGTCAGTTGCAATAAATTGCGGTCAGGTGAGGTTTTACCCGATCGCCCCTGGATTTTCCGCAACCTGGGGTTATGACCGAAACACTGGGATGGTAGCCACCGGAGTTTCGACTGTGACTCGCTCTACCCCGATCGATCTAATGCAGCCTACCATTAGATCCGGTTTGGGTGGCACTTGGTTGGGTTACACTTGGGCGGGTTCTCCAGCAAATCGTAGCGATGGAATCACCCTCTGGGAACAGTAATATTTCGGGAATCTTGAAATGTCTGGGGATATGGCGGATCAAAAAGTTTTAGGGGGTCGCTCGTTCTCTAGCCCCTGGCTATCCATACTATGCCCGCACTACAGCGATCCGATGTGAAATCTGAATACTCTTGCTCCCCTCTCCCTGCTTGGGAGAGGGGCCGGGGGTGAGGGGTTTTTGCATCCCAAAGCGGATGACTATACTAGGCCCGAACGATGCCCGATCGCTGGGGGTCAATTGAGCGGCAAGGCTGGGGTTATCTTGATGTGGGATGGATCCCTAGGGACGACTACGGGGGTTTGCCCCCTTGCATCGTTGGGCTGGGTGCATTTCACTTTTGCCACGGGACGGACTAAAGTCCGCACTACGAGACTTTTGAGCCAGGTCAGGGGCTGGTTTGCTCCAAAGTGAAATGCACCCTTTGGGCTTATCCCCCGGTTGTATCTTTGGGCCTCTCTACTTTCCTATAGCCCGCTGACTGCCCTGGTGGCTATCCGTGAGCATAGCCGATCGCTGTGGAAAAATTGTTGGAGGGGTCGTGCTGCTGTGCCGACATTCCCTATTTCCCCTTAGATGACGTTCGCGACTCTATTCGCAAAGGGACATTCCCACCAAACCATTTCCACTTGGGTATTGGTCTCCAGCGCCTTCACTAGCTCATCCAACTCCATGGGGCTGAGGGTGGGTTGGGACTGGTGGGTTTGGCCATTGATTTTCCAGCAAAGATACCACAGCATGGGGTTATGTCCTGTCAGTTGCAACAAGAAAAAGGTATGCAGCCTGGGATGGCTGACTTCGGATTTTATTATTCAGTTGTTTCTCCTAAAGAGCAGTGACCGGTTCAGAACTGTACCGTGATAAAGTCTGGAACCGCCCGTGATTTTACCGGGCAGGTCTTGTAATTTATGTCACAGGCTCCTAAGGCTACGGGCATCTTTAAGCTGAGCGGTTCGATCGAGCTTGGACACTGCCGGAGACCCTGCCCAGTACCAACGCCAGGGTAAATCTTGCCCCTGGGAGAGGCCAATGCGGGTGGTTTGGGCCAACGTTAGCTCACGGGCTTGCCATGCTTGGGCAATGGCGGGCGATCGATGCTCCAAATATAGAGCTTGGTCTGGTGCTAGGGGAATGCCATCTAAGCGGCGATCGATCGCCAAAACCTGACAGAGCTTGCCCGGACCTGCGCCGAGGCGATGGAGGGGATCAGGCTTGGTTTTGCGTGGGGGGCGGCGATCGGGCCAATCTTCCGGCTCCCGCTCTAGGAGAACGGCCCGGATCAAGACTGCGCTGGCGCTATTGGCTGCTCCCGTCACAATGTTCAAACAGTAGTACAGCCCATAGATCTGATAAACATAGGCTACGCCCGCTCCCTCAAACATTGAACTATTGCGGGCTGTGCGGCGGCGATAGCCATGGCAGGCTGGATCCCCTGGGTCGTAGGCTTCGGTTTCCATAATGCAACTGCGCAAGACCCGCCCATCGGGCCACTGCCGCACCAAGCTACAGCCAATGAGGTCCGGTGCCACGGCGATCGCGGGCCGAGCCAGCCAGGACGGAGCGATCGGCTCCTGGGGGGCAAAGGGGGGAGTCAGACCAGGGGCTAGGGCAGGTTTGGCAGTCATGGCAAGGGGGAGCAGGGGGACTAGCTTGGGCTGAAACCTTGAACCACTCCCCCCACCCAACTGCCCCACTTGCGTCTTTTGTCCTTAGACTCGATCAAATAGCCCTTTACACCTGGCATGGGGTAAGGGACGATAAACTCTTCAAAATCGTGAGCAATCACACTTTATAGCGCGGTATCCAGAATTATGGCACAACTGCATCAGCGGCGATCGCAAAACGTATCCGGCGAGTTTTATGTAGATACCTCCTGCATTGACTGCGATACCTGTCGCTGGGTCGCGCCCACGGTTTTTAATCGGCAGGATGGACAGTCAGCGGTTTATCAACAGCCCCAGACCGAGAAGGAACGGTTGCAAGCCCTAGAGGCATTGCTGTCTTGCCCCACCTCCTCCATTGGTACCCTGACCCTGACCGATGCGATTCGGGAAGCCCAGTCGCGCTTTCCCCGCCCTGTGACCCATCAGGTTTTCCACTGCGGCTACCATTCCGAGCGGTCCTATGGCGCGGCTAGCTATTTGATTCTGCGGCCCGATGGCAATGTGTTGGTGGACTCGCCCCGCTTTGCCTTACCCTTGGTGCGGCGCATTGAGCGCATGGGGGGCGTGCGGTACCTCTATTTGACCCACCGGGATGATGTGGCCGATCATCAGCAGTATCGGGATCACTTTGGCTGCGATCGGATTCTCCATGAAGCCGACCTCACCCCCGACACGGCATCCGTCGAAATTAAGCTCACCGGCACCGCTGAGTATGACCTCGCCCCCGATCTGAAAATTATCCCTGTTCCGGGCCATACCGAGGGCCATACTGTATTACTTTATGATCACCCCGATCAGCGGGTTTTATTCTCCGGGGATCACCTTGCCCTCTCGCCCTACTTGTTGCATTTGTACGCCTTTCGCCGCCACTGTTGGCACTCCTGGACGGCACAAATGGCTTCGGTTGAGCGACTCAAGGACTATGACTTCGACTGGGTACTGCCCGGTCATGGGCGCGGTTTCCATGGCGATCGATCGACCATGGCCCAACAACTCGACAAGTGCCTCGACTGGATGAGGACCGTAGCCTAGGGGGATTCCTGGCACTGGGCCACCCCCCCCGCGCTGCAACGGCGACCTTCTGAACGACAATTTCCCCAAGGAATTGACAAAATGAAGGAAGTCGCTACGCTAAAGGCAGCTTGAGTCCTGGGATCGAGGGATGCCTGTCCATGGCCCCATCGGGGTTCTAACGTCGGATAGGGGTTCTAATGCCGAACCTCGGAGATGGTATCGAGTTCCAGGACTCACGTTCGCATCTGGTGGCCTGAAAACGACCTTATGGATTCATTTATCCCCCGTTCTAAAGACGTGCCTCCGGCTACAGACCAGACAGCCGGATCAGCAGCCCGATCGGCCCAAAACCCAGCCAAACCCACCACCCCAGTTTCGGCAGGTCAGCAGCCCATGGCAACCCCAGGGGCGACTCCCGCCGCCCTCGGTCAACCCGCCGCCCCCGCAACCTTTGCCGCCCAGATGGCCACAGACCGGGGGACGGATCTGGATGCTACCTGGGGTGCTGCCCTGGAGCCAGCCCTGGACGATCAAGCTGAGACAGACGATCGGGATCCGGCTGATCTGGCCTCAGAGCCGCCCCACCTGGCCGAGCTAGCGCCGCCTCCCACCAAGGGCTTTTGGGAATGGTTTTGGCAATTTTGGCTAGTGGTGACGGGGATTATGGTGTTTGGACTGGGGGGCGGGGCCGTGTGGTCCTTGGTGCGCATTCCCCAGGTGCGAGACTGTAGCCGCCTGATCCAGCCCTTTGCCTCTGCTTCCCTGAAGCTGTATTGCGCCCAGATTGCCGCCGGAGAGCAAACCCGTGAGGATCTGCTCAATGCCATTGATCTGGTCGATGATTTGCCGGAGGATCACCCCCTGCGGGCCAGCGCCGATCGCTACATTCAGCAATGGGCCTTTGATCTGATTCTCTTGGCGGAAACCCATTACAACGAGGGGAACTTGGCCGCTGCGTTGGCCACCTTGGAGGATATCCCCCTCGATCGCCTGCCCTGTGACGAAATGAACTGCCCACGCGATGAACTGCTGTCCTGGGAACAGACGTGGCGCGAGACCTGGGACAAGGCGGAAGAAATTTACAAGAAGGCGGAAAGGGCTTTGCTCGATCAGGATTGGGACTTAGCGGCGGCCACGGCGACGGAGTTGCTGAGCATCAAAAACCAATACTGGCAGGTCACCAAATACAACGAAATTAACGCCCAAATCCAGGAGGTACGCGATACCAATAGTGCGATCGCCCGCGCCAAGCGCCTTGCAGAAAAGGGGGGCGTGGCCAATCTCCTAGAGGCCATTAAACTGGCCCAAACCGTGGAACCCAGCAGCAAACTGCACAGTGTAGCCCAAGCCCAGGTCTTGCAGTTTAGCCGCCAAATTTTGGACGTGG
>JAYKJG010000414.1:0-11168 GCA_035286285.1 Prochlorothrix sp.
GTGGCCAGTTGCCTTGCTTGGATCCTCAGATCATGGGAAAGACTCATCGAATGACGGTAACTACAGTGCGTGAGATTTCAGGATCATCATGGGCGACCCGAAAGCGGATATAGACCCAATAGGGAAACCCCGCATCCTGAAAAATCTGGTGGACTTGGGTTCGCATTGTATTGCGGTTTGTGTTAGTCCATTGCTCTTCCCAGTCTTGCTCTCGAAAAACCAGCCATAACCAAATCGCTGGCTCTCCCTCAGCCTCCAAGCCAAGCTCATAGTGAAAGCGCTCAATGGCAGGCGGTAGCTCAGTCTTGAGTTGTTCGATCGCAGGTTCGATCGCGGCATTCAAGGTCTTATAGAGATACAGTTCGGGCAGGTACATAGACAAAGATAGGTAGGTTCATAGAATTTTGGCTCAAATTTCTCGTCAGGTTCTGGTTAGGAGGTGAGTGCAGGCCAGAGGCCCACACGACCAAGGGTCGGGGATTTCTGCCCTGCTGGGCTAGGGCCGATCGTAGCGCTCCAAATTAATCAAGCGCTTAAACTCCTCAAACTGGACAAAATCCCCCGTCGTCGTCACCTCGCCCGTGGCTTGCAACTGCTGGAAATAGGACCGCACCGCCCCCACCGAGGCAAATAACCCCGACAAGGCATAGGCCAGCAGGCGATAGCCCATGGTTTCTAACGCCTGGGCCGATAAACAAGGCGTTTTGCCCCCCTCGATCACATTGGCCATCAGGGGAACCCCCGGAAAGGCCCGGACCACGGCCTCCAATTCCTCGCGGGACTGGGGCGCTTCCACAAAAATGACATCGGCTCCGGCAGCGTGGTACTGCTGGGCACGATCGATCGCCGCCGCCAACCCCTCCACTGCCCGCGCATCCGTCCGCGCCACAATCACCAAGCCACTCTCCCCCCGTGCTTCTACGGCAGCTTTGAGCTTCTGCACCTGATCTTCTACGGGGATCACCCGCTTGCCCTCAAAATGCCCGCAGCGCTTGGGCCATTCTTGATCTTCCAGGATCACGCCGCTAATGCCCCGCTCTACGGCTGTGGCGATCGTCCGCTTCACATTGAGTTCATTGCCATAGCCCGTATCCAGATCGGCAATCACCGGAATTTGCACCGATCGGGCGATATTTCCCGCCATTTCCAGCATTTCCGTCGCCGTCAGAAAGCCCATATCCGGCAGACCCAGCAAAGCCGCCGAGGTGCCAAAACCACTGGTGAAAATAGCTTGGAATCCGGCACTTTCTGCTAATTTTGCGCCGATACAGTCGTAGACAGCGGGGGCGGGCAGAAGGGTGGGTTGCTGGAGGGCGGTGCGGAGGGCTTGGCGGCGGGCAAAGGCGGCGTTAGACATGGGGGCGAGGTTGGGGGGATAGGTTAGTGCGATCGCCATCGTAGGGCAAAACCCCTCCGTAGGACTACACAACCCCGAAGTTGCAAAAATCAAGTAATTTTCCGGGTGTCAACTGTCTGTAACGATTGTTACATTATGTTGCAGTTGAGACAGAAGTTCTTGACAGCCATCCCTACACCCTCGCTCCCCCACCCATGTACAACCCTACCTTTAACACCACCCCCGCCTTCCTCCAAAAAGTTCTCGTTCACAGTAATCCCTTGGCTGTCCTGGATACGATTTGGGATCGCCTCTCGATGGCCCGGAAGGCGCAGGTGGAGAGCGTTAAGGAGTTGGATATTTTGCAGACGCAGTATGGGGAAAGCTTCATCAAGAGTTTGAAAACGATTTTGGCCGATCTTTATCTCTATCAAGGCGAGATCGATGGTTCCCTGACTCCCGACTTGCGGCAGTCCCTGCGGCGGGTGCAGCGCTACTATGGAATGCCTGCCACGGGTTGTTTAGACCCAGAAACATGGCAGGCGGTGGTTTTGTTAACCCGGTAAGCCTGCCAACGAAGTGACCCGCGACAGCAACGAAAAAACCCCGAAAACCAGCAAAACCACGCCGCTGGTGGGTGTAATCCAGCCTGACCACCGCCGCAGGGATAGTAACCCCTTCAGCGTCGCCAAAAACGTTCCCGCCAAAACTAAGGGCAGCACATAGCCCACCGCATAGGCCAGTAACAAGACTCCGCCCAGCAGGGGATCCTGAGAGGCGGAAATCCAGGCCAGAATTGTCGCGAGAACCGGGGTGCTACAGGGGGAGGCCACTAAACCAAAGGTCAGGCCCAAGCTATAGGACCGCAGGCTGGGGGGCCAATGCTCAGGAATTTGTTCTACTCCGCCTAAATTCGGCAGTTTTAACGGCAGGACTTCCAGTAAGTTCAGCCCCATGACGATCGCCACTAAACTCACCGCGACAGACAAGCCCCAGCCAATTTGGCCATACACCCGCCCCAGCACCGCCGCCCCAATGCCCAAAGCCGCGAGGGTCGTCGCCAAGCCCAAGGCAAACCAGGCCGACTGCTGTGCGGCTTGCCAACGGTTTTCGGAGCCGTAGCCGCCAATGTAGCCCAGGGTGATGGGCAGCATGGAGAGCATACAGGGGGTGAGGCTGGTCATGAGTCCGGCCACCAGCAGCACCCCAATGCTCCAAGGGCTAATGTGGGTTAACTGGAGGCTAACCCACTGGTTGGCAAGCTGCTCCAAGGTGTAGAACTGGGTTTGTAGGGTTTCGAGCATGGGCACCTCCAGATGCGTTTAATCTTATGGCTGTCAATGTTCTTGAAGAAATGTTGCAGACTTTGTAAAGTTACGTTACTATAGAGCCAAGCAAGGATAAACCTCAACAGTAAACCTCTGCTTAACCCAAAGCTACGCTCAACCGAGAGGGTAGCAAAAGGTTAAAGCCTTTCGGGCGAACTCATCGGCGAGTCGTGCAAGCGATTCCCATTCACGAATCACGAATTGGAGACACAAATCATGGAAACCAAAGAAACCAAGTACGGCTTTACAAATCTGGCTGAGACCTGGAACGGTCGTCTTGCCATGCTGGGCTTCATCATCGGTTTGGCCACTGAACTGCTGACCGGCCAAGGCGTGCTGTCCCAACTGGGCTTGATGTAATCTCAGTTTTATTCCAAGTTTTAACTTTTTTCCCTGCTATGTTCCTGGGGACATAGCCAAAGAATTTTAACGATCGCTGGAGCCATTGTCGTTAAGTTCTTTGTTCCTCCTAGGCAGACAGATAGATAGACGAATTGATAAGCCCTGGTTAACCCAGGGCTTTTTTTTGTGGTGTGTTGAGGGTGGTGTGTTGAGGGTGCTTTGTTGGGGGGTATCCCTATCCTTTTCCCCCAAACCAACGGAAAAAGTTAGGTTCTTGGCGCAGGGCTGCGAAGTCACGCCGGTTTTGGGCTGCGGTGGTGTTGTACCAATGGCAGTAGGCTGTGAAGGCTTCGCGGTACTGGACTTCTTGGTGAAACTCGTGGGCTAGGAAGTGGTGGGCGATCGCATCCTCCGCTGGGGGTGGCGCAGGTTGGATCCAGGGCAGAGCATTGAGGTCATTCATAGGCGATCCATTCTCACGTCCATTTATTGTGAAGGAGATCGGAGGGTCATGCCACTGTGGGCCGCGATCGCCACTGCCGCGATCGTCAGGCTGCGATCGTGGTGCCACGAGTTTTAAGCCGCGATCGTCAGGCCGCGATCGTCAGGCCGCGATCGTTGTCTTAATCACCAGATCGTCATAAAACTTCAGGAAGAGATCCCGATCGAAACTGGGATCCTGTGGGACGATTGAGAAAACTGACTCCAGCTAGGATCCCACTTCCCAAGCCCCGACGATCCCAAAGCCTGGAGTTGGTGTGAAAGTTACCCCCCTCTCTAGCACTTTGGGTCTCACTTTTGCCGCGTTGCCGTTGATACCCTACCCTTCATCATGATTAATCCCACTCATCCGCCAGAGGACACCACGCGCCCAGAATCCCTGTTTGCTGCAACGCCAGGGTCACACCGGGCGGCACCGGAAACTGAGGATACAGCGCCCACTGCACCCGGTGACCCAACTGCAACCGCCAAGCCCAAGGCCGCGAAAACGAAGGCAACGAAAACGAAGGCAACGAAGGCTAAGCCAGAAAAGGTCAAGCCAATCAAGGCTAAGGTCCATAAAGCTAAGGTTGCTAAAACTACGGCCCAAGCCGAGAAATCCCCAGAAACTGAAGCAGAGACTGCTCAGGCGGTAATCTCTGGGACGGGGGAGGCAGAAGGCACTGAGGTTGCCCCTCGCGCAGCAGATACGCCCGCAACGACAGAAGGCGAGGCGGCAAGGGTGATGAGTGCTAAGGAAGAGGGTACTAAGGAAGAGGGTGCCATGGCAGATGTTGCAACAGCGGGCCTTGAAGCCGAGGAACCTGCACGGGAGGCAGTGATAACCGAGGAAATTGCGCCGGAAGCAGTGATAACCGAGGAAATTGCACCGGAAGCCGTAATAAATGAAGAAACCGAGCCGGAAGCAGTGATAACCGAAGAAATCAAACCGAAAGCAGTGGAAAAACCGCCAAAAAGCAAGAAAAACGGGCCGAAAAAGTCAAAATCTGCCCCTGAACCGGAGCCTACAACTCCCGATTTGGCCCCCGCTGCCCCGGACCTTGCCCCCTTGGCGATTGCGGAAGCGGCTGCACAGGCTGCGATCGATCGTGCCCTCACCGCTCTGCCCTCCCTGGCCCCCGGCAATCTCGCCGCTGAAGATCTCACCCCCTTGGCTATTCGCCCTACCTTGCGGGTTGTGGTCTATGGAGCCATTCAGCAGCATTTCCGCAAAACGACCAAGGCCCGCAAAGCCGTCCTTCAGGACAGCGACCCCGAACCCCTGCACCAAATGCGCGTTGGGCTGCGTCGCCTCCGCAGTGTTTTGTACACCTTTGATGGGGTGATGGAGATGCCCAAACCCGGTCAATGTCGAGCCTTGGCGGACCTTTCCCGCTGTTTGGGCAATGTGCGAGATTTGGATGTGTTGCAGGTGGACCTGAGCCGCCGGACCCTGCCCCACTTGCCGACCAAGGAGCAAAAGCGCCTCGAAAATGTTCTGCGTCAAATTCAGCAGCAGCGGATGCAGCAATTTTGGGCGATGGAAGGGGTGCTGGTGGGCGATCGCTACAAAGCCTTTAAGCAAACCTACCGCACTTGGTTAAAAGAGCCAAAATACACGGTTTTGGCGGATCTCCCCTGGGAAACTGAGTCCCTGGATTTGCTGCTGTCGCTGTTCTGTTCCTTATTCCGCCATCCCGGTTGGTGCTTTGGGACTCAGGTTTGCCACGATCAACTTCAGGTCTTGCCGTGGGCTGAACATGGCCCCGCCTTAGCAACGCTCTTGCAAAACCCCGATCGTAGCCAGCAACTCCATCACCTGCGCAAGACCATTAAACGGGTCCGCTACCAAAGCGAACTATTTTTACCCCTCTACGGCCCTAGTTTGGGGGAATTAGTCCAGGATCTCAAGCGGGCGCAGGAAATTTTGGGCCAGTGGCAGGATCTTCAGGTGCAACAGGCGACGATCGATCGCTATCTTAAAAAAGAGCTTGAGACCCATTTACCGAACCTGGTGCAACTGTTTGCAGCCCATCAAGCCGAAATCTGGCAGCAGTGGCAACCGCTCCAGCAACAGTACCTCGATCCCCAGTATCGCGCCCGGGTTCGGCGGATTCTGATGCAGGTTGCCGAGCCAAGCGGTTTTGGCCCAGGGTCGCACTAGTCCGGATAACCGCAAGCAAACCCGTCGCCCCTAGCGGAGAACCAAGTTGCCCATATGGTTAAAATTCTCCATCTTTCTGATATTCACCTCGGTAGTGGCTTTGCCCATGGCTATATCAACCCCACAACGGGCTTAAACACCCGCTTAGAGGATTTTGGCGAGAGTTTGCGCCTCAGCCTCGATCGGGCCATTGCCGAACCCGTGGATCTCGTTCTCTTTGGTGGGGATGCTTTCCCCGATGCCACTCCCCCGCCCTATATCCAGGAAATTTTCGCGGCCCAGTTTCGGCGCTTAGTCGATGCCCAAATTCCCACGGTGCTGCTGGTGGGCAACCATGACCAACATACCCAGGGCCAGGGGGGTGCGAGTCTTTGTATTTACCGGACTTTGGGGGTTCCGGGCTTTATTGTGGGCGATCGCCTGGAAACCCACCATATTACAACCCAAAGTGGCCCCGTTCAGGTGATTACCCTCCCTTGGCTTACCCACTCCACGTTACTAACGCGCCCGGAAATGGAGGGTCGATCCTTGGGTGATGTGAATCAGCAGTTGCTCGATCGTTTGGCCGTGGCCCTAGAGGGGGAAATTCGCCAGTTAGAGGTCAGCATTCCCACGGTTCTGTTGGCCCATGGCATGATTGATACGGCTAAATATGGGGCTGAGCGCTATTTAGCGGTGGGAAAGGGCTTTACGTTGCCCCTATCCTTAGTGACACGGCCTTGTTTTGACTATGTGGCCCTGGGTCATGTTCACCGTCATCAGGTGCTGTGTCAGGATCCACCGGTGGTCTATGCGGGCAGTCTCGATCGGGTGGACTTCAGTGAGGAAAAGGAAGAGAAGGGCTATGTGCTGATTACGATCGAGAAAACCGAAGAAGCCGCAACCCCAGACGCAGAGGAGCGTCTAGAAGCTTGGGATGATGAGCTTGACGGCGAGGAGGCGAGAGCGGTGCAATTTCAGTTTTGCCCGCTGCCGGTGCGGCCTTTTCGGACGATTAAGGTTGATTTAACGGAAAAACCCGATCCCCAGGTGGTTTTGCTGAAGGCTTTGGCGAAGGCTGACCTGCAAGGGGCGATCGTGCGTTTGGTCTATCGGGTGACGGCGGCTCAGTTAGCGGCGATCGACCTGAATCCGCTCCGGGAAGCCCTCAGTCTTGCCCACAGCTATACGATTCAGCCGGAGTTGGTGAATCCCAGTGCAGCGCCTCGGTTGCCGGAGTTGGGGGAGGGGCAGAAGTTGAGTCCGTTGGAGGCGTTGGCGGCCTATGTGGCGAGCCGATCGGAGTTGGCGGAGTTGGCGGAGGATATGATTGAGGCGGCGCAGGTGTTGTGGTTGGGGGAGGCGGAGCCACGATCGGGGGATCGATCGGTGCTTAAGGTCAAGGCCCAGGAGGCGGGGGAAGGCTACAGCACGGAGGATCTCACCCCATCGGATAAAACCCAACTGCGCCTCCTGTAGTCCTGATTGACTGACAAAAGTGGGCCAAACCCAGGCATAGAGCGCGGGTCAGGTTTCCTGACCCCTATGATCCCAAATGCCTTGTAGGGGCGCGGTTTTCGCGCCCAATCCAGAATTTTCTGTCCGTCAACCAGGCTGTAGTCTACTGAAGTAAACTAAGCAAGACTAAACTCTGTTCTTAAATAGTAAGCAATCATGACGCAAAAAGGAGAAAACCTGGCGTTTCCGTCTCCATCTAGCTGTTTTTGGCTGGAGGCGGCAAGCAAGGCAGCAGCATCTTGGGGATCCTGAAGGTCGATTTCTATGAGAGCAGCATCTAAGGCATCCAGGCGCGTTCTCGTTAGGTCAGCATCATTTAAGTTGAGAATATCAATAGTTTGGTTTGCTTCTTGCTGTTTTTGCTTGTCATTCTTGGAATTAGCCTCAATTTTACCATTACTAATGTTATAGACAAAGTAAGACTCACAGGCTGGATCGAGGGGTGAAACTGGTATTGGCTTCTTGCCTCGATAATCACCGCAATGTGGAGGAAATCGACGAGCCTGTTTTGGATCGTTGGGATCTGTCGGTAGGGGACCACAGGAAGCTAGAAGATTGCTATAGGTAACAGATAAAGGATTATTGCCCTGACTGTCCTTAGTGTTGCTCTGTGGCTCAAAATGCTCAATATGACTGGATTGGTCTGCAATCCCTTGGCAGCAGTAGCAGCAGATCCAACCTTGATCGTCCCACAATGCCTGATACACGACCCTCTTCACTTCACGGTCTAATGCCTTAAAATAGCAGTTTGAACCTAGTGCTAGCTGTCCCTCACGCCATTTACGCAGACTCTCAGGCTCTGGCTGCTTTTGAATATATTTCATAACCTATCTCCCTAATACTTCACGGCGCTTGATAATCCACTCGGCTCTCACCAGTTCAGGCGCATCTTCCTGTAACTCATCGCGCAGTTTAAGGCGAAACCGATGGGCTTCCGAGAGCTTACCCTCATCAATCAGGCGAAAGAGGCGATCGAACTTGGCCTTCATCGCGGGCGATCGCTCCGGAGTACCCATAATGGTTTCAAGAATGCGATTGCTATCTTTGCCATAGGTACGAACTAACTGGCAGATAGTGCCCTGGGGGCTGGCATCTAGCAGATAAACCCAGTCTAGGTTCGTAATCACTTGGGGAGAGTGGGTTGTGAGGATAAATTGGCAGCGGGGGAAAGTAGTACAGAGTTTTTCGATAATGCTGCTCTGCCACTGGGGATGGAGATGGAGTTCAATCTCATCAATTAAAACAATACCTTCACCCTGAAGGGGGTCATCAAGGCCGGGGTTCGCGATCGCCAACCGCCGCGCTAAATCTCCCGCTAGGGTTAATAAATTCTTTTCCCCATCTGAAAGCATCTTAATATCCAGCGTTACACCGTGCTTTTGGACGACAACGGCTGTATTTGTTGCAGTACGGTGGATATGTAACGTGCCATAGTCTTCTAGAAAGCGAGAGCAAGCCTTGCGGACAACCGAGAGTTGTGGGTCTCTGTGGTCTAAGTTGGTATTGAGACGCTGGTTATCTTCAACGGCGGCTTGATAGTTGAGCCATTGAAACAGTGACTCAAAATCAACCAACTGCTCTGGAAAAGCATCTTTATAAATGTCTAAACGCTTAAATCCCTCTTTTTTAAGGTTGTTTAGCTCTTGTGAAGCCTTAAACTGGCGATGGCTTGGGTAATAGGCAAGAATAGGTAAACATAAGTTGGGATGCTGCTCATAGCGGTTGCGATAGCTCTTGAGCCAGTCATTCAGTTGGTCATATTTTCCAGTACTTTTCGGGTTCAATCCGGCCTGAGTACAAGCGAGTTGCCAGGTAATGGTGGAACGCGGGCCAGTATCCAGCTCTAAGATCAAGCGAATCAACGTGTGAGACGCATCTGGGGTTCTAAGGTCAGACTGCTGGAGAGATTGGCCTTGCCCCTTGGGTTTCAGCAGGCGGGCTGTCATCCAAGAGAGCAGCATGGCGATCGCGTCTAGAACGCTGGATTTACCGCTGCCATTGCTACCAATAAAGACAATGGGATGAAGTCCTCCTGAGAGTAAGGATCCTGGCTTTAGGTCAATGATTTGATTGGCAATGCCGCGAAACCCTTTAAGTTCTAGGGAAATGAGTTTCATAAGCTGAAATTGTTCGGATTTTGGTAATAAAGAAGACGACCTAGCGTTGTTGCTGACGGAAGACTAAATTGATTTCACCTTTTTGTAGGCCAACATTAGCGCTAACCTCAAGAATATAGGCTTTTTCCGCCGGATGGACCTCCCCATCCCGTTGGGCCAGCGCGACTAAATCCATCAGTAACGCCATGCGATCGCGCCAAGACTCCCGAAAGGGGCCATAGACAACCGGCAAGGGCATTGTTGACTTTAAGCCTGCCTGAAGCGCCTGAAGCTGCTCCTGGGAGAGATTTGACTGGGCCAGAACCTCTTTAATAAAGCTCTTCTCTACATCTTGCACTAAACCATCACTTTTCATCAAGTTAATCAAACACTTGAGCTTTTCAAAGTCGGCTGTGGTGGAGTAGGGAGACGAAGGGGCGCTTTGGGAGCTTTGCTCCTGTGAGGACTCATCGTCGAGGAGTGCAGCCGCAACCACCACGGGTGGCACTAGGGGAAGGATCGGCACTTTTCCCTGGGCTATTGCGGGAATTTCGGGCTGTATTGAGCCTGAACCTGATAATTCTGTTCTGACTCCTGCCGATCGCTCCAGTTCTTGCCAAACTGCTTCCCCCGTCTCCCACAGATCAGCCCCCTCAGTTCCCCAAACTCCGAGATCCGATCGTGTCATTAAGCCCGACACCCTAATCTCATGTGATTTCCGTCGGCAGTGTCACAAGGCCCAATGGCCCCGGAATCAGGTTTAAGGCACTGACGAGCAGTGCATTTTAGTGCTGTAAACTTCGATAATCTCGGTTACAGAACTGCGGAAGGGGATTTTAGCGGGATTGTAGAGGAAGTACTGCCGCCGATCGTCGATGACTTTCTCAAAAATATCCAGCAGCCGATCGGCAATTTGCTCGGTCAAGTTGTTCAGCATCATCCATCGCGCTCTTAACAAAGTGCAAAGCAGAGTTGTTCAACTACCCTGGGTCTCGCCCCTAGACTGATTTGATCTAGCTCGGTAAAAGACTGGGAAAGGTTGCTCTGCTGTCATCTTAGAGGCGATGGGTCTCTCAACATACCGAAAATCTACGGATTTCGCCAGTTTGTAGCTTCCGTGACCAAATTTTGGCCCTACCCCAGAGACCAAGGTTCTTGATCCCCAGGTGTGCAGTCACGATCGTTGAACTACAGGAGGCGAAACCGTTGGAGTTGTAACTCCAGGCTGGGCAGCAACACCTTACGGAGATTGGCCGCTGTGGTAAAGGGGAATTTTTGGGGCGTGGGCACATCAAAGGGGAACTGTCCCGGCAGGTCCGATCGCTCCAGTTGGGCAATCAAAACTTGCTCCGATCGCTTGCACTGCAAGGCATAGCCCACCTCCACACAAACCTTGGGGCTGGGCACCAACTGGGGCTGATTTTCCCCCGGTAGGCTTACCAAGGGAGTGCCATCGGCTATGAATAGCAGCGATCGCCGCAATTTCCGCATCAGGGTACTCTGGAGGCGCAGGGGGCTGTCGCTGAGGCGGTTGGATTCTTCGATCGTTAGGGGCAGGCGCGATCGGGGGTTCAAGGTTTCGAGGCAACTGTGCAGGGCTTCTCGGATCAGGGTGCTAGAGTCCGGGAATTCGGTTTGGTAGGAGAAGAAAATGACGGGATCCAGGTGGGTCATCACGTCGCGCTTGGTGAAGTAGATTTCCTGGCTCATGAGGTCGATGTTGGCGATCGCATAGCCGCCGCTGCCCTCAATATAAAATTCCACCACTTCCCCCTCTAGGTAGTGCTGGAACCAGTCCGACTGCTTGACTAGATCCACATCGTCTAGAAAGTCCACCCGGAGGCCCGACTTGAGCAGACTGTTTTTGTTTAAGCGCAGGTCATGGGGCCGTTTTTCCAGTTCCCGCATCGGTTCATATTCCCGCA
>JAYKJG010000415.1:0-16007 GCA_035286285.1 Prochlorothrix sp.
ACCAAATCCGACTAATCTCGATTCGTTTCGGTAGGGGCAATCCCCCCGTGGTTGCCCCTGTATTTGGCGGTCAGAGGGTCGGCACAGGGGCACGACCCCTACCCATTTATTCTGTTTCAGGCTCAACTTCAGGCTCAACGGATTGGGTATTAGGGGTGGGTTGGCTATCCACGGAAAGGGGTCGTGTATTTCCGCCGTGCAGTACTAGGGAGTTTGGGCTTTGCGCTTGGGGTCTAGGGATTAAGGCCCGCTGACTAGAGCCGAGGGCAACGCTCTTCGAGACAGGCTTGCAGGGTGCGGGGGTCGAAGACGATCGGCAAAAAGTGAATGCTCTTGACCTCCCGGAAATAGAAAAGAATGGGCACCGCAGGCCAAAAGATTTGCCAGTTGCTCCACTCGGCATAGGGGAAGCTGCGAATTTGGGTCTCACCCCGAAATAGCTCAAAGGCGGTTTCATTAAAGCAAAACCGCAGGGTTTTGGCCTGGAATGCCAGTAAGAGACCTAAAAGCCCAAAGAAACCCCCCACAAAGGGCTGAAGAATGCTCAAGGGTAGGGCGAGGAGAAGTAGGCCCACGGGGACTTTGTAGCTGGGGGTTAGTTCGATCGGGGCGTAGGATTTGGGACGGTTTTGAAAGGGTTTCAGCAGGGATTGAATCATGGGAGTAGGCTAGGGAGGCCGTCAGGCCGCGATCGGTATACGTTCCCATTTTACAGCCGCTCTTTTACAAAAGTTAATATTTTGGGGTGCGATTTCTCAATAGCCCTCAGCCCCAGCCCCCTGGGGGTTTCTGCCGCGATAGCCCGTCAAGCTTCACTCCCAAAACTGGCCGATCTCCTCCAACCCCAGCGCAGCCCAGGGATTACCCTACGCCTTGAACCCTCTATCTCTCGACCGTGATGAAAACTGTGATCCAAAACCCCGTTATTCTCCTCCATGGCCTGGACGATACACCCCGTGTTTTAGACAAAATGGCCCGTTATTTGGGCGATCGGGGCTGGCCGGTCCATGTTCCGGCGCTTACGCCCAGTAATGGCGCTGTGGGCCTGGAAGTGCTGGCGCAACAGGTGGCTGACTTTGTGGAAGCGCGGCTGGGGCCGAGCCAGCGGTTTGACCTGGTGGGCTTTAGCATGGGGGGGATTGTGGGCCGCTATTATGGCCAACGTCTGGGCGGTCTAGAACGGATGCAGCGGTTTATTACGATTTCTTCGCCCCATCGGGGGACTTGGCTGGGGTATGGGCGCTGGAATGTAGGGGCGACCCAAATGCGCGTTGGCAGCGATTTTTTGGCGGATTTAAACCGGGACTGGGCTGCACTGGAGCGGGTCCAGTTTTCGTCGTTCTGGACTCCGTGGGATTTGATGATTGTACCGGCGGCAAGTTCGGTGTTGCCGGTGGGCCGATCGCGATCGTTTGCGGTGGGGTTGCACCCGTGGATGTTAACGGACGATCGGGTTTTGGCTGCTGTGGCCCAAGCCTTGGCCGCAACGGATAGGGTACCAGGGGATAGGCAGCAGGGGGTGGCCTAGTCAGGTTCAGGGTTAAGGTGCAGGGTCGGAACACTCAGACTAGATGGAGGCCGGACTTATATCTCGGTCTACTAGTAAGATAGCTATGGCCAATTATGGAACCTGAAAATTGCCATGGGTAGCAGCATTTCCTCTCCTTCCCCATCAATTATCGATATTGGCGTGATTGGGGGGGGACAACTGGCGTGGATGATGGGGCCTGCCGCCCAGAAACTAGGCTTGAAGCTGCATATTCAAACGGCTAAGGCGACGGATCCGGCGGCTGCCATTGCTCAATCCATGGTTCTTGCGTCTGTGGCTGATGCAACGGCAAGTGGGGTGCTGGCCCAGCGTTGCCAGGTGATTACCTTTGAGAATGAATTTGTCGATTTACCGCAGTTGCAGCGGTTGCCGGGGGTTTGTTTTGCACCGTCGTTGGCTGCTTTAACGCCGTTGCTGGATAAATATGAGCAGCGCTGTTATTTGCAACAGTTGGGCTTGCCGGTGCCGGAGTTTGTGGCGTTGGAGTCTTTGCCGTGGTCGCCCGGTGAGCCGGTGCCGAATCCTTTGGGGTTTCCGGCGGTGCTGAAGGCCCGTCGCCATGGCTATGACGGCCAGGGGACAACGATTATCCGCGATCAGCAGCAATTGGATAATCTGGTGCGGCCTGTGGGGACTACGCCCTTTTTGCTGGAAGCCTATGTGCCGTTTGAGCAGGAGTTGGCGGTGATGGTGGCCCGATCGTCGGGGGGCGATCGTCGGGTTTATCCGGTGGTGGAAACGCGCCAAGAGAAGCAGGTGTGTCATGTGGTGGTGGCTCCGGCGGCGATCGATCCGGCCTTGGCCCGCACCGTTTGCCACTATGGCGAAACCTTGGTGGATGCTTTGGAGGTGGTGGGTATTTTTGGGATTGAACTGTTTCTAACGGCTTCCGGTAAGGTTTTAATCAATGAAATTGCCCCTCGGACCCATAATTCTGGCCACTATAGCCTAGAGGCTTGCCAAACCTCCCAGTTTGAGCAGCAGTTGCGGGCCGTGGCGGGGTTGCCGCTGGGGGAAGCGGGGCTGAACTGTGCGGGGGCGGTGATGGTAAATTTACTGGGATTTGAGACGGGACCGGCGAGTTATGGCGATCGGCTGGCGGCTTTGGAGCAATTGCCCCAGGCTCAGGTCTACTGGTACGGTAAGACGGAATCCCGACCGGGTCGCAAGCTGGGCCATGTGACGGTGACTTGGGCTGAGGCTGAGGCTTTTCAGGCCGATCGTGAAGCCTGTATTCGCCAGATCCAAAACCTCTGGTATGGCATTGATCCCCACTAGGGGAAAAGCATATAGACTTGAGGGCAAGGGTCCATTTCACTTTGGCGGGTTTACGGATTTAGGTAGGGGCAACTCCCCCAGGGTTACCCCGGTTGTCGGTCTGAAGAGGGGAGCCACGGGGGCGTGACCCCTACCCGATGCCAAAGGTTCCAAGGTGAAATGCACCCGATGGAAACTAAATATATTGGGGGGGTGGCGCGATCTTCCTCCTATCCTGCTGACTGTGTGAGTGCCTCGCTTTCCTCCGTAGGTAAGCGTTTCGCCCAACAGTGAACCCAACAGTAAACCCAACGGTAAGCCCAACGGTAAGCCCCCTTTTTGTCCTACTCTGCTAGTAACCTGTGCAACCTTTTCTCTGGCTCGATCATCTTCAGCGGACAGATCAAAACACCGTAGGCATCAAGGCTTTGGCGCTCGGACAACTGCGGCAAATGGGGTTTGCAGTGCCCAATGGGTTTGTGATTCCTGCGAGCCGCTGTCAGGCTTTTTTGGGTAAAGTGACGGGAAGTAGCCCGTTGTTGATGGATTTTCCGAACTCGACGTTGTGGCTGGATGTGGATGATGGCCTGCAACTACGCCAAGTTGCTGGGGCGCTGCAAACGGCACTGCGGGAGCAGTCCTGGCCCCAAGACTGGGTTGAGGCGCTAGGGGAAGCCTTGGAGACCTTGAATAGCCCGATGGTGATTTTGCGGCCCTGTGGGGTTATTACCTCGGAATCTCAGAGTCAATGGTATTCTTGGCCCCGATCGCTGCACCGCTCTTCTCGGCCAACAGACCGATCGGGTCGCCCTGGGGATGCTCCAGAGGGAGGGCACACACTGCGACAGGCCCAGACCCAGCGCCGCCCTGGGTTAAGTTGGACAGAGACGGATATTTTGAAAATGGTGGCGATCGAGGCCCAGGTTTGTCCGGGGTCTGTGGAAAGTTGTGTGGCGCAGATTAAGCAAATTTGGGCGGCTTTGTTTCGGGCGACAAGTTTACTGTGCTGGCACCGCCATGATATTCCCCTAGAGTCGGTGGGGGTTGCGGTTTTGGTCCAAGGGCTGCAACGGCCTGCCCTGACGGGTACGCTGACGCTGGAGCAGCAGGAGGATCGCTTGGAGGTCCAGATTCAGGCTTGCCAGGGGTTGGGCTTTGCGCTGACGCGGGGGGAGGTTTTGCCCGATCGCTACCATTGGCAGGGGGGCATGGTGGCAACGGCTGGGCCGGAGGAGCCGATCGCCTTGGCTGGAAAAATGACAGGCCAGCGCTTGGGCCACCAAAGTTTTAGCTATCGTTTTGATGACCCAACGGGTTTGTGTGTTGAACCGCTGGCCCTGCGGGAGTATCAGCCTTTGCTGTCTGCTGCTGCTGTGGAGCAGTTGGTGCAAGCGGCGTGGTCCTTGGCCCAGTGTTTTAAGCCTGCTAGCCATAGGGGCTTGGTGTTGGAGTGGGCTTGTCCGATCGATCTCGATCGCCTAGAACTGCCGATCGATCCAGCCAAACCCCTCCAGGTTTTACCCCAGGAGAGAGACCCCCATGGAACCTTACCGATCCTGTGGGTGCAGGTTGAGCAAAAAACAGCATCACACCTGCCTTTGAGCCACTCAAAGCCCCGGAGCCAAGTATATCGGGGGGAAAGTGCGGCGACGGGTCAGGTGCAGGGATCGGTTTGGTTGGTCCCCAGCGATCGATCGCGGCCTGTCGGACAGGCTAGCTTTGCCAGCGCCGATCGGCCTTGGGAAGAACAGGCACAGGGGCCAATTCCGCCCCATAGCATCCTGGTGGTGCAGCGGGTGACGGCTGCTTTGGTGCCTTTGTTGAGCGAGTGCAAAGGGCTGATCACCGAGCAAGGCGGACTGACTTCCCATGCGGCGCTTTTGGCGCGGGAGTTGCAGATTCCGGCAGTGGTGGGGGTTGCGGGGATTACACAGTGGCTTCAGTCGGGGGACTGGGTGGAGGTGGATGGCGATCGGGGTGAGGTGCGACTGCTGACTACGGGAGTTGTGGTGACTGGGGCTAAGGCTGGGGGTGCAATATCGCGAGAAACCGGGGCTAATTGGGGGGAATATCCGGCTTATTTGGAGGATGCTGCACCAGAGGGCTTGTTTGCGGCGGAAAGGGGCGGTTCTGCTGAATCTAATTCTGCCCTGGCTTCTTCCCCTGTCGTGCCCTTTTTTGCACCTGGGCCTGCTCACCCGTTGGCCCATCCTCCGCATTGGTCTACTAGTTCTGCTGCTAGTCCTGCTGCTAACCCGTCCGCTCACTCAATGCTGACTTCTTCTACCTCTCCCCTGAATTCTGGTGCTGGTTTGGGTTCTGCTTTCGGTACACCGAACCCTGACGATTGGCGATCGCTCTATAGTCCCGCCAGTGCATCCAGTGCGTCCAGCACATCCAGTGCGTCCAGTGCATCCAGCGCATCCAGTGCATCCAGTGCGTCCAGTCCCGCCAGTGCGTCCAGCCGGTCCGATCGGCCTGATTCTGCCAGCACATCAAGTTTGTCCAGTCCTGTCAGCGTATCCAGTGTATCCAGTGCATCCAGTGCATCCAGTGCCTCTAGCCAGACCGATCGGGCCGATCGGGTTGATCCCGCCGATCGGCCTGAAACTGGCCCCTTCCCCGATCGTCCCCCAGTCGGGGAGACTGCTGACCTGCCCCACCAGCCCTTGCCCCCATCCCCCAATGGGCCAGGATCTGCCGTCCCTTATCCTACGGCAACCTCCATCTTCCTAACCCTGAGCCACCCCAAAACCCTGACGCATCCGGCCCTAAAACAGGTGGATGGTGTGGGTTTGATTCGATCGGAGTGGTTCTTTCTGCATATTCTGGACCAGCACAGTCCCCAAGCGTGGATTGCCCAGGGTCGTCGTCAGGAGTTGGTGGAACGGCTGCGGGATGCGCTGTTGCCAGTGCTCCAGGCCATGCCTCATCGGCCCGTGTTCTACCGCAGTTTTGACTTCCGGGTGCCGGAACTGCTCTCCCATGCCCCCTTGCCCGCTCCCCATGGCGCTGCTTCGCCCTCTCTCCTCAATCATCTTTGCGATCCGGCGGTTTTTGACTTGGAATTGGAGGTGCTGAAGCAACTGTGCCACTATTCTGGCCATGGGGCATCGCTGCGGCTGTTGTTGCCCTTTGTGCGGACCCCGGAGGAGGTGGCTTGCCGCCAGTATCAGATTCAACAGGTGTTCCAAACGGCGCGATCGCCGCTGCCGCTGTGGATTATGGCGGAAGTGCCTTCGGTGTTGTTTTTGTTGGAGGCGTATCGGGATGTGGGGGTGCAGGGGTTTGTGGTGGGTTGTAATGATTTGGGGCGGCTGTTGATGGGCCTCGATCGCGAAAGCACCCACCCCAATCTTCCAATTCCGTTGCACTATCCAACGGTGCAGCAGGCGATCGCCACCATTATTGAGGGGGTCCGGGCGTTGGGGTTGCCCTGTGTGGTGGCGGCTCCGGGGGTGGCCCTGAACCGGGAGATTGTGGGCCAGTGGGTCCGGGCGGGGGTGACGGCGATTTCGGTGGAGGGGATGGCGATCGAGCAGTTACGATACTGGCTGATGCAGACGGAGCAGGAGATGCTGTTAGCCTTAATGCGCGATCGTCGTTTTGAAAGCAGCGGCGATCGTAAGGCTGAACCGCCGGAGTTGTGATTGAGTTGTCACTTGGGTGCATTTCACTTTTGTACGGACTAAAGTCCGCACTACGAGCCTTTACGACGAGCCTTTTGAGTCAGGTCAGGGGCTGGGTTGCTCCAAGGTGAAATGCACCCTGTCATGCAGTTGACTGGCCTGGGTCCGTTTCTCCCTGACCGCTGCACCTAAAACTGGTCTAAGGAATCTCTCCCCTATGTCACCCAACCCCTTTTTGCCCGCTGACTCTTCCTTTCCTCCCAGTTCTCTGCCGCTTTCGTCTTCTCCTGAGTCTGGTCTGGAGTCGCGTGGCTCTAATGCGTCTGGTTTATCTGATGCGTCTGGTTTATCTGATCTGCCTGATGTGTCTGGTCCGGTTCAATCTGCCCCAGCGGATCCCAACCCTGGAACTACGGTTCACCAGGTTGATCTAGAGGCGATCGCGGCAGTGGAAGCAAAACTAAATGCAGCAGAGATAGAGGCAACCTTAGCCCAGTTAGTGCAGATCTTAAAGGGGAGTTTTGAGCGTTGGGGGGTGAAACTGCTGCAATATAACTGGCGACCGGGAATTTTGAATTTGCTGGTGCAACCGGCCCAGCGGCCCAATCCCGACTTGCTGGAAGCGACGTTGCGGTTTCACCACCTAACGTTGCAGGCGTTGGCGATCGAGGGGGTGCAACTGTTTTGTCCCCAGGTCTCGCAACCGGCTGAGGCTGGTACGGCTTCGCGCTTTGAGCGGCTGCAAGTGATTCGGCTCCAGGGCGATCGATCGCTGGCGCAACTGGACGCAGAGCAACTCAACCGGGTCAATCTGCGGGGTAAAAACCTCAGTGGCTTGGATCTTCAGGGGATTGATCTGCGGGGGAAGAGTCTGCGCAATACCAAGTTTGTGGGCAGTAACTTGACGGGGGCCAACCTGCGGGAAGCAGATTTGCGGGGGGCGGACCTGCGGGGGGCTAATTTGTCTTTGGCCAATCTCAGCGGCTGTGGCTTGGGGCTGGCGAATTTAAAGGGGGCGACGCTGCGGGGGGCGACGCTAACGGATGCGGTGCTGCACCAGGCCCACCTCAAGCAGGCGGATTTGACGGATGCGGTGCTGTGGCGGGCCAATTTGGCCGAAACGACCTTGGTGGATGCCAACTTGCAGGGGGCCAATTTGCAAGGGGCAACGCTGTATAAAAATAATTGCGCCCGTGCCAATTTTCAGGGGGCTAATTTATCCGAGGCTTCTTTGATGCAGCTTCGGTTTGCGTTGACGAATTTTGCGGAGGTTTGCTGCGATCGGGCGACGCTGATTCAACTGGAACTGCGGGGGGCGACGGTGAAGGGGGTCACGTTTGCGGAGGCGATTTTGATTGGTTGTGATTTGCGGCTAACTTCGGTGTTGCCGGAGGATTTGGCGGCGGCCTATGTCTGCCGTACCTATTGGCCCCATCGATCGGGGGCTTCGCCGGAGTCCGATCGCGACTACGATCGCATTGTGACCCTCGCCCAGGAGCGGGGCATTTTTACGGATCCCGTGAATCTGCTCAATTTAATTCGGTCTTTAGAACTGGAGTGAGTTGGGCGGGGGGAAACCGGGTACGATCGGGGCGCTGAACCCATGAATCCAAACCCCATGACCGCCTCTCTTAACCTCCCGAATTTTGCTGCAACGGCTCCCCTCGCTCCGGCGGTGTACATCGTTGGTGCTGGGACCGGCGATCCAGAACTGCTGACCCTAAAAGCGGCCCGTCTCTTGGCCCAGGCCGATGTGGTGCTGTATGCAAACTCCCTGGTTCCGGCCCAAATCCTGACGATGGTAGGTTCCCAAACGGAGACGATCGCCACGGCGAATAAAACCTTGGAAGAAATTCTGCCGTTGATGATCGATCGGGTGCGCCAGGGCCAGTCCGTGGTGCGGCTCCATTCCGGCGATCCCTGCCTCTATGGCGCAGTTCACGAGCAAATGCAAGCCCTTGCTCAGGCGGAGATTCCCTTTGAGGTGGTTCCGGGCATTAGTGCCTTTCAAACTGCGGCGGCCAAGCTGGCCCTAGAACTAACGGTTCCGGGCTTGGTCCAAAGTATTATCCTCACTCGCATCAGTGGCCGGACCCAGGTGCCGGAATCGGAAGAATTAGCCAGTCTCGCAGCCCATAAAGCTAGTTTGTGCCTATATTTAGCGGCGCGTCATGTGGAGCGTGCCCAGGCGGCGCTGTTGGAGCATTACGATCGGGAAACTCCAGTGGCGATCGGCTACCGGCTGGACTGGCCCGATGAGCAGCTTTGGGTGGTGCCGTTGCACCAAATGGCAGAGGTAACTCGCCGCGAAAATTTAATCCGCACGACGCTATATGTGATCAGCCCCGCTTTGAAGGTGCGCCCCCAGGATCAGGTAGGGGCGACGGACCAGCGGCGATCGCAGCTCTATAACCCCAGCCATGACCACCTCTTCCGCCCCCGTAAGGAGGCTACGGTGTAGCCTAGATTCCGCAGCCTCACCCTACTCCGCCTGGGTAACCGCAAAGGGCGATCCCAGATCAGGGTTTTAAATCGGCGCTTCCAGACTATATAGTCTAGGGGGGGGTTGCCTTTCCGGGGTGCATTTCACTTTGGAGCAGCCAAAAAATCCCGTAGTACGGACTTTAGTCCGTCTCCTTAGTTCGTACCAAAAAATCCCGTAGTACGGACTTTAGTCCGTCTCCTTAGTCCATACATTAGCAAAAAAGAAATGCACCCCTTTCCCCTCAACTACTCTAATGACCCCTTGAGGAGTGTTCTCACCATGGATCAGTCTTGTGTTATCCGGTCTTTTGTCTGGGGAACTGGTGTTTTGGCGACCGTGGGCCTCGTGCTAGCGGTTCCTAGCCCCAGCCATGCCGAGAACCTGACCCGTACCAGCAGCACCGAAGCTTATATTGCCTGTGGGGCAGCGCTGCAAGCGGTGGGGTTAACGGCCCAGGAAACGGCTACGGTTTGTGCCCAAAGTCTACGGCCTGAGGAAATGGCGATCTGTGCGACGACGATCGCGGAGTCGATCGCAATGACAACGGGCAGGGAAGAGTTGGACCTGTCCGCTTCGGGAGTGATGCCGATGACGATCGTGGAAAACTGCTATCAAGTGCGTCGTCCCCTGGCCTTGGGGGTTTGTGTGGCGGAAATTCAGGCCCATGAAGCCTTTTTAGGACAGACCGCCTTAGTGACTCCGGTGCTGGAAACCTGTCGCCGCAGTCGCCTACCGGATGTTTTGGCGAATTGTGCGGTGGGATTGGCGACAACGACGGAATTAGACCAGCAAACCCTGCTGAGTACTTGCCTTTTGGGCGAGGCAGAACATTTTGAGTTTTCAGGAACCCGCTAGGCCATGAACCTGCTGTTTTGGTCCACCCCGATCGGCTATTTGGGATCGGGGGCCGGGGGCGGTGTGGAACTGACCTTGGTCAATGTTGCCCAGGGGTTAATGCAGTTGGGGCATCGGGTGACGGTGGTGGCCGCAGCAGGATCGGCGCTGGGGGTGCAGGGGATGCTCAAGGGAGCGATCGGGGCAACCCCGCTTCAGGTCATGGAGGTGGGGGGGCTGGCCCCCGTTTCTGCTCAGCACCAAGGGCGAGACACACCGGTCACGATCGGCCCGAACAGTCGCCTGGTTGCCATGGGCGAGGCTGTGAGGCAAATTCAGGGGGATTTTGACCTGATTCTCAACTTTGCCTATGACTGGCTTCCGCTCTATTTAACGCCCTTCCTGCAAACCCCGCTGTTGCATTTAATCAGTATGGGTTCCCTCAGTGCGGTGATGGATGAGGCGATCGATCGGGTCCTGCAAACCCACCCCCACCACATTGGGGTCCATACACGGGCACAGGCGGCGACCTTTTCCTTTGGCGATCGCTGCCACTGCCTCAGCAACGGCCTCGACCTGTCGCGCTACCAGTTCAACCCCCAGCCCCAGTCCTGCCTTGCGTGGGTCGGTCGCCTAACTCCTGAGAAGGGCTTGGAAGATGCCTTAGCCGCCGTGGAGCAGTGTCAAATCCCTTTGAAAATCTGGGGGAAATTGGAAAATCCCCAGTATTGGCAGGATTTGCAGTTGAAATATCCAAAAGCCCCCGTCAGCTATGGGGGTTTTTTGTCTACGCCAGACTTGCAGCGGCAGTTGGGGCAGTGCCGGGGGTTGCTGATGACTCCGCGCTGGGTGGAGGCTTTTGGCAATGTGGCGATGGAGGCGTTGGCCTGTGGGGTGCCGATCGTGGCCTACGAGCGGGGGGGACCAGCGGAGATTGTGCGATCGGGGCAAACGGGCTGGTTAGTGGAGCCGGATTCGGTGGCGGGGTTGGTGGCGGCGATCGATCGCCTGCCGGAGTTGGACCGGGGGGCCTGTCGTGCCCAGGCGGAGGCGGAGTTTTCGCTGCGGGCCTTGGGCGATCGCTACGAGCGTTGGTTTGCCAAGGTTCTCGGTGCGTCCTAGGGGCGGATAGGCTGAGGTGTTGCCTTGGGCGGGGAAACCCTGCCCCTATGGTGTGGGTAGACGGTTGAGATCGACGTAGTAAGGGGGCGTGAGATTGCCGCTGATGACGCTACAGGGCTGATCTGGCTCTCCAAGGTCGCTGAGAACCCAGGTTGCGCCGCTAAAGTCGTGATTGTGGGTGTAGCCGTTGACGGTGACGATCGTCGGCAGTCCGGCCCCCGTTGCCGCTTGGACCCCCTGGGCGGAGTCCTCGAAAACAATGCAGTCTTGGGGATTTAACTGCATTTGTTCCAAAACGTAGCGATAAATTGCTGGATCGGGTTTTTTTGTGGCGACAATATCCCCGGCTGCAATGACTTCAAACCAGTCTGGTGCATCAGGGGCAAGGGCAGTTTGTAGGACCGTGAGGGCATTGTCAAGGGCGCTGGTGGTGGCGATGGCGAGGCGAACTCCAGCGCTGCGGGCTTCTTGGATTAAGCGAATCACACCGGGACGGGCTGCGATCGTGCCTTGGCTGAGAATTTGGCCGTAGCGGCGGCTTTTGTCGAGGTGAAGCTGTTTAATCCAACTGGTGAGGGCTGAGGGATCTTGGGGGATGGCGGGGGGATAGTGCTCTGGCTTGGGGTGTTGTTCTGGGTAATGCTCTAGATATTGCTCTAGGTATTGCTCTAGGTATTGCTCTAGATATTGCTCTAAATAGTGGCGAATGCGCTCTTTTCCGCCCGATATCTCCAGCAGTTCGCCATAGGTTGCGATCGACCAGTCCCAGTCTAGCCCTGCTGCGGCAAAGGCTTGGTTAAAGGCAACGCGGTGACCATCGCGCTCGGTTTCGGCGATCGTCCCATCAACATCAAAAATTAACGCTTTTGCGACCATATCCAGTTATCTTCCCTTGTTTTGACCCAGACCCCTCACCCTCGGCCCCTCTGCCAGGGTGGGCAAGGGGAGAAATCGGGTTGAGATTGTGCTGAGGGTGACGATAGCTCTATCTGACAGAGTACAATAGGGGGTGTGAAGTAAGACCTCAGTCCCCAGCTTAACGGCTGTTGGGACGATTGTTGTTTCAACACCTCCAACCATGCAAACCCCCCAGAGCGTTCAGGATCCTCTCACCCCAGAGAGTCTGATTACCCCCGATAATGTTTCCATTTCCATGCTCTATGACCTCTTTGAGCGGGCTTTCATGGACGTAAGCTTCGACAAAGATGGGGACTTGATGGTCAGTGAGGAGGTGAAATGCTTTGTTTTTATTAATGAGGCCAACTGCGATCGTATTCGGTTGCTGACGTTGTTTGGGCTGGATCCCCAGGCGAGTCGCAGTGAGTGCTTGGAGGCGGTGAACCGGATTAATAGCGAGTATGTGCTGGTGCGGGCCTATTTAGGGTCAGAGACCCTGGCCTTTGACTATGAAATTCTGATTAAGGGCGGCATTACCCAAAAGAACTTTGTTTTAACGGTGAAGCGCTTCTGTAGTATTCCTCGCCAAGCAGTCCGGGAATATGCTCAGGATATCGTCGGTTAGGGAGCTTTTGAGATGCGATCGATTTTAGCGGCGGTCCTGGGGGGAACCTTAGTTCTCATGGGCTGCGAAGATCTTCAGCCCGACCCCTTGGCGACGGCTCCGGTGTTGGATTTGGCCTTAATTGAGCAGCAGGTGCATCAGTTAACCAATGAGCAGCGCATAGCCCATGATTTGCGCCCTTTAGCGACGGATGATGTGCTGGTAGACATTGCCCGCGCCCACAGTCAGGACATGGCCGATCGGGAGTATTTTGAGCATGTTACGCCGGATGGGGCGACCCCCGCCGATCGGGGCTTTGCCCAGAACTACCGCTGCCGTAAGGATTATCCCGGCTACTACACCGAGGGGATTGCGGAGAACCTCTACATGACCGATCGCTTCCATTCGGTGACGACCTATAACGGTGTCCCGACGGCGTACCAGTGGATGACGGAGTTGGATATTGCGGAGGCAACGGTCCAGGGCTGGATGGACAGTCCGGGGCATCGAGAGAATATTTTGACGGAAACCTACGATCGGGAGGGCATCGGCGTAGTTTTAGACTCAGAAACCCTCAAAATCTACGTGACCCAAAATTTCTGCTAACAAACCAGCCCATTGCTCCTGTAACCGGGACGATCGCCCCCACTAGGGAGACAGAGGGCGCTGGAGCGCCCAGGGAGGAATTCCCACGCTCTGCGTGGGAACGAGTTAAAGGCTCGTAGTGCGGACTTTAGTCCGTCCCGTAGTGCGGACTTTAGTCCGTCCCGTAGTGCGGACTTTAGTCCGTCCCGTAGTGCGGACTTTAGTCCGTCCCGTAGTAAACGTGAAATGCACCCAAATAGTAGCTACGGGCTGATTTAGAGGATTTTATCGAGGCCGTAGACGAGGGACTTGAGGCCCAGAACTTTGCGGACAGAGAGCAGGACTCCCGGCATATAGCAGCCCCGATCGCTGGTGTCGTGGCGAATGGTGTAGAGTTCTCCCGGTGCGCCGAAGAGGATTTCTTGGTGGGCAATGAGGCCCGGTAGGCGAACGCTGTGGATGCGGATGCCTTCACCGGCTGCGCCTCCCCGTGCGCCCGGTAGTTTTTCGGTTTCGGTGACGAGGGGGGCATTGTAGGATTTGCCGAGTTCTGCCAACAGTTGCGCGGTCTGTACGGCGGTGCCGCTGGGGGCATCGGCTTTTTGGTTGTGGTGGAGTTCAATAATTTCGACGTGATCATAGAAGCGGGAGGCTTGGATTGCGGCCTGTTGCATGAGGACAACGCCGATCGAGAAGTTGGGAATGACCAAGCAGCCGACGCTGGCTTTATCGGCAAAGTCAGCAAGGTCTTGGAGTTGCTGGGGACTCAGGCCCGTGGTGCCGACAACGGGACGCACGCCGTAGGCGATCGCCGATCGCACGTTGTGATAAACACAGTCGGGGTGGGTAAAGTCGATGACAACGGGTAATTGCTTTTCCTGGGCCGCAAAGGCGAGGGTTCCTTCTAAATCATGGGTAATGGGGACTTCTAGGGGCTGGTAGCCAATAACCTCGCCGATATCCTGGCCAATGTGTTCGGGGTTACGGGCAAGGGCGGCGATTAAGGTCATGTCTTCGGCGCGATCGATGGCCTTGATGGTCTCCCGGCCCATTTTGCCGGTGGCTCCGTTAACGACGACGGGAATGGGGGCGTTGGGGGTCATGGGGTTAGCTCCTGGGGAGGTGGGTTGTGGTGTGCGGGGTTGCAGGTTGGGTAGGAAGCGCGTTTTGTATCCTACGGGATCGGGGGGACGGTCTGGGGGCTGGGCGGGTCAGGTGCTAGAGGCTCGTTTTTTCTGGGTATTTGCCATAGACTGGCTGGAGACCCTTTTGGGGAAATTAACCCTGGTCCCGTGTGCCGACGGATGAAGAATGCAACACGCCGTCCCCGTCCCTTAACTAGCCCGCCTGGTTGACTGACAAAAAATTCTGCCGGGGGCGCGAAAACCGCGCCCCTACAAGACTGGTGGGACGGTAGGGGTCAGGTTTCCTGACCCGCTGTGCCCTGACAAGACTGGTGGGACGGTAGGGGTCAGGTTTCCTGACCCGCCCTCTGCGCCTCGGTTTAACCTACTTTTGTTCGTCAATCAGCTAGCCCGCTACGCCTCAGCACTCTTCACACTTTCTCAACAGGGTTATGCAGTGGTTCTCAGCAGTCCAAACTTGGTGGCAACGATCGACTCAAACCACCCAACCGAGCCTGAGTGAGCAATGGCCCCGATCGGCCTTGGTCTTGGGTCTGTTGGCGACGACTGTGGTGGGGGGGCTGAAAGCTTTGGGTGAAACCAACTTACCGGGTCGGGGTTGGCTCCAGGGCATGGAATTTGCGGCCTACGATGGCATGATTCGCCTCAAACCGCCCCAGAGCGCTGACCCTCGGATTGTGGTGGTGGGGATTACGGAAGACGACCTCGATCGCTACCAAACGCCCCTTCCCGACGAAATTTTGGCCCAAGTCCTGAGCACCCTCCAGAGCTACCAACCCCGTGTCATTGGCCTCGACCTTTACCGCAATACAGAGCATCCACCGGGTACGGAGGCGCTGGCAGAGCAGTGGAGCGCCCCGAATTTGGTCGGGATTCTGGAATTGGGCACTGGGGATAAAAACTATGTGCCCCCGCCCCCGGCCCTCCCTGGGGAGCAAGTGGGCTTTAACGATCTGCTCCTCGATCGCGATCGGGTGGTGCGTCGGTTTATGCTGTTGGCCTCCAAGGGCGATGAAACCTACTTTTCCTTTGCGTTGCGGGTTGCGTACCAGTACCTCCAAGACCAGGATCCCAGCTTTAGCCTTGCCAATGCGCCGGACCATCCGGACGGCATTATCTGGGGTGAGAGCCTCCTTACGCCCCTCAATTCCCAGTCGGGGGCTTACCAAGGCGAGGACGATCGGGCCTATCAACTGTTTTTGAATTACCGCACCCCCTATGATGTTGCTCCGATCCTCTCCGTCAGTGCGGTGCTGGCCAATGCTTCGACGCTCCGGGATCAGGTCCACAATCAGATTGTGCTGATCGGGAATGTTGCCCCCAGCAGTAAAGACCTCTTTTTTACGCCCTATACCGGCGCACATCGATCGCGATCGGACGCGGACCCCCGCCCCCTCACCAGCACTCGCAACCCCTACAGCGATCTCTATGGGGTCAATCTCCATGCCCACATTATTAGTTATCTGCTCGATCTTGCCGAAGGGACGCGCCAACCCCTTCAGGTGTGGCCGGAGTGGGCGGAGTGGGTGTGGCTGTCGCTGTGGGGCTTTGTGGGGGCGGGTCTCAGTGCCCGTCTTCAGCATCCGTTGCACTGGATGGGGGCGGTGGGCGGTTCTGGTTTGGGCCTGCTGGGGCTGCACTATGGCTTGTTGCTGCAAAATGTTTGGGTGCCCGGTATTGCGCCGCTGCTGAGCCTGGGGACGGGGGCGATCGGCACCGTGCTCTATGGCAACTACCAAGTGCAGCGGGAGAAACAGTATCTGGCCCAACAGGCCCAAGCCCAGCAAGCTTCCATTGCCCTGCTCCAGCAACTGATTGCCAACAATCTCCCCTCAGGGGCTACGGATCGGGTCAATGCAACCTTAGATCAGGCGCGATCGGCCCAGGGGGGCCAGCCCGT
>JAYKJG010000416.1:0-9095 GCA_035286285.1 Prochlorothrix sp.
GTGCAACTTCAGGTTCAACATAGGCAACTTGCTGCCCATGGATGCGGTAAGCCTCCTGGAGACAGTCTTCGCGCGATCGAAGTGGTTGTTCAGGAACCAACAGCGACAACTGAGCATGGGACGGTAAACCTTGCTCTGCATACCGGAACTGGTAACGATCCAACATCCGGGTTTCCAGATCAAAATGACTCTCTAACTCACCTGTTTTGAGGATATGGTGAATGGGAAAGGACTCCCGCCGAAGCTGTTGACAAACCAAAATCGCCCGGTGACAGGTTAAGGGATCCTGCTCTGCGCACATAATCGCCACGTTATAACGTTCTAGCCCTCGCCGCAACCGTTGTAAACCCAGCTTAAAGCGCTCTGTTGCTGCAATTCGCTCATAAATCGCCTTGCCGTCCTGGTAACAGTCCGGATCCTCAGGCCGTGCGCCCAGTTCCTGGCCGAGAAAGACATACTGTATCCCCGCATCTACCAAGCATTTATGCAACGCGGCGCGGTTAAAGTGGGGCAGAAAGCGGCTGTAGGGATGGGAGCGCACATCCGCCAGGGCTGTGACCCCATGCTCTTGGAGACGGGCGATGAAGGGGGCTGCGTCTAAATTGGAGTGGCCAATGCTAAACAGAGTCATGGCAAACAGCGGGGGGACGGGGGCAGGGTGTCCAGCGAGCCGGGGCGGCTGTGTCCCTGGGGGGCATTATAGATCCCCGTTTGGGTCTGATGCTAATCTGAAACTTCCCCCCTTTTGCCAGACCCTTGCCAGACCCTATCCCATGCCCACCCTCCTCCTTGTTGATGGCCACTCCCTCGCCTTCCGGGCCTACTATGCCTTTGCTAAAAGCCGTGACGGTGGACTGCGCACCTCCACCGGCATTCCCACCAGCGTTTGCCATGGTTTCCTCAGTGCGCTGATGGAAGTGCTGGGCAATGAACAACCGGCAGCCCTCGCCATTGCCTTCGATCGGCCCGAACCCACCTTTCGCCACGAAGCTGACCCTAACTACAAGGCCAACCGCGATGCTCCACCGGAGGACTTCCGTCCCGATGTGGAAAACCTCAAGGCCGTGCTGCAAGCCCTGGGACTGGCGATTATTACGGAGGTTGGCTATGAAGCTGATGATATCTTGGGGACTTTGGCCCTGCGGGGCAGCGCCGCAGGGTATACGGTGAAGATTTTGAGCGGCGATCGGGACTTATTCCAGCTTGTTGATGCGGAAAAGCGGATTTCTGTGCTTTATATGAGTGCGGTCTATGGCAAGGCCCGAACGGGTAAACCAGCGGAAATTCAGCGGGAGCAAGTGATCGAGAAGTTAGGGGTTCCGCCGGAGCAGGTGGTGGATTATAAGGCGCTCTGTGGTGATAGCTCCGATAATATCCCTGGTGTGAAGGGCATTGGACCCAAAACCGCCATAACGTTGCTGAAGGACTATGGCAACCTCCAGGCTATCTACGATCGTCTGCCGGAGGTGAAGTCTACTTTGGCTAAAAAGCTGGAGGCTGCGCGGGATTTAGCGTTTTTGTCCCAGCGGCTGGCCCAAATTATGACCGAAGTTCCGATGAGTACGGATTTGGGGCAAAATCTCGATCGCTGCCGACTCCAAGGCTTTGCCCCAGAGCCAATTACCCAACTCTTAGAGCAGTTAGAACTCCAGGAAACTCTTCGGCGCTTACCCCGCCTGCAAGGGTTGTTGGGGGGGCTGCGAGCAGCCGAAGCCGCCCAGGGCACTGCCGCAACTGCCCTAGACTCCCCGCAGCAAGGTGTTGATCAGGCTAGTCTAGACCCGGAATTAGCAGCTTCCCAGCAAGGGTTTGAGTCTAGTGCAGACCCAGCCAGGGCGGAGGCGGAAGATCCCGAATTTTGGACCTATGCGGATACCTTGGCCTTCCAAGCCGATCGCCAGCCCCTGCGCCCTTGGATTATCCAAACCCCGGAAGCCCTCGCCCAGTTGGTCCATCGCCTTCGCCAATGTACGGATCCCCACAATCCCGTGGCCTGGGATACGGAAACCACCGCCCTGGATCCCCGTGAGGCTCAGTTAGTGGGGTTAGGCTGTGCCTGGGGAGAAGGGCCGGAACAGCTTGCCTATCTTCCCCTGGGTCACCAGGAAGGCAAAAATCTAGAGCTTCGGCCCACTTTAGAGGCTTTACGGCCTATTTTGGAGTCAGAAGCCTATCCGAAGGCGTTGCAAAATGCCAAGTTCGATCGCCGCATTTTGCACCACCAAGGCATTACCCTGCGGGGTGTCGTCTGGGATACGCTGTTGGCCAGTTATTTGCTCAATCCCGACGAGGGCCATAGTTTAGATGCCATGGCCGATCGCTATTTCCAAATCCAGACCACCAGCTATAAGGAACTGGTACCCAAGGGGCAGACGATCGCCGTTGTCCCCATTGCTGACGTGGCGCAGTACTGTGGCATGGATGTCCATGTGACCCGTCGCTTAGTGCCGGTTTTAGGGCAAGAACTGGCCCAAAGCCCTGAATTAGAGTATCTGCGGGCTGCGGTGGAGCAACCCCTAGAGCCAGTGCTGGCGGCTATGGAAGATCAAGGCGTTCGCATTGATACGGACTATCTGGGGCAACTGTCCCAACAACTGGCCCAGGAACTCGATCGTTTGGAGGCGCTAGCCCACCAAGCTGCCGGGATTCCCTTTAATTTGGCTTCTCCTAAGCAGCTCAGCACGATTTTATTTGATAATTTAGGCTTAGATATCAAAAAATCCCGCAAAATCAAAACCGGCTATTCCACCGATGCAGCGGTGTTAGAAAAGCTCAGCGGCGATCATCCCGTGGTGGATTACCTTCTAGAACACCGCACCCTCGCCAAACTCAAGTCCACCTATGTGGATGCCTTGCCGACCTTGGTTCATCCCCAAACCCAGCGCATTCACACGGATTTTAACCAAGCGGTGACGGCTACGGGCCGTTTATCTTCCTCTAGCCCCAATTTGCAGAATATTCCGATTCGCACCGCCTTTAGTCGCCAAATCCGCAAAGCTTTTCTCCCAGAACCGGGCTGGCTGATGGTGACGGCGGACTACTCCCAAATTGAGTTGCGGATCCTCGCCCATACCAGCCAAGAGCCGGTGCTGCTGGAAGCTTACCGCACGGGGGAAGATGTCCATAGCTTGACGGCGAAGCTGTTGCTGGAAAAAAGCGAAATTACGTCGGAAGAGCGGCGTTTAGGCAAGGTGATTAACTTTGGGGTGATCTATGGCATGGGTGCCCAACGCTTTGCGCGGGAAACGGGGGTGACCCTCAAGGATGCCAAGCTGTTTTTGCAGCGCTTCCACGATCGCTATCCCCAGGTTTTTGCCTATCTTCAGAACCAGTCGCGATCGGCGATCGCCCTGGGCTATGTCACCACGCTGCTGGGGCGGCGGCGTTATTTCCAATTCAGCGGCGATCGGCTGCAAAAGCTACGGGGCACTGACCCGGCGGCGATCGATCTGGATGACCTCAAGTCCCTGGGTCAGCAGGATGCTGCTTTGCTACGGGCTGCGGCCAATGCTCCCATCCAAGGCTCCAGCGCCGACATTATTAAGGTGGCCATGGTCAAGATGGCGCAACTGCTCCAGCCCTACCAAGCCAGACTGCTGCTGCAAGTCCATGATGAACTGGTTTTTGAAATGCCGCCGGAGGAGTGGCCGGTGTTGGCGGACCTGATTAAGGCCACTATGGCCCAAGCGGTTGAGTTGGCCGTGCCCCTAGAGGTTGAAGTCCATTCTGGCCCCAATTGGATGGAGGCCAAGTAATACCAAATCCGTTGAGCCTGAAGTTGAGCCTGAAACAGAATAAACGGGCAGGGGTCGTGCCCCTGTGCCGACCCTCTGACCGCCAAATACAGGGGCAACCACGGGGGGATTGCCCCTACCAAAACGAATCGAGATGAGTCGGATTTGGTATAAGTCCTGTCCCCCATCGGGGCAAGCCCTCTGTAGCTACCTTGAGTGGCTACCTTGAGTGGCTACCTTGAGTGGCTACCTTGAGTGGCTACCTTGAGGTGATGGGGCACGGGCAAGCCCCCCGTGGCTGCCCCAGTAGACCCCGGCAGCGGTTTTGCACCCCTTGAGGGGGAGGGTCTCGCTCCCCACGCGGGCAAGCTGTCCCCACGGGAAAGGGGGGGAACATCGCCGCTGAGATGGCTCCCCAGGGATCTGCTTCGACAATGCCAGTGTTGTCTTAGTTCAGACCAGAGGGGTTGGGGAGGGCCGCAGTCTAGTAGACTTGAGAAATAGGAGCCTGAACGCACTGGATTGACCTCACCTGAGTCTGCTGAGCAACGTATGCCTACTTCGACGCTGGATGCGCTGATCCAAGAACTGAAGACCGATGGGAGACGGGACACGCTTCACCCGCAGATTTTCTTCAAAACCTCCCTGACCGCCCTCTCCCATGCCATGGAAGATCAGGTCTTGGCTTCCGACGATCGGCCCTTGATTATTGCTACTTTTCAGCGGGAGCGCTTCTATCGCCAGGAAGCCCACCGTTATCGCCGCATTGCTCGCCAGACCGCCCAGGTGTATGTCCTTGCTGCCCCGGAAACCGACTTTACCAGCCGATCGGGGGACTATGAAACCGTCGCCTTTGATCCCGCTGACCCCCTCAGCCAAGAGTGGAATCTGATTATTGTGGGCCATCGGTCCGCCAGTTGCCTGATTTGCCATGAGCGGGACACCCTGCACCCCCTGGCCAAGCAAGCCATGGATCAATCCCGCCAATTTGAGGGAATTTGGACCTTCGATCGGGCCGTTGTCTGCCGTGCGGCCCATTTGATGCTCGATCACATCCTGCGCTACCGCCCGGAGCTAGCCGACAAAATCGCCACAGCCCGCCGAGATTTTCTCCCCGACCAGCCGGAGTCCCTGGTTGGGCTGGGTCCGGAACCCTTTGCGGGGCGGCTGCTGACCTACCTCCAGGCCGGTCAGTATAAGCTCATGAAAGCCTATCGCTCCCTGGAGTCTAAGGAGCAGCGGGAGCGGCTGGTGAATTTGATTACGATCGCCATTCGCCAATCCCTCGACCCCGATGAAGTGTTTCAAGTGGCGACCCAGGAACTGGGCCAAGCCCTGGGTACCTGTCGCTGCTTGATCTATGCCTGCCGTGAGGGCGATGGGGAGGTGGTGATTCGCCATGAGTACCTGGGCCGAGCGGTGGCTTCCCTCCAGGGCCAACCATGGCCACTCCAGACCAATCCCCTCTTCCAAACCCTTGTGGCCAGCCACCGCGCCGTTGAACTGGTGGCCATGGATCCCGCCCAGACCCCATCCCCCCTGCTGCAAGCCTTGATCCAAAGCTGGGACATTGGCCGCTGGCTGCTGGTGCCGGTCCTGCACCAAAACCAACTGATTGGGGTGCTGGAATTGCACCACTGTGGCCATTGTGGGTCGGGCTGGACTCCCCAGGAAATTGCCCTAGCCGAGGCGATCGCCGACCAAGTGGGGGTTGCCCTGATCCAGGCCCGCGCCTATGCCCACCTGGAAGACCTCAATCAGCAACTGGCCGCCCTCGATCGCACCCGTGACAATCTCACCGCGATCGTCGGTCATGAACTGCGCACCCCCCTGTCTACGGTGCAGGTCTGCCTGGAAAGTATGGCAACGGAGCCGGATATGCCCGCTGAACTGCGCCAGGTG
Source organism: Prochlorothrix sp. (assembly GCA_035286285.1). Classification (GTDB taxonomy): domain Bacteria; phylum Cyanobacteriota; class Cyanobacteriia; order Prochlorotrichales; family Prochlorotrichaceae; genus Prochlorothrix. Next base: position 5,637 of record JAYKJG010000416.1, read on the forward strand.
ATGATTGAGACGGCCATGACCGATGCGGAACGCCTGCGGCGCTTGGTGCAGGACTTTTTGATGCTGTCGCGGCTGGAAAGTGGGCGGGTGGAGTGGAACCCGGAGTTGCTGTCGTTGCAGGAGTGCCTCGACATGGCCCTGAGCAATATTCGGGCGCGGCAAGTGAAGGATAAGCTGCCGACGGTGACGGTGAAACTGCCGGAGGAGTTGCCCCTGGTGCGGGTGGATGGGGAATGGTTGGTGGAAGTGTTGGCGAAACTGCTGGATAATGCCTGTAAGTTTACGGAAAGCAATGGTGCGGTGATGATTTCGGCCCAATGGGAGGGTCGGGATGTGCTCCATGTCACAGTGGCGGATACGGGGCGGGGCATTGAACCCGATCGCCTGGAGGCGGTGTTCGATCGCTTCCACCAAGAAGAAGGTGCCCTGCGGCGCACGGTGGGGGGCACGGGGTTGGGGCTGGCGATCGCCCGCCAAATTATCGATCGCCTCGGCGGTCGCATCTGGGCCGAGTCTGCCGGTCGCAACCAAGGCACCGCCTTTCATTTCACCCTGCCCGCTGCCCTGGACAGCTAACGATGACGGTCAGTTCTCATCACAAAGGGACTCAGGGTTTAGATCCTCAGAAGCAGGCTAAGCTCCTAGAGCAGATTGAGAAAATTAATCAGCGGCTGAAAATTGCTCAGTTAGGGGTACAAATCGAGCTACGGGGCCAAAAACTGAACCTACGGGCCACTTTCCCCCCCAAACCGGGCAGTCAGCGCCTGCGGCCCCACCAACAGCGCCTCAGCCTCAAACTGCCCGCCACCGCCGACGGGATCAAGGCCGCAGAACGGGAAGCCAAGATTATCGCCGCCCAACTGCTGGCCAAAACCTTTGATTGGCACCCCTATCTGGTTTGGTCCCTGGAAACGCGCCAGGGAACTGGGGGAATTGCCCAGCAGATCCAGGATTTTGAGCAGTATTTCTGGGACCAGGGCGATCGATCGGCCAACCTTGCCGCCAGCCGCAGCACCTGGGACGGAGCCTATTTACCCTACCTGCGCCGCCTCCAGCAGACAAGCCAAAAAAAGCCCCATTTAAGCGCCAATGAGGCCATTTATGCGGCGATCGAGAGCTATAAACCCCACAGCCGCAGTCGCCAGCTTTGTTGCACCGCCCTTGGCGCGTTTGCGGAATTCTTAAAACTGGACTTACCCCTAAACCTCAAATCCCTCAGCGGCAACTACAACCCCAGCAAAACCCAAGCCAGAACCCTCCCCGCCGATACCGAAATTTTGGATCGGTTCGCCACCATTCCCAATCCAGCTTGGCAATTCGTCTATGGCATCATGGCCACCTACGGCCTGCGCAACCATGAGGTCTTTTTCTGCGACTACAGCGCTCTGCGCCAGGGAGAAACCTTACCCGCCATTCGGGTTTTGGCAACCACTAAAACGGGGGAACATGAAGTCTGGCCTTTTTTGCCGGAGTGGGTCGATCGCTTTAATCTACGAGACATCTGCCTGCCCCAGGTCAACACCGACCTCACCGAAACCACCCTCCAAAACATCGGCCAACGGGTTACCCGCCAATTCCGCCGCTACCAACTGCCCTTTTCCCCCTACGACCTGCGCCATGCCTGGGCGGTGCGCACCATTAACCTGGGTTTGCCCGACAGCGTTGCTGCCAAAATGATGGGCCACTCCGTCGCCATCCACACCCGCACCTACCACCGTTGGATGACCCGCCGCGATCAGCAGCAAGCGGTTCAAGCCGCCCTCGATCGCCGCAGTCCCTGAGCTTGATCGCCCCCCCCTTGGGACTCCTGCCGCAGCGCCTCATAGAGCAACACCGCCCCGGCGATCGCCACATTCAAGGACTCCACCCCCCCCAGCAACGGCAACCGCACCCGCTGATCCGCCACCGCCAACACCGCCGCCGACAGCCCCGCCCCCTCATTCCCCAGCACCACCACACTGGGCTGGCTCCAATCCACCTGCCAATGGGTGAGGTCTGCTTGGGGCGTTGTGGCAATGACCTGCATTCCCGCCGCCTTAGCCGCCTCCAGTTGGGCCACCAAGTCCGGCACCGTCGCCATGGGCAACCGCAGCCACTGCCCCGCCGTTGCCCGCAGCACGCGGGGATGGTAGAGATCGACGCTATCCGGGGTAAGCCACAGCCCTTCAACCCCCGTCGCCGCCGCTGTACGGATTAAAGTGCCCAAATTGCCGGGATCTTGGAGGGTTTCCAGGGCGATCGCCCGTTGCAGGGGCAACTGCGGCATCGATCGCCGCCCCAAAGGGGCCGTGGCCAGTACCCCATTGGGGTTGACCGTTGTTCCCGCATAGGCCAGGAGATCGGGGCTGAGGATTTCACAGCGATCGGCGGTCTGCGCCAAGGTTTGCCACAGGTCCGGATGGCGATCGCACCAGTCCGGTGTCGCACAAACCAGGGTTAGGGGGTGCCCCAGGGCGATCGCCTCTGTCAGCCAATGGGTTCCCTCCAGCAGAAACTGCTGCTGTTCCTGTCGCCCCTTGGGCTGGTGCAACTGACGCAGCGCCTTAATTAACGGGTTTTGGCGACTGGTGAGCAATTAAGCAGCCTCATCGAGCACTTTTTGCAGACGATCGCGGAATTCCCCCTTGGGATGTCCGCCCTTGACCTCGCCCAAAATCTTGAACTCCCCCTCCGGGTCATCGCAAATCAAATAGGTCGGCCAGCCCATCCCTTCTTTGGTGGGGTACTGGGTCAGCAAAATCTTCCGATATTTGCCATAGGTTTCCCGGTCCTGAAGCTTGACATCAATAAAGCCCAAGCCCAACTCTTGGGAAACTTTGGCATCATAAAAGGCCATGCGGTGACAAGTCCCACAGTCCTCAGAGGAAAACTTTACAACAGCGCGAGTCATCTTAAACCTTCACCTTAAACTGCATTCACGGTTCCAACGGGGCGACAGAACCGGGGCTGACTGCCCGCTCTATTCCGTCTGGACCCCACCGTTTAGCCTACCGCAAATTGTTGAGCCAACTGTAAAAGCTGCTGCCGCGATCGCGGCGATCGCCCCCTGCCGCGATCGCGGCGATCGCCCCCTCCCGTCATCGCCGCCTTGATCGCAGCAACAACCCACCAACCCATCTTCCTGGGGCGGGTTAAGCGATGGGGTGGCACTCTCTCTGGGTGCATTTCACTTTTGCCAAGGGGCGGACTAAAGTCCGCACTACAAGCCTTTTGAGCCAGGTTAGGGGCTGGGTTGCTCCAGTGCGTCGCTCCAAGAGGGTCGGCACCCTTCGGCTACCCTCAGGACAGGCGGGGGCATGACCCCTAGGGTTAGGGGCTGTCATCCTTTAGTCCTAGAATGCCCTGAGGGTCAGGATTACAGCCCCTAGCCGATCAAACTGGGGCGGGCGTATCACTCTGATACCCCAAGGGTTCTACGGTGAGTTGATGACACGCCCTAGGCTGCTGGAATGCTCCCAA
>JAYKJG010000417.1:0-3189 GCA_035286285.1 Prochlorothrix sp.
GCGGGATTCCCAGTTGTTGATCAAGATGTAGCAGGAGCGCTTGAGGGTGTTGTGATAAACCTGCTCCTGGTTACTAAAGGCGAGTTCTTGAATGGCCAAAAAATAGGCATCACAAAAGGTTCCACTATAGCTTAGGAAAATGGACCTAAATAGCTCTAGGCTTGCCTCTGGTTCCTCGGTTTGGATGGAGCTAAAGAGACAATCGTAAATAATTTCCTGGGCATCCTCTAAAACTTCATCCTTGGTGCGTAGGGATGGGGATGAGGATTGGCTAGAGTCATCGGAAAATGATGGGAAAGATGCCTGAGACATGGCGTTGGGGCTGGAGGATAGAAAGGCAAGGGAACCCTGAGAACCGGTAGAAGCACCAGACACCGATCGAGAATGCTGTGGGCTACAATTTGGGTGCATTTTATTTTGAAGATATCTGGGTAGGGGTCGTGCCCCTGTGGCTCCCCTCTTCGGCCCAAAACCGGGGCAACCACGGGGGGATTGCCCCGACCCGATCGGTTAAATCGCTAAAGTGGGATGCTCCCTACAATTTTCCTACCTCTTGAACTTGGCTTCAGGATTGAGTCCGCATTGATGAATCGTCTGGAAATGATACGGGCTGAAGTCAGTTGTGGGCTTTGATCAGTTGCAGTTTAGTTTATGCTTACGCCTAGGTTCAGCTTTATATGCAACAGTGTACAGGAGATTGCAAGAGCGGGCAAAATCCCACCGCTCTCAACCCTATCCCCCCCTGCGACGGTATCGCGCTCCCTGCCTGACTGACAAAAGAGGGTCAAACCGAGGTGCAGCGGGTGGGTTAGGGAACCTGACCCCTACAGTTCCATGGGTCTGGTAGGGGCGTGGTTTTCGTGCCCCCAGCAGAATTTTTATCAGTCAACCAGCCCCCAGAGGGGAGCCATGGGGGCAGACCAGCAACCCTAAGGGGACGATCGCGAAGACGAGGAAATTGCGATCGGGGGGACAGACAGGGCCGTGGGCTGAGGTTCAACCCTGGGCCAGGTTTTCATGCGTTGGAAATAGTCCTTGAGGTCGTGGGCTACGCCATTGGAGAGGAAGTAAACCCCCAGCAAATTGGGCACCGCCATCAGCATAAACATGCCGTCGCTAAAGTCCACAACGGCGGTGGCTGTGGCGATCGACCCCACAAAAATCGATCCCAGGAGCAGCGCCTTATAAATTCCCATATTGCTGTTTTGAAACAGGAAACTCCAGCTACAGGCTCCGTAGTATCCCGCTGCAATCATGGTGGAAAAGGCAAAACAGAAGACCGTGATCGCTAAAATGACCGGAAACCAGGGAATGACCGAGGCAAAGGCGGCGGCAGTTAGCTCAGAACCGCTCAGGTCCGCTAGGGCAGGGTCGGCATAGGCTCCGGTGAGGATCAGCACCAGGGCCGTGAGGGTACAAATTAAGCCAGAATCCACCAGGGGTTCCAGCATGGCCACCAAGCCTTCCCGGATTGGCTCCTGGGTGCGGGCGGCTGCATGGGCGATCGCCGCTGAACCCACCCCCGCCTCGCTGGCAAACACAGCCCGCCGTAGTCCCTGGACCATTACGCCCACGGCTCCCCCGGCGATCGCCGTTGGATGGAGCGCCCCTTGGACGATCGTCCCTAGCGCTTCCGGCAACGCTCTGCCATGGACCCCAATAATCCACAGGGCCGATCCGGCATAGATGATACACATGGCAGGCACCAACAGGGAGGCCACTTGGCCCACTCGCTGCACGCCCCCCACCAAGACCGACCCCACCAAAGCCATCATCACCAAGCCATAGAGCCAGTTGGGAATCGGCAGAATTTGGGCCACGGCTCCGTAGGATTGGTTGACCTGGAACATACTGGCCGCCCCCAAGCTGCCCCCAATGCTACAGATGGCGAAAAAGGTCGCCAGGGCTTGCCCTAGGCGCGGCTTGCCCAGGTCAGCTAAGCCCAGACTGAGGTAGTACATGGGGCCGCCCGTTGCGGTGCCGTCGGGCTGCATGACGCGGTATTTCTGGCCCAGGGTGCATTCTATGAATTTGGTGTTCATACCCAAAAAGCCCCCCAAGGTCATCCACAGTACGGCTCCTGGCCCTCCCATGCGAAGGGCGATCGCGACCCCGGCAATGTTCCCTAGGCCCACGGTTGCGGAAAGGGCGGTGGACAGGGCTTGGAGGTGGGACACTTCGCCTGCTTCGTCGTCGGTGTCGTAGCGGCCCCGGAGGACGTTGAGGGCGTGGCCCATGCCGCGCAGGTTGATGAAGCCCATGCGCAGGGTGGCGAAAATGGCCCCCAGCAAGAGCCACATGACGATGATGGGGAAGGGGCCAATTTCAAAGAAGACGATGCGGGTGAAGGCTTGGCTCAGGAGGTTGATGCAGGCTTGGAGGCGATCGAGTAAGTCCATAGGCAAGAGGCAGCGGGGCAACTTTGCAAAACGTAACAATGGTTACGCCGCATTATATCGCCTCAGTCCTGCACCTGTTGCTACCCCTGTTACTGGGAGATTACCGCCATGGCACCCTTGCATCGGGGCAACCTCCCCATCCTTCCCTACCATAAAGTTACCCCCTACAAAGTTACCCCCCACTTCCCATGGTCCGCCAGATCCTCAAACCGGGTAGACAATATACCTTCAGCGACTACTATCACCTCAACTACCCCACCGATGAAATTACCCAACTGTTCGGCTACAGCTTCCGCACCCAATTGATCGACCTTCCCACTGCTCTCAACGCCGATCGGGCCACCATTCAAGATTTGCAACAAACTTTCTACAAAATCCTGCCCCAAATCACCCTGACCTCAGAAACCGCCAAACGCGAATTCCTCATTGCCCCCATCCTGCTCCAGGTCGCAAAACTGACCGATGCCAGGATCTATAGCGAATATCCCCTAGAAATCGACGATCGTCTCAGTGGCTCCCTGGATTATTTACTGCGATCGCAGCAACAACTCCTCATCATCGAAGCCAAAAAAGGTGATCTGGACAAGGGCTTCAATCAACTCGCAGTAGAACTGATCGCCCTGGATCAAGAACTGGGTGAGGCTTCAACAATCCCCGATCGGCCTCACCCCGATCGCCTTTACGGCGCTATTACCCTCGGTGAAATTTGGCGTTTTGCTATCCTTGACTCAACCCACAAGCAAATTATCCGTGATCTCCACAGCTACCGCGTTCCGGAAGACCTAGAAGC